>JAXDRV010000001.1:0-5008 GCA_034090805.1 Clostridia bacterium
GTCATACCACCGTTTAATCAAATCTTTTTTGTTTTCTATATCGTAATAACTCAGTAATTCATCAACCTCGGACTGTATGAATCCAAAGTTTTCGGAAAAAGCATCTGTCAATATTGAATTTACCTCAAGATTGTTTAAGCCCGTGAAAATGCTCTCCTTTGATATTCGCAGACAACCTGTTATAACCGAAAACTCAAGTGCCGGATTTGTCTTTAATGCCGACTCGAAAAGCGAACGTATAAACCGCACCATTTTATCATAATATCCCGAAAAATACGCATCCTCAAGCGGAACATCGTATTCGTCTATCAGTATGATTGTATTTGCACCGTAATACTGTTTAAGATAAATACATAAATCTCCGATTGACCTATTAAACGTTTTCTCGTTGGAATTTTCATATGACAATATACTTTTATATGCCGCCTTTTGCTCGTTTGTCAATTTATCACTATTCAAAATGAAACGATATTTATGAAACTGCATACGGATTTCTCGGCATATACTATCAATTGCCATTTCATAATCTCCCTGTTTAGCGCACTTTAGTGACAGCGTGATAACAGGGTGAGTGTTCCTGTACATCGCAAGCTCGTCATAATACTCCGAAATTTTCAAGCCGTCGAATAAATAAGCATTATCCTTTTCGGTTATGTCAAAGAAATATTTCAGCATACTGAAATTAAGTGTCTTTCCGAAACGCCGTGGTCTTGTGATAAGGTTATTCTGCCCGCCGTTATGGAGCAGTTCATAGATAAACATGGACTTATCCACATAATAAAATTGTCCGTCTATTATTTGCTTGAAATCCTCGTATCCGATAGGTATTCTCTTCTTTCCGTTGTTCAGTAACATGGTAACACCTCCCGCAATGGTTCTGTCTTTGTATTAAGTATATCATATATTTGCAAATTTATCAACCTTTATTTTTGATTTAAACGGTAAACCATGCAACAGTGTAATTTGCCTGAAATATTCTTATACACTTGCATTTCTCCTTAAAATGTAAGTCATTGTTCCATTCACATACGCACAAGCTCAGCCTGCCTCAGCGGGAAATCGCTGAACAAATGCACGGTGCACTCCTCACGCAGCAGCCTCGCTCTGCCAACACTTTGCTCAAGCTCGCTCTCAATCATCCAAAGCTGTATTCTCCTAAGCAGTTCATTATCATATGTATAAAACCAGAATTTATATCCGTTGTGTTCCGTTTCTCTATATCGAAGCTTGTCGGTATTTCCGCTGTATCCCATATAATACCCAAGCAGTATATATAAAAAATCCGCCATGTGGGGTGTTCCTATAACGGCAATGTCTTGTCCTTTCATGCAGTTACAGCCCTCTGAATTCCCGAAATGTATTCCGTCCTCATCATCGGAGTATTTCTTGAATGTGATTTTCTGTATATCTCCTATTAATTCTTTGATATTCGCATACTCGTTTTCGTTATTCTCCATGTATCGCCTGCTGTAGGAATGGTCAAAGTATTGCACCAGTCTTCCTTTGTATTTTGCTGTTTTGCATGAATGGAACTCAACTCGATCACAGCCGAAATATTTTGTGTAAATATATTCGTCCGCCGTTGCCGAAAGAATAGTATATCTTAAATTTTTAAGTGTGGGAGTTTTGTAAAAAACAACACGTTTGCCGTCTGAATAAAATTTCTCTGCATTAAGAAGTGCGTTAAGATTAAACTTCGCATCAGTATTACAGTTTCCTGTCGGCTCTAACGAAAACAGTGTATTGTCATCTGCAAGCTCAATGATCTTTAAAAGCCGTTCTCTTACCCTTTTGGAAATTCTGTTTTCAAGAAGCTCCTCTATATCCGATATATCGACAGAAATCTGATTTTTTATAATCGTTTTTAATATATCCTCATCTATAATGATATTATAATTTTTCAACCATTCATAAGACGCATACAACACCTTATGATGAGTTGTAATAATATGCCCTTTAAACTGTTTTACATTTTTTGTTGTTTTGACAAAGTCGGCTAATGCAGAAACCGTATCTGATTTTGATTTTATATATTCCATAACCTTACGGTGATTGCCTGTATTATATAAATAGTCGATATGCGTATATATTTCCTGTGGGATACTGTCCTTGATTTCATAGATTGACGGTGTTTCCATCGCATTAATACCCGACTTCACACATTCCTCATAAACCTCATTTTTCAATTTATTTGTCGGTACAGCAATAATACACGGTTTATCGGCGGTTTTAAGATAATTGAGATAAAGATGCGTTTTCCCTATAGCAGTCTGCGCCTTAATGATATGTATTTTATTATCATCACTGTTCACGGCTTTGTAAAAGTAGTATTTTAATTCAGCCTGAACATCGGCAATATCACAGTATTCCGGTTCTTTTAAACATATTATCTCCTTACGTTTGATTTTTGCCGTATCAAGCATATTGTTTCCGTGATGACAGCATTTGCAGTAAGGGCAAAACTTTTCACATCGCATCGGCATATAGTTTCTGTCTTTAAAATATTTAGTATAAAATCTCCAATTCCTTTTATACGTATCATATACCGATTCATCGATATGTTTTAAAAACATCTTCGCTCCGGTTTAGACATGAATAAGATTTGTCGCAATGCCGTATAACTGGTTATAATACAGCCATTCCGTATCATCCGCAAATTCTTTGTATAATCGGCAATTTTTATATAGCTCGTCAATGGTATCACGTCTGTATGGCTTATGATTTTTTGGTAAATTTTCGCCATTTGTAGTTTTATTATTAAATGAAAATGGCGAATTTTTACTGATACCTCTATGATCGTTTTGGAATTTTTCTATACGCTCCTTATAGTGATTTTTGTATTTATCATTACAATATAACGAAAAATTCATAACAAGGTTTTGACTGTCAACGAAATCTTCATTCTGATTATAATAAATTAATCTCTTACCACCAAAGAACATTCTTGACGCATCCTTACATGATTTATCGCATTCGTGAAATATCATCATAAACATACCTATTACTGCTTCAAATGTATCTATGTCCGTTATAATTTCATCAAGTACGAATACAATTCTGAATTTGTCCATATCCACTCCCGAAAAGGTTTCATATGCAAAGAGTATGGGGAGCATATATTCTTTTGCTCTTTCGGATATGCTACTGAAGCTTACGCCTCCGTCAAAGTCAAGAGCAATAAATTGTGCACTCACAAAATTACGGATTTGTCTTGAGCCGTTAAAAACAGCGGGACACCATGTATAACCTTCATTTGATATACGCTCTGCAAATTCTTTTAAATTATTTATCTGATGTATTTGTGCTGTAATACGGTTGCTTATTTTTCCTATTTCCGAGTTTTTGGGCTTTTGGTTATAGCCCATTACATCAATTGTTGATAAAATCATTTTCTTATCCTCCTTTTTACTGATAGTCACGACAGTGACTTTTTTCAATTAAATGTTAAAAAAATATATTTTAAAATCGATTTTAACCAATTTTGAAATATATACTATTTCCTTGAAAGGTACTTAATCTTATATATCAAAGGGTGTCGCAATCTGATAAAGAGTTCAATCCCGATAGCGACGACAATGTTAGAATTAAACTGGCAAAAATTGCTTATAGCACGGACAAGTACAACTTTAACGAAAAGCTCAGAGCTATAACTGCAATTAAAGACCACCTCAAAAGCAGTGGGCGTAAATACCTTATGAATGTAGTTAACTACTACAAGGGGATATGCTTAAAAGCAACCGGTGTTAAGCTTGATTATAAGGATGATATTTATTACATAATGAAATCCAAATCGAGAGGTTTTGACTTGGCAAGCATCTATCTTGATTATAGATCAAATGACCTCGAAACTTCGAGTAGGTGTTGAAAAGCAAGGTAAATACAAGCTTTTAAGCCTCGACGTTTGTAGGATAATACCGAATTAAATTCGATTTCTTCGGACTTTCACAACGAAAAGAGGTGATGTGTATAAATCTTAATTCTTAATATCGAAGCCTAAAAAGGCACAGAGCAATATACTTTGTTTACGAGATATTGCTACCTAATCAAACGCAATACTTTTCGGGAGGACTTTTTAAATGAGAGAATATAAGTATGATATACCAATCCATAAGAAGTACGGTCTTACAATAGAGGAAGCGGCTGAGTTCTCGTGCATAGGCACTCACAAGCTTCGTGAAATAATTACTAATGATAGCAGTTTAGATTTCATTTTACACAAAGGTCATCAAATAGTCATAAAACGGAAACTATTTGAAAAATGGCTAAACAAAATCAGCTTTATATAAAATCTGTATGCGGATGCACCCTTATGGGGTATCCGCATAATAGGGGAGGTAAACACAGTGGCAAGCAGACGAGATAACAAGGGCAGAATACTTAACAAGGGCGAGTATCAGCGAGCCAATGGTATGTATGAGTATAAATATACCGAAATTGACGGAACTAACAGAAGCATTTACAGTTGGAGATTAACACAAATTGATAAAGCTCCAAAGGGAAAGCAATCTGAGTTTTGCTTGAGGGAATTGATACAACAAATTGAGAGAGATAAGCAAGACGGCATAAATTCATCAGAAGCAAAGAGGATGACCTTAAATTCTTTCTTTGATGAATATATTGAAAACAAGGTAGGACTAAAGCAATCTACAAGAACTAACTATAAATATATGTATAAAAAATATGTGTCAGAAAACTTAGGGCTTAAAAAGATTTCTGCTATCAGATATACTGATATATTAAAATTCTACAACTCTCTTATTACTGACGGCGGTTTCAAACCGAATAGTATGGAGATAATACACACCATTCTGCATCCTATATTTACCGTTGCGATGCGTGATGGGTACATAAGAACAAATCCTACCGACAACGTGATGAACGAAATCAAAAAATCACACAACTGGGAAAAGCCCAAAAGACACGCGCTAACAGTACAACAACAATCTGCATTTATGGAGTGTTATACTTTAAGTACAGTCGACAAACGCACTAAATTCTGATATAATAA
>JAXDRV010000002.1:0-17329 GCA_034090805.1 Clostridia bacterium
AAATAATGCTCACTGAACAAATGCGATTTTCAATCGCATTTGGAAAAATTATGACTATTGTCAAAATTTTTCGTGTAAAATCAGAGATTTTACACAGTTCGCATTGATAAAGTCTGCCCAAATAAATATTTTGAGAGCAAAATATTTATTTGGGGCGCAAGGATTTTTTCATATTTATGAAAAAACCTTGCACCTGAACAATTATGAAACACTTTTAAGCCGCTATGTGGCTGCGTTTCATAATTGTTCAGCAGTCATTATATAGAAGTATTTATAATTCTTTACACTTATTTAATTGACTTTTAACATTAAATATGATATAATTTTGTACAAAATATCGGTAATTTATTTTGAGTTAGAGCAGCGGTGTACTGTCGCTGCATATATGAAAAGAGGATCTGCGTTTACGATGAAAATTTTAGATAAAATCAACTCCCCCGCCGATCTCAAAGCACTGCCTGAGGCTATGCTTGAGCCGCTTTGCAGGGAGCTGAGGGAATTTCTTACGGATAATGTTTCAAAAACCGGCGGGCATCTCGCCTCAAATCTCGGAGTTGTGGAGCTTACGGTTGCACTGCACAGGGTATTTGATTTCCCGAAGGACAAGATTGTTTTTGACGTCGGGCATCAGTCATATGTGCATAAAATTCTTACGGGACGCCGCGACAGCTTCGATACGCTGCGGCAGTTCGGAGGTCTTTCCGGCTTTCCGAAGCGTGACGAAAGCGAATACGACTGCTTTAACACCGGTCACAGCTCGACCTCCATCTCGGCGGCTCTCGGCCTTGCACGTGCAAGGGATTTGAACAACGAAAAATACAGCGTTGCTGCGCTTTTCGGTGACGGAGCGCTTACGGGCGGAATGATGTACGAGGCAATGAACGACGCCGGCAGCAGAAAAACACCGCTCATACTCATATTAAACGACAATGCAATGTCGATAACAAAAAACGTCGGAGCAATTTCAAGGCATCTGCGGAACCTGCGAATTTCTCCGTTTTACTTCAAATCAAAGCATGCCGTTGAGGAGCTGCTCTCAAAGCTCCCTGTGGGCGGCAAGCTTACGGCGAACCTTTTGAAAAATATAAAGCGTCAAATACGCCGCCTCGTCATACCGACCACGCTTTTTGACGATTTGGGATTTATTTATATGGGTCCTATAAACGGTCACGACTTACCGTCGCTGATTTCCTGTCTTGAATACGCAAAGGAGGAGCAAAAGCCTATACTTCTTCATGTCCGCACAAAAAAGGGCAAGGGATACTCTCCGGCAGAAAACGACCCTCAGAAATTCCACGGGATTTCCGCCTTTGACAAGGAAACCGGCAAGACTTCTCCGTCTGCCGAAACCTACAGTGCCCGCTTCGGCTCGGCTCTTTGCCGCATAGCACGATTTAACGAGAAGGTTATCGCCGTTACGGGAGCAATGCCGCACGGCACGGGACTTGAAAACTTTGCGGAGCTTTACAAGGACAGGTTTTTCGACGTGGGCATTGCGGAGCAGCACGGAGTAACGCTTAGCGCCGGTCTTGCCGCGGGGGGATACATACCCGTGATACCGCTTTACTCATCATTTTTGCAGCGTGCATACGACCAGACGCTGCACGATGTATGTCTGCAAAATCTTCACGTGGTATTCCCCGTCGACAGAGCGGGAATAGTCGGTGCGGACGGAGAAACTCATCAGGGCATATATGATATTTCATATCTGTCGCATATGCCGAACATGAGCATACTGTCCCCATGCAATCTGACGGAGCTTGAGCAAATGCTCGATTATGCGATAAACGTACACAGCGGTCCGATAGCGATACGATATCCGCGAGGCTCATCGCAGTACGGCGGTCCCGTTCCGTATTTTTCTTACGGACGTGCGGTCGTTCTGAAAAGCGGCGATGATTTTACGGTAATCGCCTCCGGGAGAATGGTTAAAAAAGCCGCCGAGGTATGCGACGCTCTCGAAAAAATCGGAATACACTGCGACCTTTTGGCTCTGCCAACGATAAAGCCTCTCGATACGGCATCAATCATCGGCAGTGTGCGGAAAACCGGGCATCTTATAACAATTGAGGACAACGCAAAAATCGGCGGCGTCGGCTCTATGATTGCAGCGCTGCTTGAGGAAAGCGGAATACGCTGCACCATGAAAATATTTGCATTCCCAGATGACATCATACGTCAGGGAACAACGGAGCAGCTTGATAAAAAATACGGACTGGGAAGCGAGGAAATTACCGAATATGTCAAAGATACGGCTGGACGCTCTGCTGGTAAGCAGAGGGATGACCGAGAGCCGTGAGCGTGCAAAGGCGCTCATTATGGCGGGTCAGGTTTTTATAGACAATCAAAAATGCGATAAGGCGGGAATGATGGTTGATGATGAAAAAACCGTTCCCGAAATCCGAGGCGAAAAATTAAAATACGTTTCACGAGGCGGTCTTAAGCTTGAAAAAGCAATGTCGGAATTTCCGATAACACTTGAGGGCAAGACAGCAATGGATATAGGCGCATCAACCGGCGGCTTCACAGACTGTATGCTCCAAAACGGAGCGGCAAAGGTTTTTGCCGTTGACGTAGGCTACGGGCAGTTTGCCTGGAAGCTGCGAAGCGACGAAAGAGTAGTAAACATGGAGCGCACCAACATCAGATACGTAACTCCCGATGATATAGGCTGTCAGCTTGATTTTGCGTCGATAGACGTTTCGTTTATATCGCTGCGTCTTGTGTTGCCGGTCGCTTACGATCTTTTGAAGGATTGCGGAGAGGTTGTTGCGCTGATAAAGCCGCAGTTTGAGGCGGGCAAGGGTCAGGTAGGCAAAAAGGGCGTTGTTCGTGATATTAACATTCATTACAGTGTTGTAAAAAACGTTCTCGGCTTTGCACGTGAGTTCGGTTTCCACGTTGCGGGGCTGTCGTTTTCTCCGGTGAGAGGGCCGGAGGGAAATATAGAATATCTGGCATATCTGAAAAAAGAGGAATGTGAGGATATTATCGATGACGCTTATATAAAGGCGGTAGTTGATAAATCCCATGAAACGCTTGAAAAATAAATTTGCGTTTAATAAGGAGGTATCGCACATGATAAAAGACGAAATAATAGTAACGGGCAACAGAGCAATCGCACGCTCCCATGCAAAGATAAATCTTACCCTCGACGTTCTCGGCCGCCGCAGTGACGGCTATCATGACGTTGAAATGATAATGCAGACTGTCAGCCTTTTTGATTTGATTTTGGTGGATAAAATCCCCGGCGGGATTTTCCTTTCCACCAACTTAAAATACCTCCCGAATAACAACAAAAACCTTGCCTACAAGGCTGCCGAGATATTTTTCAAAAAAACAGGCATAAAAGGCGGAGCAAAGATAATGATACATAAGAACATCCCCGTTGCGGCAGGTCTTGCGGGAGGCAGCGGAAACTGCGCCGCCGTTTTGCTTGCACTTAACAAGCTGTACAACGCCGGACTTACGCTTGAGGAGCTTTGCGCTGTCGGTGCGGAGCTTGGAGCGGACGTTCCCTACTGCATTACAGGCGGTACTCAACTGTCGTGCGGCATAGGCGAGCGTCTCACTCCCCTACATTCGCCGCAGCCGTTTGATATTCTTATGGTAAAGCCGTTTTTGAACATTTCAACGGCGGCTGTTTACGAGGCTATAGACAGCGCAGAAATATCAAAGCGTCCCGATACTGCGGCAATGGCGGACGCAATAGCCAGAAATGATTTGCGTGAAATTTCCGCCAATCTGTGCAACGTAATGGAAAGCGTGACGGAGCGGCTGCATCCGATTATAAGGGGCATTAAGACAAAAATGCTCTCCGACGGCGCACTCGGTGCCCTCATGAGCGGCTCCGGACCTACCGTTTTCGGAATTTTTGATGATTACGGAAAAGCATACAAATCATACGAGAGCTTTTCCTATCAATTTAAGGATACATTCCTGGTGAAAACCTATAATTAATCAGACAATGGGGTGATTTTATGTCAAACGACAACATATCGTCCGCTGCCGAGGAGGAGGCAATCGCCGAATACTACGGAAATGCGGAAAACGAAAAAAATCGCACTGAAGCAAAAAAGGGCGGCAATACCGACCGTTTAAAATCTGATCTTAATATTGATACTACCGATGCTGCATTTACCATGACAGGCTCTGCATCTCGCTTGAGGTTTCATTTTAATATCGATGATGCGCTGATTGAGGAGATATACGAATTTCCCGAACGTGGTATAAGCCGTCTGTTGTTTTGCTCCTGCTGTATTTTTGCAGCATCGCTGATATTGTGCGGCTCATTTTACGCCGCCTCCTTCGGAGCGGACAACGACGATACAACGGATATTCTTCTTTCCCGGCTGCGTTCGTCCGATTCAGAGTATATGTCGGCAGATGCGGAAAACAGAATGCTTAACGATGAAATGCAGACGCTTGCTCAGCAGGCACTCGACTCCCAGGAGAAAAACAGCTCTATAAACGATTTCGACGACGCAAAGCGTTCAAAGGAGGCAATTCTGCAAGCTGCAAAGGAAACCTTTCAGGCTAAAAATGACGAGCTTTACAGCCTTAATCAGGAGCTTGAAGCACTCAAGCAGGCTCAGTCGGGCGGTCTTGCCCTCGAGCTTACGCCCGGAACGTACAGTGTCGGCAAAAACATTCCTGAGGGTAGCTATGACATTATCGGCACCGGCAGTCTTATTGCCTCCACCGCAGAGCATGAGGTAAGGGTGAATACCGCTTTGAGTACAGATACACCAACACGTGTTACGCTTAAGTCCGGGTATACGGTCAAAATAAACTGCAAGGCAACGTTGACCCCGGCAGGAGCTTAAATTAATTTACGCCGTTTATAAGCGGCGAAGGAGAGGATTACTATGCAATCATTCAACGCTTGGTTTGCCGCCGCAACGGCGGTTATATGCGCCTGCGGCTGTGTTTTTGTATACGGGCAAGGAAAGGACGGCAGTCAGCTTCTTGCCGCACAAGCTATCCTTAATTCCGAAATAAAGCAGCTTAAGGATCAAAACAACAGCCTTGAAAAGCAAAAAAATGAATACCTTGCAACAATCGACGCCGGCAACGCTCTTATAAAGGAAAACGAGGACAAGAACTCCGTTCTCACCTCCTACAGTGCGGAAATATCCGATTATGAATCAAAAATTGCGGAGCTTGACAAGCAACTTGCATCGGCAAAAGCAGAAAAGGAGGCTCTTTCCGGCTATGCGGAGGGCTTGAGCAATGTTTCCAATCAGCCGTCCGGCGAAGCGCAAAAGCTTGCTCCGGGCACATATCTTTGCCCGTCACAGCTCGCCGCCGGCCGATACAGGCTCAGCGGCAGCGGAATGTTCAGGATAGTCAACGCAAGAAACAGCGTCATCGAATCCCAGGATTTAAGCAAGCTTGACGGAAATTCATATACCTTTAACCTCGACAGCGACTCAAGGCTGATCTCCGAGGGCGAGGACATGACACTCACTCCGATGAACTGACATCGAAAATGAAATATAAATGTAATATTTTTTACTATTGTCAACAGGTTGTTTTTATGATAATATATATAATGTGAAAAATAAGCGGCGCATCTTGCCCTTTATCGGAGCTTGAAGTATCGACATACATCGGTGCTCCTCAAAAGAGCAATCTGTACTCACCGCCAAGAAGCGGCTTTTGCGGAGCAAAAGTGATGACAGGCTTATTTTCAACATTATGATTTGTGCCGCCGCATGGCGGTGAAATGGAGATTAGTATAAAACATAAATTATGGGGGCTCGCAAATGTATTGCAAAAAGTGCGGAAGAAAGCTCGAAGACGGGAAGCGCTTTTGCGACCGCTGCGGACAGTCGGTGCGTCAGAGTCAAAAATCGGATAATGAGATGCGCCGCCGGAAAGCGGACGAATTGAAACAGGAACGCCTTAACCGTAAGCAAAAGCTTCAGGAAAAAGAGAAAAAATTAAAAGAAAAAAAGAATAAAGCAAACACAAGACGAACAAATATACTTGCCGTGATATTTATTATTTTGTTCTGCATACTTATCATAGCGATAATAACATATAAGGTAACAACGGACAAATCCGAAAATGCGGCATGGAGGACAAAGGACGGCTCAGTCGAGATTAACGCCACAGCAGTCCCGTCACCCTCCCCTGCCCCGACAGACAAATCGGGAGCAGTCGTCACGGCCGTTCCCACCTCAACGGCGTATGCGATCACAGCGGAAATGAATGCCGACGGCTACCGTGAGTTTAAATGCAGCTCAGGTGCGGTATTTCCGTATCCGTCAATGTTCATTCAGCAAAATCCCGGCGGCAGCGAACGTCTGAACCTTTACGACAAAAGCGGCGGAGCGTCAATCACGCTTACCGAGGAGGGACCTGTTTCCGCTGCGGCACGTGAGCTTATGAGCCAATATGCAAAGCAGCAAACCGGCAAGGTTAAATACTCCAGAGCCGGCGATGGATGGTATGTTGTCGAAACCTCGGAAAACGATATTATAAACCACAGAAAATGTATCGTGGCAAACAACATCGCAATATCCTACAATTTCACCTACAGCAGTGCATCAACGGCATCAACGGCTTACCGTGAATATATTTCGTACATGGACGAGCATTTTACCTTGCAATAAAATAAAATACACCTGCCGCTGCCAATGCGGCAAGCGATATAAGCACAGCCGCTGTCAAATGCGGACGATTTTTTCTTCTTCGAGCATTTGCCGATTTCCTCGGCAAATGCTCTTTCTTTACAGTATGGTTTTCAAGATATTCCGCAACAACCCGCTCCGCCTCGTCGATAACTCTCCCCTCAAGCTTCGGATTGTAATCCTTCAGCACGATTATCGCCTCGCATATATACGGCGACGAAAAATTATTTAATATTACTACCTTTTTTGTAAGATCCTTCATATATATCTCCATTCCTCCGCCATACGGCGGCATACTCCAACAATATCTGCTTATATTTTTGCCGTTTATTTGTTTTTTATACGTAATTCTGCATATATTATCCATATTTATTGCTAATTTAAACCAGATATATTACACAAATATATCGCTTTTGAAATCTTTTTGTAACAAAAATGTAACAAAAGTCTTGACAAAGTAACAAATCTGTAGTATACTATATCGGTAATTTGAATTAACAGTAAATCCGTGGAAAAATAATTGCGATACTTCGCAATTACGTATTATGAACTATCTGAAAGGAATGAAATTTAAATGGACGAGCAGAAATTCAATTTAATTCAGGACATAAGAAAGCGCAGGCAGCTTAACAAGCGCCGCAGAGCAAAGAAAAGGGCGGCGGTGATTTCTGTTATCGCGGCAGCATCTGTCGTATCATCATGCTTTGTGTATACGGCGAGTGCAAATGAAATAACTCTTACGGAAATTGACGAATTTAACGGAAGTCATGAAACAACGGTTATAAAAACACACACAAAAAGTGTTGAGAAAATTCTTGCTGACAACGGTGTCAGCGTCGGAGAATCGGACAAGCTGAACGTCCCCATTGCCTCGGACGTAACCGATGACGCAAACATAGTTGTAAAAAGAGGACGTCAGATAACTGTAAAAACAAAGGACGGCGAGCAGGTCGTTTCAGTTACAAAGGCAGACGCAAAGGAGGCTCTTGCCGAGGCAGGAATCACTGTCGGCGAAATGGACGAGGTAACGTCACAGGACGGAAGAATTGAGCTTGTTGAGGTAAACGAGAAGGAAGAAACCACCACCGAGGCTGTTCCTTTTGAAACGGAATACGTAGAGGACAGCACTCTTCCCGCAGGCGAAACAAAGGTTAAAACAGAAGGCTCAGAGGGCGTAAAAACCATAGTACATAAGGTAACTCTTAAGGACGGCAGCGAGGTTGACAGACAGGTAGTTTCCGAGGATATAACGGAAGCTCCGGTAAACAAGGTCGTTTTAAAGGGCACAAAGCCGGGAAATACCGTTGCCACAGCATCGGCAGCACCGGCAGCCTCAGAGTCGGGCAATACGATTGCAGGATATAGATACACAAAAAAGATCACAATGCGTGCAACCGCATACTCCACTCACCCGTCAGAAAACGGCGGATACACGGTATCGGCTATGGGCAATCAGCTCGGTCATGGAATAGTTGCGGTTGACCCAAGTGTTGTTCCCTTAGGCTCAAAGGTATACGTTGCCGCAGCAGACGGCTCATGGGTATACGGCGTAGCAAGCGCAGAGGACACAGGCGGCTCGATAAAGGGCAACAAAATTGACCTTTGCTACGAGGGTACGGTTGCCGAGGTAAATCAATTCGGTATTCGTGACTGCGTTGTGTATGTTCTTGAATAAAATACTTGCAAATCTCATAAAAATATGATAAAATATATCAGTGAGTAAGTCAGACGGCTGCGCCGCCAATCACGGTGAGGAAAGTCCGGGCTCCGCAGAGCAAGGATGCCGGCTAACGGCCGGTGAAGGCGACTTCAAGGACAGTGCAACAGAAAATAAACGCCGCCCTATCGGCGGTAAGTGTGGAAATGTGAGGTAAGAGCTCACAGGGATGATGGTAACTGAATTCCCGTGTAAACCCCATCCGGAGCAACTTAGGGAACATAAAAGGTCTGCTCGACCGTTCCCGTCACAAGGCATGAGTCCGCCGGTAACGACGGAACAAGATAGATAGCCGTCAAATACAGAACCCGGCTTACAGATTTGCTCATTTAAGAACCGATGTAATGATTTTACTCGGTTCTTTTTATCTATCGGAAAATTTTTCAATTTTTTAACGGATAAAAAGTCCGCCTATTGAAGTGCAGTGCAGCTGAACGGCAGCTATGATAGTTATTTTTTTATTTTCAAAACAAAAAATATGAATATTATTCAAGCTGAAAAACCATAATAAAATCGTGGTAACTATATACGCTTGATTAAGCTTCATGTGCTTGATTTCAGCTTAATCAGGTGTTCGATTGCATTAATCTATTTATGCGGTCAATATAAGGCAGTTTCCGAAAGTCTCACACTGCTTGGCATATTGCACAGTCAATGCCGTCTTTGTCGCTAAAATCCGACATCATCTGCGCATTATATAAAGCAAACTAAAATTTTCGGAAATACCGTAAAAGTTCGATATTATGGAGGAGTAAGATATGAAAGCAACCGGAATTGTAAGAAGAATTGACGATCTGGGACGTGTCGTTATTCCGAAGGAAATACGTCGCACCATGAGAATACGTGAGGGAGATCCTTTGGAAATCTACACCGAAAAAGACGGCGAGGTTATATTCAAAAAATATTCGCCCATAGGCGAGTTGGGTGACTTTGCGGCAGATTACGTTGAAACGTTGGCAAAGGCATCGGGACACGGTGCCTGCATAACGGATCGTGACAACGTAATTGCCGTATCGGGAGTTCCGAAAAAGGATTTAATCGAAAAAAGAGTATCGCCCGACCTTGACAAGGTTATGAGTGACAAGATATTTGTGAATTATCAATCCGGAAAGCCTGTGACCGTTGCCGACGGCAGCGACAAATACAGTGCCGGAGTAGTAGTCCCCATAGTTGCGGAGGGCGACACCATAGGCTCTGTGCTGTTCATCATGAAGGACAACGAGCAGCCGTCCGAGGTTGAAGAGAAGCTTGCGGAGTCCGCAGCCGGATTTTTGGGCAAGCATATGGAGGGATAAACAAAAAAAACCGCTGCGCCGGGCATACCGTAACGCAGCGGTTTTTTTTGTTAATCTTCATTCCGCTGCTACGCAGCGGCACAAATCATAATGTGGAAAAGACGCAAGCAGATTGCCTTCTTGAGGGGCGATGGCGTATGTGTATACTCCGAGTCCCGAAAGAAGGTGAGATGCGCAGTGTATTTTCCACATTATTCCGTTTTGAACAGATACTCTGTTACTGTGTCGTACGCTTCGTTCTTTTTAAGCACAGGACCGGGGAAATGGCTGTGCTTCATTGCGTTGGGGAAGCATTGAGTTTCCAGACAAAAAGCGTTATGCTTTCCGTAATGCGCGCCGCCCTTATACACTCCCTCTGCAAGAGCATTTGCTGTGTAAAGCTGCATAGCACTCTGATCGGAGTAGATCTCCATCGAGATACCCGTTTCAAGGCTCTTTGCCGTACCGAAAAGCCTGAAGCCTCTGCCGTCAAACGCAAAGTTATGGTCATAGCCGCCGAACATCTCAATCTGCTCAAAATCAGCATTTATGTCCTGTCCTATCGGCTTTGGCACTCTGAAATCAAACGGCGTTCCCGTAACCGAATCAACCTCGCCCGTCGGCATACACTCACTGCAATTCGGCGTGTAAAAGCTTGAATTAAGCTGTAGGATCTGATCGTAAATCGTACCGCTGTCATGACCCGAAAGGTTAAAATAGCTGTGATTTGTCATATTGCAGACCGTATCCTTATCGCTTATTGCAAAATAATGTATCTTTAGTGAATTTTTGCTTGTCACTGTATATGTCATTGTCACGGAAAGCGTTCCGGGGAAGCCCTCGTCACCGTCCGGCGACACAAGCGACATTATCAGCGACGGCTCGTCACCGTCCGCCTCAGTCACGCTCCACAGCTTTTTGCCAAATCCGATAAATCCGCCATGAAGGCTGTTTCTTCCCTCGTTTGCGCCTACCTTATATTCGATTCCGTTCAGAGTAAAGCGGCTGTCCTCTATGCGGTTTGCGTGTCTGCCCACCGCTACTCCGAGACAACCTTTGTTGTCCTTGTATTCCTCAAGTGTTTCACGCCCGAGGACAACATCAACGTCGTTTCCGTTTTTGTCCTTTGTAATGATACTCCTTATAATTCCGCCGAGATTTAGTATCTCAACAGTCAAGCCGCTTTTCCCGCAAAGCGTGTACTTGTAAACCTCGCCGCCCTCAACCTGTCCGAACAGCTCCTTTGTTATTGCCATATTTTATCATCCTTTCCGGTATTTATATTAGGTAATTGTAAAATGTAAGTTTGGGATTTGATATTGTTTTTGAATTTATTTATACTCAAGCCTCCCTTGCGGTAACTCGTCCGAACAAACTCAAAAACACTCTCAAATCCTACAAGAAATTACACTTTTTTTTTAAGAATTTGTGATGTTTATGATTGAGTTTCGGCGAGTTCCCGAACGGAGTGAGTGGTGTTTGAGCCGAAATTCAAGCAGAAACATCTCAACTTTTACAATCGCCTGTTTTATATATCTATATATTAACATTATATCCGCAAAAAGTCAATGGCATAATTTCAATAAAATATCACATAATAACTAAAAATGATTTAGCTTTCAAATACGGGAGGTACACAAAATGGAGGAATACCCTATAAGCGAAAACGAACGTGAAAACGTTGAGCATCTCGGTATGATTCAGACAAAAAATCCACGCGGCAATATACGCTGCCTTAACGTAATCGGTCAGATTGAGGGACATATCGTGCTGCCTCCGCAAACCAAAACAACAAAATACGAGCACGTTCTCCCGGAGCTTGTTGCGGTTGAGGAGGACGAAAACACGGACGGGCTTCTTGTATTGCTTAACACAGTCGGAGGTGACGTTGAGGCAGGTCTGGCAATAGCCGAGCTTATCGCCGGCATGAAAAAGCCGACAGTGTCGCTTGTACTCGGAGGCGGTCACAGTATCGGTGTTCCGCTTGCCGTATCGGCGGATTATTCGTTCATTGCGCCGACCGCAACGATGACGGTACACCCTCTGCGCATGAACGGCATGATAATCGGCGTTACGCAAACCTTCCGATATTTTGAAAGAATGCAGGACAGAATAACTGAGTTTATCGTGGGAAATTCAAGGATAACACGAGAGGAGTTTCGTCGGCTTATGTTCACAACGGACGATATTGCAAACGACGTGGGAACGCTGCTTTTTGCGCATAAAGCGGTTGAATGCGGATTGATAGACAGAATGGGCGGTCTTTCGGACGCATTGGAGAAGATGTACGAAATGATAAAAAACAAATCGGATAAAAATCAAAAACCCGCAGACAAGCTGCTTTAAACCGGCAGCCGTCTGCGGGCAGGCAAGCTATTGCAGCTCGCTTATCAAATCATTCATTGAATACATTCCGGCGGGTTTGGAGGTTATAAACTTCGCCGCCTTTATTGCTCCGACAGCAAAGACCTCCTTGCTGTGAGCACTGTGCTTAAGCTCTATAACCTCGTCCAGTCCGGCAAATATAATCTCATGCTCACCGACGATCGTGCCGCCTCGCACTGCATGAAGTCCTATCTCTCTCTTTCCTCTTTTGCGTCTTACGCTGTGGCGGTCATACACATATTCCGCCGGATACGACAGCGTATCGTCAATTGCGTCAGCTATCGCAAGCGCTGTGCCTGAGGGTGCGTCTATCTTCTGATTATGATGCTTTTCAACAATTTCAATATCAAAATTCCCCTCAAGCAGTTTTGCAGCCTTTTTTGCCAATGCAATAAGCAAATTTATTCCCAAACTCATGTTTGCGCTGAAAAATACCGGGATTTCCGCCGATGCCTCGGTAAACTCACGCTTCTGCTCCTCCGAAAAGCCTGTCGTGCATAAAATCACCGGCAGCTTTCTTTTTTTGCAGTATTCAAGCAGTCCGGTAAGACACGACGGATGCGAAAAATCAATAACAACGTCAGCCTCGCCCGTAAACTCGTTCGGGTCGGAATAAACGGGATATGTATTTTCCACAGCCGTATTCACGTCAAAGCCGGCAACGATTTCACATTCGCTGTCCTGTGCGGCAAGCGACGTTATCACCTGCCCCATTTTACCGTTGCAGCCGTTCATAATTATCCTTATCATGCGTCAGTACCTCTCTTATGCAAGCTTTATTCCGGCGTCTGTCATTGCCTTTGCAAGAGCCGCTTTATTTTCCTCCGTCATTTCCGTGAGCGGAAGTCTTAAGTTTCCGGCATTTATACCCATCATATTAAGCGCCGTCTTAACCGGTATCGGATTAACCTCAATAAACAGCTTATTTATTAAATCAAGCAGCTCAAGCTGTGATTTTCTTGCAGTTTCGTAATCTCCGTCAAGGCAGCTTTGACACATATTATGCGTTTCCTCCGGAAGTACATTTGCCACAACCGAAATAACACCCTTGCCGCCGAGTGACATAACCGGGACTATCATATCGTCATTGCCTGAGTAAATGTATAGCTCCGGAACCTGAGCCGCAACCTGAGCGGTATAGCTGATGTTTCCGCTCGCCTCCTTAATGGCAACTATGTTATCGACCTTTGCAAGCTCCTTAAGCGTGGGGATTGCAATGTTCATTCCCGTTCTTGAGGGAACGTTATACAGTATAATAGGAATCGATACGGCATTTGCTATTGCCGTGAAATGCTCAACAAGACCCTTTTGCGTTGTTTTGTTATAATACGGAGTAACCTGCAAAAGTCCGTCCGCTCCGACAGCCTCGGCTTTCTTGGAAAGCTCGATCGCATGAGCCGTTTCGTTAGAGCCGGTTCCTGCGATTACGGGGATTCTGCCTGCCGTCTTTTTAACAGTGTATTCTATTGCTGCGATATGCTCGGCATCGGGCATTGTGGATGCCTCGCCCGTCGTACCGCAGATAACGATTGCGTCTGTCTTTTTTGCGATGTGCATCTCGATAAGCTCACCGAGTACATCATAATTTGTTTTGTTACCGTCAAACGGCGTTATAATTGCAACGCCCGATCCGGTAAAGGGTAATACTTTTGCCATAATTAATCAATCCTTTCACCATTGATTTAAAATTTATCAATCCATATATCCCTTAGCTGTCAGCAGCTCTGCAAGCAACACCGCACCGCCGGCTGCGCCTCTTAAGGTATTGTGGCTCATTGAAACCATTTTGTAGTCATACTGCGTTGACTCTCTCAAACGTCCGCAGCTAATCGCCATGCCGCCGTCAATTTCTCTTGCGGTTTTAATCTGCGGCTGATCCGGCTGTTCCGCCTCGGTATAAACGTAGATGAACTGCTTGGGTGCGTGAGGCAGCTCAAGCTCCTGCGGCACTCCCTTGTATTCTCTCCACATATTTTCAATTTCCTCAACGGAAGGCTTATTCACGCCGTCCTTAAATGAGAAGAATATAGCCGCCGTATGACCGTTTGAAACAGGCACTCTGTAGGTCTGGCACTCAATTTGCAGCTCCGTTGACGGAACGATCTCGCCGCCCTCGATTTTACCGAGAATCTTATTCGGCTCCACCTCCGACTTCATCTCCTCGCCGCCGATATACGGGATAAGATTATCCACCATCTCCGGCCACGTTTCAAAGGTTTTACCCGCTCCCGAAATTGCCTGATATGTCGTAACAAGCGCATGGTCTATCGGGTATTTTCTGTTTATTACCGCCATTGCAGGCAGATACGACTGCAATGAGCAGTTCGACTTAACCGCAACAAAGCCTCTCTTTGTTCCGAGTCTTTCACGCTGTGCAGGTATGATTTCGATATGCTGCGGATTGATTTCGGGGATTATCATCGGCACATCGGGAGTATGACGGTGAGCGGAGTTGTTAGAAACAACCGGGCACTCAGCCTTTGCATAACGCTCCTCAAGCGCCTTTATTTCGTCCTTTTTCATATCCACGGCACAGAACACAAAATCCACCTGCTCCGCAATTTTCTCAACATCGTCCGTTGCATTCATAACAATCATATCGGCAACCGATGACGGTATCTTCTCGTCCATAGCCCACTTTTTGCCTACAGCCTCTTTGTACGTCTTTCCCGCACTTCTCGGCGAAGCGGCAAGTACCTTTATTGTATACCAGGGATGATCATGCAGCAGCGTGATAAAACGCTGACCGACCATGCCGGTTGCTCCGATTATTCCTACATTGTAATTTTCTTTCATTTTATATTATTCCTTTCTTTGATTTTTACAAGATAAAAGCAGTAAACCATACAAGGGTTACTGCCTAAAATTCACCTTAATTAAGCGATAGCCCTCCACCGTGCGGTGACAGTCATATTGCTCTTAACAATATGCCCAACAAGTCCTTCTGCGGCAAAAGTACCCATTTCGGCGGCTTTCCCTTTCATATCGTATCATAAACGCCGCTGTCTCTCCGATATTACTTATAAAATCCGCGCCTCTATCTGAATATTGCTTTTTATTATACACTATACTATCACGTAATGACGATTATGTCAAGCATTTTAAATAAAATTCATTAAAATTTTATATTTGTAACGTCACCCGCTCCCATCGTGAACACAATATCGCCCTCACTTGCGATGGATTTTACGTATTCCGAAATCTCGTCAAAGCTGTCAATGTACCGTGCATTTACTCCCGCGGCTTTTATTTCCTCCGCAAGCTTTTCGGGACGTGTAATGCCGTCGAACTTTTCTCTTGCCGCATATATATGCGTTAGTATAAGCTCATCCGCATCCCCGAACGCATTTACAAAATCATTCCACAGTGTTCTCGTTCTCGAATACGTATGCGGCTGGAAAACGCATATTATTCTGTTGTGCGGAAATTCCTTTGCCGCCTTAAGAGTAGCCTTGATTTCTGTCGGATGATGTGCGTAATCATCAAGAATTATCGCTCCGTTCACCATTCCCTTGCGCTCAAATCGGCGGTGCGTGCCTTTAAAGCTCTCTATGCCCCTTGCCGTCTTTTCGGTATCTGCGCCCATAATTCGGCATACGGCAACCGTAGCAAGCGAATTTAATATATTATGCTCACCCGGCACGTTAAGGTCAAGATGACATATCTTCTCCCCTCCCGAATATACGTCAAAGGACGGATACCCCGCTCTGTACACAACGTTTTCCGGGTAATAATCGTATTCGTCCGTCATGCCGTAGGTGGTTATTTTAAGTCCCGTGCCGTCAAGCGCAAGACGAATATTTTCATCACTTCCCAGAGCAACAACATCACCCTTTCCCCTCGTCAGCTCCGCAAATTCACGGAAGCTTTGGCGTATCTGAGAGATACCTCCCGTAAAAAAGTCGAGGTGATCCTCCTCTATGTTCGTTATCAGCGCAATTGTCGGATAAAATTTCAGGAAGCTGTTTGTATATTCGCACGCCTCTGTCACAAAATAATCACTGCCGCCCGTTCTTATGTTTCCGTCTATTATATCAAGCTCGCCTCCGACGCTTATCGTCGGGTCAAGCTCCGCATTTATCAGCGCATGAGCAAGCATGGAGGTAGTCGTTGTTTTTCCATGAGTGCCGCTTACGCCTACGGCATGAGTGTAATTTTTCATTATCGCTCCCAAAAACTCCGCACGGTCTATCAGGCGTATTCCCCTCTCCGCAGCAGCCGCCATCTCCGGATTGTCCGACTTTACCGCGGCAGTATGCACACAAAGCTGCGCTCCGTCAATATTTTTTGCATCATGTCCCTCGTAAATCACCGCTCCGAGCTGCTCAAGCTTGTCGGTTATATGAGATTTTGCCCTGTCCGAGCCGGTAACCTTATATCCCGCCTTGAGCGCAATCTGCGCAAGTCCGCTCATGCTTATTCCGCCGATGCCGATAAAATGAATATGAGCGTTCTTTGGTATATCCTTTAAATCAAATCTGTTCATTGAAGTCCTCCGTTTTGTTATCCGTATACAACAATCCTGTAAATACACTTCTTATTATATACCTTTTCGAAAAAAAATGAAACCGTTTGCAGGAAATTTCTGTGATTACAACAAATCATAAGTTATCTCAAAGGACTTTTAAGAAAAAATGCACAAAACACTTGACAAAACTTGATATTTTAGGTACAATATCATTGTATAGGGGCATCACTGGACAGACTACAATAATTAATTATGGTATTCCCTTAGTATGGAAGGTGGTGAAAGTTTTGGAGATTACTGATATAAGAATTAAAAAGGTTTCGACTGACAGTAAGATGAAAGCGGTAGTTTCTGTTACCTTTGATAACTCCTTTGTTGTGCATGACATAAAAATCATAGAGGGACAGGATAAGTTATTTACAGCTATGCCGAGCAGAAAAACGCCGGAAGGCGAGTACAAAGACATCGCTCATCCTATTAACAGCGGAATGCGTACTCAGATTGAACGACAGATATTAACTCAGTATGAACAGGAGCTTGCTGCGGCGGCTGATGATTTATAAAGATCAGAACTGCCTTGTTTCGGTTCTGCTGCATTTACTTAAAGGCGTCGGAGCGGAGAACGAACTCCGTCCCGACAGGCTTTTATTTTTGCGGCGAGCCGATACGGTGGCTCTTTTTTTCTTTTTACCCGTTAATATAATGCTCACTGAACAAATGCGATTTTCAATCGCATTTGGAAAAATTATGACTATTGTCAAAATTTTTCGTGTAAAATCAGAGATTTTACACAGTTCGCATTGATAAAGTCTGCCAAAATAAATATTTTGAGAGCAAAATATTTATT
>JAXDRV010000003.1:0-18011 GCA_034090805.1 Clostridia bacterium
CCCCAAATAAATATTTTGTTCTCAAAATATTTATTTGGGCAGACTTTATCAATGCGAACTGTGTAAAATCTCTGATTTTACACGAAAAATTTTGACAATAGTCATAATTTTTCCAAATGCGATTGAAAATCGCATTTGTTCAGTGAGCATTATATATGAAAAAGGAGCACGGCTTATGCCGTACTCCTTTTTATAAGCTTTTATAATCAGTTTAGATTATTCAGCAAATGCTGCTGACTTATCATCATCCGACATTGTGATTGAGTAAACTTCTCTTACTCTATCATCGTGTACTCTTACGAGTGCGAATGCAACTGTGTTTGTAGCCTTCTTAGCAGTACCGTTGTTTACATTACCAAGATCGATCCATTCCTTAGAAGCACCGAGCTTGCCTGCGTCTACTGCCATTGTCTTAGCAACTGCACCTGCTGCACCTGCGTTAACCTTGTAGCCGTTAGCCTTTCTGCCGTCATATGTGTAAACCTTAACGTTTGACTCATATGAGAATGACTCACCTGCATCACCCATGATCCAAGCCTTCAAGCCGTCAACAGTGTCAACCTTAAGGTCTGTTCCAAGTGTGATTGAATCCGAAGTCTTATCAACTACAGGATAAAGCATATACTCAACCTGCTCGCCGTCAAACTCAACGTAAGGAAGCTTATCTGTGTCATCGCTACCCTTAGCGTTTGTTGCCTTAACAGCTGTAGCGGCCTTAATAGCCTTGAAGTACTCGTATCTGTTGCTTGCAATGTTGATGTTCATGATCTTACGAACGTCATCAATGTAGCCGTCTGAATCCTTGCTGAATACGATAGCGTCGCCTTCCTTAAGGCTTGTGAACAATGATGATGTATCAACACAGTTCATTGTTGTAAGCTCACCGTTGTAGTAGAGTGAAAGCTGAGTTCTTTCCTGGCTATCCTCAGTTACTGTTGATGTCTTACCAACAACTGCCATCTGAGTATCGATAGTCCAGCCGCCCATACCCTTGATTACTACTACGAAAGGTACTGCCTCTGAAGCTGATGCACTGCCGTCTCTTACTACACATGCTGTGTATTCCTGAGTATCAACAAACGAGTTCTTTGTTACAACACCAACTGATGCTGTACCCTTATCCCACCAATCTTCAGCGTCAAGAACGATTGTTGCATCGTCAAGCTTAGCTGAGCCAAGTCTTGATGTCGAAGCTGTGTAAGCCTTATCTGTAAGCATATCAACCTTAAGGTCTGCTGTTGCACCGATTGACTTAATTCTGATTCTGTTGTCGCTTGTGAGCGAGTAGTCAATTACTCTATTCTCAAGAGCTGCTGCACCCTTGATTGCTGCCCATGTTGAACCGGCATTCTTGATAGCAGTAAGTGTTGTGTAAACTGTGCTTTTTGTGTTATCATCCCATGAATCGTGAAGCTCATACTCACGTCTTACGCCGTCCTTACCAACGATTCTAACCTTATCCTCGCCTGAAGTAGCTGTGTAAACTCTTTCAACGATTGCGTAGTTAACAGCTGAAGCAAGCTTCTCTGTGTAAGCGATTTTGCCGTCTGCTGTCAGGTAAGCTGTGTACTCATTACCTGTTGCAACGTTCGGGTTGAGGTTCGGAGCTACTACGTAATCTGTATCGCCGATTGTGTAGAAGTTCTCGTTGTACTCATTCTGACCGCTTCTTGAAACCTTACCCTCAACAGTCTTATCCGATACAACTACATCATAGAACATTGATGAATCGAACTCTGAGTTGGGATCATACTTAACTGTAAGAACGTTGTTAGCAGCAAGGTCTGTAGCATTAACTGCAACGTCATCCTTTACGAATGTGTACTTGTATGAAGTATCATCTTTCTTTACTTCGATACCTGTTGTTGCAACTGCGGCATCCTTGAAGTATACCATTGTTTCTGTGTCTGAATCAACAACACTGTCAACGATTGCTGTTATACCGTAGTCAACTGTGATAACGTCATAGTAACCGTCTGTTGCTGTGCCGTTTGTGGGGTTGTCTATGATTGTAACAGTCATACCGGGGTTAGCCTCGCTGATGAACTTGTTAAGAGTTTCTGCAACTGTACCCTCTTTTGTCTTCGAAACAGTTACACCGTTTACAACGAGTGACCAATCGTCAGCAAGCTTGTAAGTTGTCTTCGAAGTTGTCGAAGCACTCTTTCTTACTGTGATTGACTTACCGTCTGCTGCAAGTGCGTCATAAAGGTTTGAGTTGAACTCTTCCTTTGTTGCCTTACCTGCTGATTCGATGTAAACCATCTCTGCCTCTGAGTAATCGTCAGCCTTAATAAGAGCCTTTGTATACTCGTTGAGGTACTTATCTACATCCGATGAACCCTTCTTTACAGTCTCAAGAACATTATCAGCAACACTGTTGTACTGCGACGATGTGTTATAAGCTGTACCGAGGTAGTTCTTTGTCTTTTCGATCTGATACTTAGCAGTATCTGTTGTTGTTGTATCGGTCTTGCCTGTATCTTTTACAGTACCGTTTACAACGTATACATCCCAGTTCTTTACGAGAAGTGAAGTGAACGGTGACTTGTCTGAGTTTGTGCCGTCCTTCTGTACGTAGTTGGGGATGTAGTTGCCCTGGTAGTCAGTTGTCATACCTTCAGCAACACACATAGGTGCTTCCAAAGCGTTAGCGATCATCTGAGCAGCCTGTGCTCTTGTGATAGCTGTGTCGTTTGTTACGCCTGAAATGTTAGTTGTTACGCCTGTTGAATAAGCGTAGTTAAGATAGCCTGAGGGCCATCCGCCGTTCTTTTCAGCCCATGTGCCGTAGCCTATAGCTGAAACGAGCATCTTTGCTGTCTGAGCGTATGTAACGTTCATGTCAGGATCAAAGTTACCGTTGCCGGTACCGTTGATGATGCCGTTGTCCGATGCAGTTGCTACCCAGCCTGCTGCCCAGTTGTCAGCTGCAACGTCGTTGAATACCTGTCTCTTGTTTGACTCAGCGCTGAAGTTGTTCAATGCTCTGCAAACCATTGCTGCCATCTGTGCTCTTGTAACGAGTTCATCCGGATGGAATGTGCCGTCTTCAAAACCCTCGATTACGCCCAAAGCCGAAAGCTCGTTAATTGCTGAAACGTGCTTGTCAGTTGCGGGAACGTCCGAGTACGAAGCCATAGCTACGAATGAAGTTACGGATAAAGCAAGAGCAGCTACTGCTGAAATTACTTTTTTGAGATTCTTATTCATAGTCTCAAATCCTCCCTTTATTGTCTTATCCGAAGGGTGATAGGTTATTACCCGGTGAAGGACGCCCTTCTCATCCTTTCCGAGCGGAAATACCGAAGCCATGCTCCGGCTTGCGTTGATATTATACCATATTTAAACGGCATAAGTCAACGGTGTTATACAGTTGTAAAAAAACTGTAACCGTCGTATAATCTTCCGCCGATAACCTGCTTATCACGAAGCTATACAACAAACATTACGGTAACAGATTCATCAAACGCTTCTACCCAATTATCCAAATCTGCTACTAATCATTGTACTATCTCACGGCAATAATGTCAACTGTTTTTTTATGGTATTGGCAAATTTTTTCTCAATTTTATGAGATTTCTCTCAAATAGCCTAAAATAGACCTTTGTTTTTATGCAATTTGCCATCGCCGTCATTATCACTGTGCGATTACGTTATATTAGACGTGCCAAAGCTGAAAAAGTTCCACTTTTTTTGAAAAAAATTTTTATTTTTTTTTGAATTGTGTATGTGTTTTCGGACAGGTACAAGATATGGTAGTCATTAAACAAAAAAAGGAGCGGGAGCAGCTTGGGTAGAAGCGGGGCGGCGTGTTTGCGCGCATTACCTTTATCGCAGTGCGTCCCCAAACATCGCAGCCGTCAAGCTGTAACCGTTCCAAATTTTTACTTGTATTATTTAGCGTAGTCAACGGCTCTCGTTTCCCTGATAAGACTGACCTTGATCTGTCCGGGATATTCAAGCTCGTTTTCTATGCGCTTAACAATATCTTTTGCAACCATGACCATTCCGTCATCGTTGACCACGTCGGGCTTGATCATAATTCTGATCTCGCGTCCGGCTTGGATTGCGAAGGATTTTTCTACGCCTTCAAATTCATTTGCGATTTCTTCAAGCTTTTGCAGGCGCTTGATATACGTTTCGAGGTTTTCTCGTCTTGCTCCCGGTCTTGCGGCGCTTATTGCGTCTGCCGCCTGAACAACCGAAGCTACTATCGTCTGCGCTTCAACGTCGCCGTGATGCGCCATGATAGCATGGATAACCTCTCTGTTTTCACGGTACTTCTTTGCGATGTCCGCACCGATTGTAACGTGTGAGCCTTCAACCTCATGGTCGACTGCCTTTCCTATATCGTGGAGCAGCCCGGCACGCTTCGCCGTTGCAACATCGACACCCAGCTCACCCGCCATTACTCCGGCAAGGTGCGCAACCTCGATACTGTGCTTAAGGACGTTCTGACCGTAGCTCGTTCTGTATTTCAGCTTACCCAAAAGCTTAATAAGCTCGGGGTGCAGTCCGTGCACGCCTGTTTCAAACGTGGCGCTTTCACCCTCCTGCTTGATGATTGCCTCAACCTCTTTGCGAGATTTTTCAACCGTTTCCTCGATACGTGCCGGATGGATACGTCCGTCGACGATAAGCTTTTCAAGCGCAACCTTGGCAACCTCACGGCGCACAGGGTCGAAGCTTGAAACAACAACAGCCTCGGGAGTGTCGTCAATTATCAAATCAACGCCGGTCAGCGTTTCGAGCGTTCTTATATTACGTCCCTCACGGCCGATTATTCTTCCCTTCATTTCATCACTTGGGAGATTAACCACCGATACGGTCGTTTCGGCAACGTGGTCTGCGGCAACCTTCTGGATCGACATGGCGACAATGTTTTTCGCCTTGCGCTCCGCCGTTTCACGTGCCTCTTGCTCAATTTCTTTAACCATAACAGCGGCGTCATGGCGAGTACGGCTTTCAATATCCTTCATAAGGATGTCCCTTGCCTCGTCACGAGTCATGCCTGAAATTTTTTCAAGCTCCGCCACCTGTTTGTTTTTAATATCCGTTATTTCCTGTTCCTTTTTTTCGAGAGATTTGAGCTTGGAACCAAGCGATTGTTCCTTTCTCTCCAGGTTATCTGTCTTTTTGTCCAGTGTTTCCTCTTTTTGGTTAAGTCTGCGTTCCTGACGGTTAAGGTCGTTTCTGCGTTCCTTAACCTCCTTGTCAAAATCGGCTCTGAGCTTTTGGATTTCCTCCTTAGCCTCAAGGGTAAGCTCACGCTTTTTTGACGCTGCCGAACGCTCCGCCTCGGAAAGTATGGACTTTGCCTGCTCCTCGGCACTTCCCAAAAGTGCCTCGGAGGTCTTTTTTCTATGCTCTTCTCCGGCTTTGAAACCTACAAAGCCCACAACTGCGCACGCCACAAGCGCAGCGCAGATTGTTATGATGATTTCTATAGCAATACACCCCATTCGTTCATGGATTTCCCAAACCTGCTCAGGGGCGTCTTAAATCGACTGCTTTCTATATACGAAGCCGTATGCAGGTAATACGGTGCGTCTGTAATCATAAAGAGCAGTCCCAATAAAGACAGCTCCGGCTTTTGCTCGGGATTACATATCAATAAAGTCCGCTTTACAGAAAACTGATTTTTAAAGAATATTAAGCACTATATATTATACATAATTTTCGCCGTCTTGTCAAGTTTTAAATATAAATGACACATATTTGAAAGAATATTTTAATATACGAACTCAAATTCAAGGTCACCTATCTTGACAATCTGCCCTTCCTGTATGCCCATATTCACCAATTCCTCGATTACTCCCTTGTTAAGCAACGCACGCTGGAAGTACGCGAGAGACTCGTTATCGGAGAAGTTTACGCTGCCGCCGACAGCCTCTATCCATGAGCCTTCTATAATATAGTACTCGTTTTCACGTCTTATCGTAAAGCCTGTATCGTTTTCATCGTACAGTTCCTCCTCGATGTCTGTTTCAGGCTCGAATATTTGTATCGGCGGCAGCTTTGACAGCTCGCCGTACACATGAGCCATAAGCTCGTCTATGCCCTTTCCCGTTGCGGCCGATATGGTGAACACCTCGTAACCGCGGTTTTCCATTTCGGTCATAAACGCTTCGTATGCCGCTTCGTCGCATATAATATCCGTTTTGTTTGCGGCGATTATCTGCGGACGCTCCTCAAGCGCCATGTCGTACTTTGACAGCTCGGAGTTGATTATATCAAAATCCTCGATCGGGTTTCTCCCCTCGATTGACGAAACATCGACAACATGAATCAGTATGCGTGTGCGCTCGATATGCCTTAAAAATTCATGACCGAGTCCAACGCCCTCGCTTGCGCCTTCGATTATTCCGGGTATATCCGCAAGGACAAAGCTCCTGCTGCTGCCGAGGTCGACAACTCCGAGATTCGGTTCGAGAGTTGTGAAGTGGTAGTTTGCGATTTTGGGATCTGCTTTTGTGGTGCGTGATAAAATTGTTGATTTGCCGACATTCGGAAAGCCCACAAGACCCACGTCCGCAAGCAGCTTAAGCTCAAGAATGAGATTGCGTTCATCTCCCGGCTGACCGTTTTTCGCAAAGTTCGGCGTCTGACGGACAGCCGTCGCAAAATGGTCGTTGCCCCAGCCGCCGTTGCCGCCCTTGGCAAGCACGTAATCCTTGCCTATAACGGACAGGTCGGCGATTATTTTGTTTGTTTCCGCATTGCGGACGATAGTTCCCTGCGGGACTTTGATGATAATATCCTCGCCGGATTTTCCCTTTCTGCGGCGGCGCATACCGTCCTCGCCGTTTTGCGCTGCGTATTTGCGCTTGTATTTAAAATCCATGAGTGTCGTCATTCCCGGCTCGACACGGAAAACAACATTGCCGCCTCTGCCGCCGTCACCGCCGTCCGGCCCTCCTGCTGCGATATATTTTTCACGGCGGAACGAAATCGCTCCGTTGCCGCCCTTGCCGCCCTTTATGAATATTTTTGCCTTGTCAATAAACACAGGTGCGTCACCTCTTTTCAATATTGATTGATAGCATTATAGCACAGAAATAAAAAAAAGTCAAATACCGCAAAAACGATATTTGACTTGTATTTTATATACAGTCGTCTGCACGATACATATCGTCAAGGATTATTTTCAGATATTCTTTATTATGGTAAAAAGTCTACCTATTAAATTGCGGTGCATCGAAACGACAATTATGACAGTGACTTATCCCTTGACACGCAGATGCTTCGGGAAATGATTTTTCAAAATCCCCTGTGACGCTTTCCCCCAGCCTATCGGAAATCCGTCCGCGAGAACGGCGGTATATCCCTTTTCACCGCACGGTATTACATCGCCGCCGAGATATTTTTTCATCTCTGCGCTTTCCGCCGGCAAATTAACGCTCCTTTTAAAATCCTTCGCCGAAAGCGCAAGCGCCAAAGCGTGCGACGGCTCAAATCTGTTCTTTTTGCACTCGCCCAAAAGCAGTCCCGCACGCAGAACCTTAAGCTTATCTATGTCAATCCCCTCCGGCAAAAGATACAGTCTGCTGCCGAAAAGACACATATCTCCGTCAAGCCGTATATTTAAGCTGTCCTTTTCAAATTCACGATACAACCGCACCGCCTCGGACGGCGGCTGTGTTTTTATGCTCTGCCTTTGACCGCATTCTCCGAACGTTTTTTGAAACAATGCGGCAAAATGCCCCTCGCCCTCGCTGCGGTGAGGAAATATTCTTACCGCCTTCGGCATATTTATCCCCGCCGAAACTCCCTCAAGCGAAATCCCGACAGGCTCCAGTCCCAAGGTATTTATTAAATAATCCGCATTTTCCTCGTTTTCCTCCGCCGCAAACGTGCAGGTCGAATAAACGAGCATACCGCCCTTTTTCAGCATTTTAACGGCGCACTCAAGTATTTTTCGCTGACGCTCTGCGCATGAGCGCACGTGTTCAACGCTCCATTCCTCCGCCGCCTGAGGCTCTTTTCTGAACATTCCCTCTCCGCTGCACGGTGCGTCAACGATTATTTTATCAAAAAACGACGGGAATTTCTCCGCAAGGCGAGCCGGGTTTTCGTTCATGACAACAGCATTTTTAATTCCCATTCTCTCGATATTTTCCGACAGCACCTCGGCACGCTTGCGTATAATCTCATTCGCCGCCAAAAGTCCCGTACCCTTAAGCTTTGCCGCCGCCTGCGTTGCCTTGCCGCCCGGTGCGGCGCACAAATCAAGAACAAAATCCCCCTCCTCTATCGGCAGACATTCCGCCGCAGTCATTGCCGATGGCTCCTGAAAATAGAAAAGCCCTGCCAAATGATACGGGTGATTTCCCGATATTTTCGACTTATCCGCATAAAATCCGTCCGCACACCAGGGAATCTGCCTCATTTTGCCGAATTTTTCAAATATTTTATCACGTGCGCCGTCCTTCAGCGCATTTATGCGCAGTCCCGTATAAATCGGCGCAGACTCGTGCGCTTTTTCAAATTTTTCGTATTCATCTCCGAGCATTGCCCGCATTCTTTCCTTAAAATCCGCCGGCAGCATATCCTTATCCTTCCATCATATCGACTCTTACACTGCCGTTTTCCAAGGTCGCAACGGCATACGTTCTGCCGTAACGCATACTGCCCGGATTTACCACAGTGAATTTTCCGTCCGTATCAAGATACGGTATGTGCGTATGACCGAACACCGCCAAAGCCGCGCCCGCCTCCTTTGCACGTTTTACAAGAGATCTGTAATTGCTTTCATATTTTACATCATACATATGCCCGTGAGTGACAAAAATCCTCACTCCCTCAATCTCGCACACAAGCTCATTCGGCGTCTGCGAAAAAAAATCACAATTGCCCCTGACGCTGTACACCGGTATATTCGGAAATGCACCGCTTATATCACGTGCATCGTTTTCACAGTCGCCCGCATGAATAATTCCTCCAACCGAATCCGCATCACGCAGAATATCAAGGCATCTGCCTACACCGCCGTGCGTATCCGAAAAAATATATATTTTTTTCATAATTATGACCATTAACTCCCTTCATAAAACCGAGTTTTATTTAATATACTGATTTTATCACATATGTCGTATTTTGTCAAAAACTTTTTATATCCCGCACCCTTGTTTCGACAGCATTTTCATTTCAATAGTGATACAATAATTGGGAAAATATGTAAATAATCAAAGGAGAAAATAAAAATGGCAAAACCAATCATTAACACAAGCGCACCCTTGCTGCGTGCACCGTCAAAATCGGACATACTCCCGTCCGTTTTACTTCTGCTCACAAGCAGGGCGGCGGTACTCGGAGGATTTCCGTTCGGAGCGGCGTTTTTTGCTGCTTGCTTTGACAAAAGCACGGCATATTTAGGGATAACAGTAATGTATCTGGGACTTTTCAGCACAGGCTCGGCAAGTCTTGCGGTAAAATACATGATGGCAGCGCTGATGTACTGGCTTTTCATCAATCTTTACCGCCGCAGTTCACGTGCGATTGAGGCGGTCATATGCGGAGGTGCGCTGATGCTGAGCGGACTTTCCACCATGCTTTACAGCTTTTCGGGAGCGTATGATATTTTTATGCTGTTTATCGAAAGCTGCATATGCGGAGTTATGTACGCTGTTTTTTCATTGTCCAAAAATGCGGCTCTCCATTACAAAAGCCCAAAAGCCGTAACGCAGGAGGAGCTGCTGAGCATTTCCGCTGCCGTAGGCGTATTTATACTCGGTCTTGGCAAAACGCAGCTGCCGTTCGGTATAAGCATTGCCAATATTCTTGCGGTTTATGCGGTGTTGACCGCCGCTTTAAATTCGGAAATATCGGGAGCGGCAATGTCGGGACTTACGATAGGCTTCATAACCGGCGGTGACGGAGCTGTGGCGATGATGGGAGCGTGCGGAATAAGTGCCGTATTCGGCGGATTTTTGCGGAGTATGGGAAAAATCGGTGTATCACTGGGATTTTTGGGCGGTGCGTGTGCGGTACTGCTTTTGGGCGGTGCGCAGCTGCCCTACAGCATTTGGGACGTGCTTATCGGAGCGGCATTATTTTCGCTCACGCCTAAATTTATCCATGCAAAGATAGGAGCGGTATTCGGCACGGAGCGGCGCATTGAGGAGGTCAAGGACGGCGACAGATTAAGGGCATACATTTCGGACAGGCTTTCGCATTTTGCGGAGGTGTTCGGCAGTCTGGAAAAGGCGTTTGCCGTCGGAACGGACAGGCTATCAAGGCTTTCAGAGCCATCGGCGGAGGATATTTATGCGGAAACGGCGGGGAGAGTGTGCATGAGCTGTGCCCGCTGCTCAAAATGCTGGGACAAGGAGCCGGAGAAAACGGTGAAGGGAATGTCGGAGCTTCTTGACGCAATGCAGCGAAAGGGCGAGATCAGCATAAGCTCGATGCCGCTTGCGTTCCGTGAAAAATGCCTTCGTCCGGAGCATATGATCCTTGAGCTGGGTCATGTGTATGAACTGTTCCGCCTTAAGCTTGCACAGACGGGCGAAAGGCTTGAGGAGCGTGAGTCTGCGGCGGCGCAGTACCGTGAAACGGCGGCGGTTTTTGCGGAGCTTGCGCATGAGCTTGAGGACGATTTTGAATTTTGCACGGAGCTTGAGGAGGAGGCGGTGCGTGCGTTTGACCGCATAGGAATAACCGTCTTTGAGATAAGCATCTGCGAGGGCAGCCGAACGGAGGCATATTTACGGATAAGCGACAGCGGCAGAATCGGCGAGGCAGAGGGGATACTTTCAGAGATAACGGGAGTGAATATGGGCTTTGACCGTGACGAGGGCGGAGGAATGTTTTTCGTTTCACGTCCGAGGTTCAGCGTTGACACGGGTGTGAAGCAGCTTTCAAAGGAGGAAAGCTGCGGAGATACCGTCAGCGTTTTCGGAACGGATAAGTACAAGCTTTTCTGCATCATCTGCGACGGCATGGGAACGGGCGGCAAGGCGGCGGAAAAAAGTGCGGTAGCCGCCGGTATGCTGCGTGAGTTCCTTGAGGCGGGTTTCGGCACAAAGACGGCGGTGGAGCTTGTCAATTCATCAATGTGCCGCAGTGCGGACGACGAATATTTTACAACGCTCGACCTGCTCTGCGTTGATTTAATGAACGGCTCGGCGGAATTTTACAAAATAGGCTCTGCGCAGTCATTTATGTACCGTCACGGGAAAACGGAAACGCTCTTTTCCGCTGCGTTTCCGATAGGAATCTCGGCGCATACGGAGGTGCTGCCGCAGTCAAGGCGGCTTGAGGACGGGGACGTGCTTGTACTTGCGTCCGACGGAATAACGGAAGCCGGCGAAAGGCGCAGTGAGTGGCTGAAAAATCAGATCAAAACTCCGCACCTGTCAATGCAGTCGATGGCGGAGGAGATAACGGCGAGAGCACTCGAAAAAAACGGTGGCGAAATCAAGGACGATATGAGCGTTATTGCTCTTAAGATAACCGAAAACTGAAATACACAGCCGAGGGAACGGTGCGCCCTCGGTTTTTTTGTTTATATATACAAAAGTTTGCTTTTTCCCCGTATTTTCCATTGACATAAGGGAAAATATATACTATAATAATAGTATATAACCTACGAAAAGAAACGGAGAATTACACAATGCAATCTTATAAAATGAAAATTGCCGGTATTGAGAGGGAGCTGCCGATGTTTCCGATAAACGATAAATTGCAGATAGCTGCGTTTATCATGTTCGGCGATGTTGAAATAACGGTTGCGGCAGCGGCCGCGCTTGCCGAAAAGGCTCCCGAATTTGACATAATCGTAACTGCCGAGTCAAAGGGAATACCCCTTGCCTACGAGCTTGCGAGAATTTCCGGCAAGGAGTACATAGTTGCAAGAAAAGCACCCAAGCTGTACATGAGCGGAATAGTTACCGCTGTTGTTGACTCAATCACGACGGCAGGCTCACAGTCACTCTGCCTCGGCTCGTCCGATGCGGATAAGCTCAGCGGCAAGCGTGTGCTTATTGTTGACGATGTTATAAGCACCGGCGAATCACTCGCCGCTCTCGAAAAGCTCATCAACACCTGCGGCGGAAATATCTGCGGCAGCATGGCGGTGCTTGCAGAGGGTGATGCGGCTGACAGAGAGGATATTATATTCCTCGAAAAGCTGCCGCTGTTCGACCACGACGGAAACCCCGTATAATTGCCGTTTGCCAGGGCTTGCTTTAAGGAGATACGATAAATGTCTTACGGACTTGTTTTTGCGGGCGGAGGTGTTCGCGGAGCATACCACATAGGTGTGTGGCGGGCGCTTAAGGAAATGAATATCGATATATGTGCCGTTTCCGGTGCGTCAATAGGCGCAATAAACGGCGCACTGTTCGTCCAAGGCGACCTAAAAACGGCTGAAGAGCTGTGGGAGCGGATTGCTCTTTCAGATATAGTTTCGCTGCCGCCCGATCTTGTCCCCGACGGGGATCTGTTCGGGATAAAGTCAATTCTTAAGGTTGCCAAAACCGCCTTTAAAAATTCGGGTCTTGATATGCGTCCTTTGGAGGAGCTTTTAACGAAAATTCTTGACGAGGAGCGTTTTCGCCGCTCGCCCGTTGATTTCGGACTGGTGACGTACTCGCTTACCGAAAAAAAGCTTGTTGCTCTTTACAAGGACGATATTCCCGACGGCAGTCTTATTCCGTATCTTATGGCGGCGGCGTGTCTACCGGGCTTCAAAATCCGTGAAATCGACAGCGAAAGATTAATAGACGCCGGAATGGCGGACAATATGCCCGTTGACATGATGATTAAAAAGGGAATCGATGATATTATAACCGTCAACGTCAAGGGAATAGGCGTATACCGTGATTTTAACACCGCCGGGAGGAATATTATTCCTATCGAATGTCACCGTCCGCACACAGGGATGATGGATTTTGACCGAGGCGGTATAAAAGACAGCATCGCCGAAGGGTATCTTGACTGCAAGCGTGCTTTTGGGCAGCTTTTCGGACGGGAGTTTTATTTTAACATCTCCGAATACGCATATGTCAGGTCAAAATACAGCAAATCGGTGATAGACGGGATTCAATGGGCGGCATATGTTTTCGGAATAGATACTCTGCGTGAGTACAAATTCGAGGAGCTTGCAAAAAAGACTCTCGCCGCTTACCTTATATACGAGGGTATTGCCGATGAAGAAGCTGCCTCAGGGCTTGGCGACAAAGCAATAATAATGCGTCTTGCAAGATTGCTGGAAACGGAGGGCTATGACTTTGCAAAAAGCAAGCTCGATGTTTTGGGAAAAAATTACGAAGCGGCGTCTGCGCTCATTTATATGAAGAGAAAATCAATTTGATCGTCCGCCTTAAGACGGACGGAGGGGCGTTAATTTTAATGAAAAAAATTTTATTGGGGATTTTTATTGCCGCTGTGCTGTTTATTACGGTTTGGGGCATACATTACGTAGCCTCGCCCTTGAATACGGTGGAGGTAAACAGAGAAACCGTTGAGTATTTTGTAAACGACAAGCAGGCAATAATTATCCGTGAGGAGCGTGTTTACACCTCCGAAACGGACGGTACCTTGTACCATCATACGACAGAAGGCTCCCGTGTCGCAAAAAATTCGCTTATTTCAACCGTTTTCGGCGGCGAGATAAGCCGCGACAATCTAAACGAGCTGCGTACAATCGATAAAAAAATCGCTCATCGGCGTGAAAGACTGCGTGAATCGACAATATACCGTGCGGACGGCATCGACACCGAAAGCAAGATCGCCGGTATTATACGTGATATTACGCCGGAAACAGGTGCCGATGACGTTACCAAAATCGCCGACTACAAGGAGGATATAAACAACCTCCGAGAGGGCGTTGAAATAACGGACGAGGATATTCTCCAGAGCCTTATCCTTGAAAAGGAGGCTGTCGAGAACAGAATAAGCACAAGCAAAAAGGATATTGTTTCCGATATGTCGGGCATTTTCACCACGTACACCGACGGTCTTGAGGAGGCGCTCAGTCCGTCCGGCATAGAAAATTATACCGTTGAATATATGCGTGAGCTTGCCGGAACGGAGGCAAGCAAGCTGTCGGAAAAATCCGTTGACGCAGGCAATCCCGTATGCAAGATTGTAAACAACCACATATGGTATGCTGCGCTTGCCGTGCCGACAGATGAAGCAAAAAAACACAAAACCGGAGAGGAAGTTTCACTGCGGTTTAATTCGATCGCCGGGCAGACGGTGGCGGGAACTATTTACCGCATAAGCGAAACCGACGAAAACGGATTTACGCTTGTAACCGTTCGGTGTCCCGTATATTTTGAGGGTGCGTTTTCCTACCGCTGCGCCGATATTGATATGGTTTTTGAAAGCTATACCGGCTGCAAGCTGCCCGTTTACGCAATCCGCAGTGACGAAAACGGGCAGTATGTCATCGGCAGAACGGGAACAAACGAATACAAATGCTACTGCGAGATTCTCTACACCGATACGGAACAGGAATTTATCATAGTTGTTCCCACCGAAACGGCAGAGCATAAGCTTGACAAAATGGAAAGAATCATAACCGCCGAGAGGTAGGCTTTGATTTGAAAGGAGTTATAATTATGGAGCTGCACAGCAACATTGACGATGTGGAAAGGCGCATAACCGCCGCCGCAGAAAAAAGCGGCAGGCGGCGTGAGGATATTACCCTCATCGCCGTAACAAAAACCCACGGCACGGACGTTATGAACGCAGCAATAGATTACGGCATTACCGACATAGGCGAAAACAAGCCTCAGGAAATCCGTGACAAATACGACAGCGTAAAGCCCGTCAGATGGCACATGATAGGCAATCTCCAGGCGAATAAAATAAAATACATCATCGATAAGGTCTGCCTTATCCACTCGGTCGACAGCATAAGGCTGATGGACGAGCTTGAAAAACAGGCGGCAAAACGAAATATATCCGTTGATATTCTTATCGAGGTCAATATCAGCGGCGAGGAATCAAAGGGCGGCGTCAGTCCCGACGGACTTGAGGAGCTGCTCCTCCATGCGGGCAGCTTAAGCTGCGTAAAGGTAAAGGGTCTTATGACTGTTGCACCGAAAACTTACGAAAATGTTACAAATTCTTTACATTTTAATAACATGAATAAGCTTTTTATTGACATTAAGGCAAAAAAATATGATAATGTTAATATGGAGTATCTGTCCATGGGCATGAGCGGTGATTTTGAAACAGCAATCGAATGCGGCTCAAACATGGTCAGAGTCGGAAGTGCAATATTCGGAAAGAGATATTACGACCTTGTAAATTAATACGGCCGTTCGGACGTTCGCAGCCGGCGGTGCAAACTTTAAATCTTGCGGACAGAAAGGTAAGAATCAGAATGGGAATATTCAGTGCAGTAAAGAGCTTTATGGGCTTTGAGGAGGATTACGACGACGCAGACGAGCGCTATGATGACGATGAGCTTGATGAGGAGGAAGAACCCAGGCAGAGAAAGTTCACAAGAACCGCTCAGCGTTCAAAGGTTATCCCCATCACAAACCGCAACGATGACGCAAATGTTCAGATAGTCAAGCCGACGACGTTTGACGACGCACGCAAGGCGGCTGAGGTTATCATGCGTGATCAGGTTGTTGTTTTTGATGTGAGCGGTATGCGCGACAGCGAGGAGGCTCTGAGGGTTGTTGATTTTGTGTCGGGGACGGTTTACGGCTTGAGAGGAAACATCAGGAAAATCAATACCGGTATTTTCATTGCCGCACCGAGACACATAGACATATCGGGCGATAACATAAAGGATCACACACGCAACAATTTTGACTGGAAATGACGGACAGGGACAAGCTTTTGCTTGCGAAAACAGAGGATTTGTTCCGGCTTTGCGACAAATACGCCGAGCCGAGATTTTCGCAGTTTCTGGACGGAGCGGAGGCGGCGTACATAGAGGACAATTTTCATTTTCCCTATGGCTTTAATACGATGCTTTTCGGAGGCTTTCCCGACAGCGAGCGTAAGATTTTGGGAGTATTTCCCGAATGGACGGACGCAGAGGAAGGTCTTTTTCCCGTATCGGTCATCAAAATAAGCGGAGGTTACGACCGCCGCCTGACACACAGGGACTATCTCGGCACGATTTTGTCTCTTGGGATAGACCGTGCAAAAACGGGCGATATTATAATCGGCGAGGACGGCTTTGCATATGCCGCCGTGACGGAGGATATTGCGGAGTATATTGCCGGAAATCTAAAAAAGATAGCTAACTGCGGAGTTAAGACGGAGCTTTTAAGCTCCACAGAGAGCATAAATCCTGTGCGCCGCATTGAGAAAATAAGCGCAGTGTGCGCATCGATGAGAGCGGACGCCGTTGTCGGTGCGCTGACGGGACTTTCACGGAGCGCAGCGGCAAAGCTTGTGACTGCCGAAAAGGTCAAGATAAATCACAGGCTTGTTATTGATGTGTCAAAAACGGTGCATGAGGGCGATTTAATCTCCGTCCGAGGCTACGGAAGATATATTATTAATGAAGAAAGCGGAAAAACACGCAGCGGAAGGCTGCATATTGCCGCCGGAAAATACGTATAAATTTATAAGACCGCCCCGCAGTCCTGCGGCGGGAGAGCGGCTCAATTTGCAGGAGGAAGGTTAGGGGTACTTATGCTGCGGCCGATTGATATTCAGAATAAGGAATTTGAAAAAAAGCTAAAGGGCTACGACTGCAACGAGGTTGATGATTTTCTCGATGCGATCATCACGGACTATGAGCTTTTATGCAAGGAAAACCAAGCCTTAAAGGATAAGCTTGCACTGTTGACGGAGGCAGTTGAGCGTTATAAGCTTATGGAGGTGACGATGCGCCAGTCGCTTGACGTGGCAAAGCAATCCGCCGACGAGCTGCGCCGCAACGCAAACATAGAAGCGCAGGGCATAATCTCAAAGGCAAAGCTTGACGCGTCAAGGCTGTCAAAGCAGATTGACGATGAGCATTTGAAAAAGCACAGAGAAATGCTTGCTCTAAAAACTCAGATAGACAGCTATAAGGCACGCGTGAAATCATTGACGGAGAGCATGATACAAATGCTTGAGGATATTTAATTTAAGGAGGGTCAATCCTTTTGATAAATGAAGAATTTTACACTGCGCCCGCCTCGACCGTACAGAAGCGGATGCTTGTGTACACGCCGCCCGGGTATATCGGCGAGCCTTTGCCGGTGCTGTATCTTCTACACGGAATCAGTCAGACGGAGGAAAGTTGGGAGGAGCAGTGCGGAGCATCGGAGATACTTGACAAAGCAATAACCGAGGGCAGCGCAAGACCGATGATAGCGGTTATGCCGAACGGCAGAGCGGTTGAGGGCGGTGCGCTCCCCGGCGAGAAATTCGGACTTGAAAATGTGCGTTCGTTTATGGATTTTGAAAGTGAGTTTATTTCGGTTATTTTACCGGAGATTGACAAGCGTTATCCGACACTGCCCGACAGAAATTCGAGAGCCGTTACGGGATTTTCGATGGGTGGGTATCAGAGTGTGAATTTCGGTCTTGCTCATCTCGACAAATTCGCATATGTCGGCGGCTTTTCGCCCGCTCCGTCTGCGGACGCAAAATACAGTTTACGTGAATTTATGAAAGACAACGCCGATGCGGACATTAATTCGATGCTAAAGCTGTTTTACCTGTCAAACGGAACAGCGGAAAAGGGCGGCGAGGGAATATTCGGCGAATTTGCCACCGTATCGGAGCGATGCCTTGAATACATGAGCCGAACAGACATACGCTGTGTTTACGAAACATATCCCGGCGGTCACGAACCGACCGTTTGGCGGCAAAGCCTATATAGCTTTATACAAAAAATTTTTTTAAACTAAAAACGAGGGTGCATAATCGATACACCCTCGTTTGTTTGTTATTTGTTTATATCTACAACCTCCATGCTATCCCATGACTGGGTATGTGTAGCACTTGCCGCAGTTCCGCCGGAGGCTATTTCCTGCCCTACAAGCTGTGATGCTGTCATGCTTGTTGTAACAACATTTTCAACGCTGAATTTTGATGCC
>JAXDRV010000004.1:0-35783 GCA_034090805.1 Clostridia bacterium
TGTTCTCAAAATATTTATTTGGGCAGACTTTATCAATGCGAACTGTGTAAAATCTCTGATTTTACACGAAAAATTTTGACAATAGTCATAATTTTTCCAAATGCGATTGAAAATCGCATTTGTTCAGTGAGCATTATATTAATTGTATTTTATACATCCATATATTCATTGTAACACTTTTTTGTAAAATTTTCAATAATCTGCAGTAAAATTTGCGTAAAATTATTTGTTTCTGTTTAAATATTGCTCAAGAATCAGACAAGCGGAAACAGTATCGATAACCGCTTTACGTTTTTTTCCTCTGGTGTTTGTGGTGTTGAGATAACGTGTCGCGCCGACAGTCGTAAGACGCTCATCCTCGAAAATTATCTCACCGCTGAAAATCCCGGCAAGCTTGTCCGCAAATTCATGTGTTGCTTCAACTCTGAAGCCTTCCGTTCCGTCCATGTTTTTCGGCAAGCCTATGACGATTTTTTCGGGTTTGTACTCATTTATTACGGCTTTTAACTCCTCCATCAGATGACGGCTGCCGGTATTTTGTATGGTTTTTACCCCCGAAGCCATCATTCCGAGAGGGTCGCTCACTGCAACGCCCACACGTGAATCACCGTAATCAATTCCAAGTATACGCATATTGTAATCCTCCGTTCCGCCGCCGTGCGGCGGCATAAATCATAACTCGTAAAATATGTCGTTGCTCTAAATCCAAAATTTCATCTTGTAAGCCGAACTATCCACTTGTCCGTTTTCATTCTGAAAAATGCAATTACAGACTTAAGCGGCTCGTCTATTTTCATAAGTATCAGCACCGCCGCCACCGGAAACCGCAGCGCCGCCGCACCGACTGCAAGAGGTATTGCAACAAACCACAGCGCACCCATTTCCAAAATAAGACAAAATCGTGTATCGCCGCCGGCACGCAGTATTCCGACTATGGAAACGCTTGATACGGAAACGAAAATCGTTATAACCGCAACAGCCGTCATAAGCTCTCCTGCAAGAGCCTTTGTCTCCGCGGGAACGGTATAAAAGGATATTACGGGATTTTTAATAAGCATTATCACGCCGAAAGCAAAAATACCGAGAACCACGCTTAGCAATTCAAAGGTTGCCGATTCGTCCTTGGCGCGCTCAATGCGACCGGCTCCGATCGATTTGCCTATTATCACGGCAGCTGCGTTTGCGGCTCCGAAAATAACTACGGTTGAAAGCTGCTGAACCATTCCGGCTATTGAATTTGCCGCAACCGGGTCACCCGCCGAATACGTTATATGTCCGAGTATCGCCGACTGTATTGTAATACCCAGTGACCAAATAAGCTCGTTCAGGAATACGGGAGTTCCGTATTTTGCAAAATCCTTGGCAAGCGTTTTGTCAAATGTAAGCAAATCCTTCGGTTTCATGCAAAGCCGCTTGTCTATAAGGAAAATATATACAAGCGTTATCGCAAGCTCTGTCAAGCGTGCCGTAAGCGTTGCCGTTGCCGCACCCTCTATACCGAGAGCCGGCGCACCCAGGTTTCCGAAAATCAATACCCAATTCAAAAAGGTATTGAGGAAAAATGACGACAGGTTTACGACGATGGATATTTTAACAAGCTCTATGCTGCGTATTGAGCAGATAAGCGTTGAAGAAAATCCAAAGGTAAAATACGAAATCCCTATTATTCTCAGATATTTGGCACCGGCGGCGATTATGTCAGGGTTATTTGTATAAAGTCCCATAACCCACTCCGGAGCGAAAAGTACCGTAAAGCCCATTAGAGCGGAAATTGCAAATGCAGCCTTTAAGGCAATCGAAATAATACGGCGTATCGACTCCATATCACGCTTGCCCCAATATTGAGCCGTAAGTACGGTCGCAGCACTCGAAAGTCCAAAGGACACGATAGACAGAATGAAAAACGGCTGATTCGCAAGAGACGAAGCACTGAGAAAAATCCCGGTATCGTCCGCACGTCCAAGCATAAGCGAGTCCATCATGCTTGTTGCGAGAGTTATTAGGTTTTGCAGTGCAATAGGTATTGTTATGGCAAGTATATTTCTGTAAAAAACACCCGATTTTATTATTTTCACTTAATCAAACTCCTTTTAGGGTATAATGTTAATGCTATTATATCATATTAATATAAGCAATACAATAGGAATATTAAATAAAACATTTGACAATTTGATAAATTTGGTATATAATAGCATTATCACAAATTATTCTTTTCCGGGACAAATCTTTTTCAGTCGGCGTCCGCCGGATAATTCTCGATAATTTCCGTGAATGTAGAAGTAAAACAAAAAGAGAGGTATATTTATGCAAGATGGTATTGCACTTGAAAGAAAAACAAAAGAAGAATTAAAGCAGATTGCTCAAGGCTTGGAAATTGAGAGGATTTCCGCTCTGCGCAAGGATGAAATAATCGAAAAAATACGTGAAAAAAGGAAACAGCTTGAGGAGCAGAAGAACTCACAGCCGCAGCCGCAGCCGAAAAAACGCGAACGTCCGGCAGATGCTGTTGAGGTGACAGGTGTACTTGATGTTATGGGAGACGGATTCGGCTTTTTGAGAGTTGAAAACTACAGCTCAGGCCGAGGAGATATTTACGTTTCTCCCGTTCAGATACAAAGATTTAATTTGAAAACGGGCGATGAAATCACAGGCGACTGCCGCCCTACACAGGACGCCGATAAGTATGCGCCGCTGATTTTTGTAAAGAAAATAAATGGGGATCCGTTAGAAATAGCGCTAAAGCGCCGTCCGTTTGAATATCTTACTCCGATTTATCCTACCGAAAAACTTAATCTTGATAACGGCGAAAGCGGTCAGAATGCGGCTAAGCTCATAGATTTACTCTCACCCATAGGCAAAGGACAGAGAGGAATGATCGTTGCTCCGCCGAAGGCAGGTAAAACAACGCTTATCAAAACAATTGCCAATGCAATAACAAACAATCACCCCGAGGTTAAGCTTATAGTCTTGCTTGTAGACGAACGTCCGGAGGAGGTAACGGATATGAAGGAGTCGATAAACGGCGACGTTATCTTCTCGACCTTTGACCAGATGCCGGAAAATCACTGCAAGGTATCGGAAATGGTGCTTGAGCGTGCAATGCGTCTTGTAGAGCAGAAAAAGGACGTTGTGATCCTGCTTGATTCAATAACAAGACTCGCACGTGCCAATAATCTTACCGTTGCACCTACGGGACGTACGCTGTCCGGCGGTCTTGATCCGGACGCATTATACAAGCCCAAGAAATTTTTCGGTGCGGCAAGAAATATCAGAGAGGGCGGAAGCCTTACGATACTTGCAACGGCACTTGTGGAAACGGGCAGCCGTATGGATGACGTTATTTTTGAGGAATTTAAGGGAACGGGCAACATGGAGCTTAAGCTTGACAGAAGTCTTCAGGAACGCCGCATATTCCCGGCTATCGATATAGTAAAATCAGGAACAAGACGTGAGGAAACGATGCTTTCAAACCTTGAGCGAGAAGCGGCATGGCTTGTGCGCCGTGCGGCTGCAAGGAACGGTAACGGCGAAACAATGGCAAATCTTCTGAAAATGGCGAAAAGCGCATCTACTACAAGAGAACTGTCCGAAATGATAATAAAGTATTATGGCAAGATCTGACAAAAAAAGCCGTTCGGCAAAAACGTCCGCACAAGGGCAGGGGATTTTGATGCACGCCGTAATTTTTGCGGCTGCCGCAGTTGTCGGCATTTCTGCCTGTACAATGGGATTTTTCAATCTGCTTATTACAGACGGATTTTACGGGAATATCAAAATTGCCGAGCTGCTGCAAAGTGCCATGCGCTCTGTCGGCTCATATTTTCCGCCAAAATCAGTGCTTATTGGAATATTTGTCTTTATTGCGCTGACGTTTGTGTTCTGCCTGTTTTTAAAGCTTTCCGATATTGATCGTTTTAAAATCAAGCCGGCTGTTATGATTACGGCGGCGGGACTTTTACTGCGTGCGGTGACGCTTGTGGCATGGAATTTGCCGCAAACCTCAGACTTTCTTATGAATTACGAGCTGTCGGAGCTGCTTACAACAATTCCGATAGGCTACTGGGGCAGATTTTTGCACGAAATGGGAACGCAGTACACAGGCGTGTGGTCTGCGCATATGCCGTTTATACTGTATCAGGCGATAATGCTGAAGGCGGGAGGAAACCTCGGTATCGCAAATGCCATATACGGAACGGCAGCGTGCATATTTACGGCATTTACAGCAAAAGCCCTGTTCGGAAATAAAGCTTTTTATATGGCACTGCTTTTGACAGCATTTAATCCCGTTATGATTTTGTTTACGCCGGTGCTTACAAATCAGCATATAGCGCTTATGCTGCTTACCGCATCAATATGGGTATTTGTGGCATTTAAGAATGTCGCCGGCTCTGCCATAGCGGCGCTTATACTTGTCGGAGCGCAGCTTATGCGCCCTGAAATGTACGTCCCGGCAATTGCATTTGCGGTATACTGTATATATTTAAGACTTCGCTTTAAGGATAAGGGAGCTTTATTTCGTGCAGCTGTTTTTATACTTATCTTTGCGGCAGGAGTTTTGCTGTGTGACGCAGCATTCCGCAGCGGAGGGCTTATTTCCGGGCATCTTTATAACGGGAATCTTAAATACAAGCTTTGCGTAGGACTTAATCAAGCCTCCGGCGGAGGCTGGAGCGAGGGCGATAACGAACTGATAAATGACGCCGCAGCCATGGACAGGCTGTTATCTGAGCGTATAGGGCAAAGCGGCAAGCTGCGTTTTATGCTCGGAAAGGTGCTGTATCAATTCGGCAGTTATGTGTATCCGTGGGTTATGGATGCGGAAAATCACCCGTTATTCTCAAATATGGTCTGCCGCAGAGCAGCAAGCGCATATATGATAATAGTGTCGCTTATTGCGTCTGTAAGGCTTGTGTGTGAGCACAGAAAGGAGCTTATGCCTCTATGCCTTATGATTTTGGGATATGCCGCCGTGTATGCGCTTACCGAAATTCAGCCGAGGTATAATTATACGTTTATACCGCTTATAACAATACTTGCTTCTGATATTCAGCTGAAAAAATAATGCTGTCGGGAGCAGCTGCCGCATATATTTTTAGAAAGGAATGACCGTAAAAATGGAGGAACAATGTAAAAGCTGTCAATACAATCAGCAGGTTTTAAATAAAATTAAGGCCCAGCTTCCCGATGAAGAAACGACTGCGGGAATAAGCGATGTATTTAAGGTTTTTGCTGACAATACCAGAATCAGGATATTATGGACGCTTTTTGACGCTGAGCTTTGTGTTTATGATATAAGCGATAAGCTTAACATGACACAGTCGGCAATAAGCCATCAGCTCAGAACGCTGAAGCAGGCTCGTCTTGTAAAGGCAAGGCGGGACGGTAAGAATACCTTTTATTCGCTTGATGATGAGCACGTTAAAAGGATTATTGAGCAGGTAATGATACATCTTGATGAATAGAAAAGGAGAAAACCGCATAATATGAAAATTCTTTGTATAGGTGATGTTGTAAGTGCCGTCGGACGGAATATGCTTTTTGAGCATATAGAGGACTTAAAATACAAAAAAAATATAGATTTGTGCATAGTAAACGGCGAAAACGCCACTCACGGTCACGGTCTGGCGAAGGCGGCGTATACCGAATTGTGCCGTGCCGGTGCGGACGGAATAACCCTAGGAAATCATACATGGGATTCCAAGGAGGTTATCTCGATCCTTGAAAATGAAGAAAACGTAATCCGCCCGATCAATTACAACAAAAACTGTCCCGGAAGCGGCTCAATGGTTTTGACGGCACGCAGCGGAGCAAGAGTGGGAGTAATCAACGCAATCGGCAGAGTGGGCATAGACCCTCCGACAGATTCTCCGTTTGACGCAGTAATGAACAAGGCTGTTGAGTTGCGGAAAAAGACTGATACGGTGATAGTTGATTTCCATGCGGAGGCAACCTCTGAAAAGCGTGCGATGGGATTTTATCTTGACGGAATTGCCGGAGCAGTGTTCGGGACGCACACGCATATCCAGACAGCCGATAACTGTATTCTCCCAAAGGGTACGGGATATATCACGGATCTCGGTATGACCGGTGCGGAGGACTCTATCCTCGGAATGGATAAGGAAATTATTGTAAAACGCTTTGTCGGCGGTATGCCGCAGAAATTTGAGCTTGCCAATGGAAAGGGACAGTTCAATGCGTGTATATTTGAAATTGACGATAATACGGGATTGTGCGTTGGCACGGAAAGGCTGTTTATAAGAGAATGAAGGTTTTTGATTTTGACAACACTTTGTATGACGGTGAATGTTCACTTGATTTTTTTATGTATTGTGTGAAAAAGAAAAAATCACTGCTGCGTTATCTTCCGAAGGTGGCGGCAAAGGCGGTCAAATATAAAACAAGCCGTGTTGAGGGCAGAGAGGTTTCGGAGTTTGTTGAGGAAATGATAAAGGTATTTTTTGACAACTGCGAAAATCTCGATGAACACGTAAGAGCCTTTTGGAAGCTCAACAAGCGCAAGCTAAAGAAGAATATGCTTGCCGAAATATCGCCAAGGGACGCTGTAATATCCGCATCGCCGAGGTTTTTGCTTGAGGGAATAGCCGATATGCTCAACACAAAAAACTTGATTTGTACCGAGCTTGACATGGAAAACAAAAAATTAAAGTATCTCTGTTATTCAAAAAACAAGGTAAAAAGCTTTCATGAGCATTTCGGAGATACAAGAATAGATGAGTTTTACACCGATAACATGAACGATATGCCGCTGATGCAGCTTGCGGACAGGGTGTTTTTGGTAGCCGGAAATAAGATTACCGAGCTGAAAAAGTGTGAGTAAAATAGATTTTTCTATAAAAATATAAAATATTTTCTCTAAATGCTTGCAAAATCGGATAATTTGTAGTAGAATAGTATCATCATACATGATTCCTATGCTTGGGAAAGGAAGGAACAGGCAGCTTATGAACATTATAGCCGCTACAAAAAATGCGGGAAAGATAAGAGAAATATCCGAAATTTTTTCGGAGCTTGGAGTCGGTGTTGTTTCACAGCAAGAGGCCGGACTTGATATTGATACCGAGGAAACGGGCGACAGCTTTGAAAAGAACGCTCTGATAAAGGCACGTGCCGTGGCACTGCTTACAGACGACATAGTTATGGCAGACGACTCCGGATTGTGCATTGAAGCACTTGACGGCCGTCCGGGTATATTCAGTGCAAGATATGCCGGAGAAAACGGAACGGACAGAGATAAGATACAAAAGGTTCTTACTGAAATGGAGGACAAAAAAAACAGGAAGGCTAAATTTGTCACTGCGGTGGCGGTTATTCTTCCCGATGGACGTGAATTTGTCACAACAGGCGAGGTCAAGGGGAGCATCCTGCGTGAGCCGATAGGTGAAAACGGATTCGGATATGACCCGATATTCTATTGCGATGAGCTGGAAAAGACCTTTGCTCAGGCAACCGATGAGGAGAAAAACTCAGTAAGCCACAGAGGGCGTGCTCTGAGAGCCATGTATAAAAATTTGAGTGAAATACTTCGTGAGGAGTCTTAAAGAAATGGAGGATCATTATGGATGTTTTTATGGAATATATGATTAAAAAGCAGAGAGATATCAAGGACAATCTTTTAGTCGGAGGAATTATTCTGCTTGGTGTGGTGCTGACGATTGTATTGTTTATGCTTATAATTGCGCTTGCGGGAGCGGGAGTCAGTATCTCGTTCAGTATAGGCTTGCTGATTATTGCCTTTTTGTGGTACGGAGCGTTCAAGCTTATATCCATGCGCAGCATAGAATGGGAATACATACTTACAAACAGTTATTTTGATGTTGATAAGATTATGGCGAAAAAAGGGAGAAAAAGAGTCCTGAGCATTGATTTTGCCGAAGCGGCAACTGTTGCATCAATTGACGACAATGACCATAACCACGCATACAGAAATAACAACGGTGCGATTAAGGTACTGGATTTTACAGGGAACAAGATTCTCGGTAAGGTTTATTTTATTGACGTGCAGTACGAGGGCGAAAGAAAGCTCGTATTATTCCAGCCTACATCAAAAATGCTTGACTCGATCAAAAAATTCAATCCGAGAAATGTTTTTATTTACGAATAACAGATAGGCGGTTCGGCGAGAACCGCCTGTTTTTGCAAAGGAGTCAGATATGAAAAAGGTATGTTATGCCTCACAGATGAGGAATATTGACAAAAACGCCTCCGAGGAGGGAGGAATACCATCAATTGTACTGATGGAAAATGCGGCATTTTCATGTGTTGTTGCTTTGACCGAGCGTTTTGGCGGTCTTGATAAGAAGCATATTGCTGTTTTCTGCGGAAAGGGCAACAACGGCGGCGACGGCTTTGCAATCGCAAGGCATTTATATAATATCGGTGTCGATGTTGACGTTTTTTTGGTATGCGGTGACGAATTTAAGGGAGATGCGCAGATTAATTACGATATAATAGAAAAAGCGGGAGTGCATATAGAATATATGTATAATTCGGATTTTCTGGAGCTGCGGCTCCCGTCATACGATATTGTGATAGATGCGATTTACGGCACGGGTATACACGGTGAGCTTAAGGGACTTGGTGCTGAAGTAATAGAAAAAATCAACCAAAATTCACGTTTTATTATGGCGGTCGACGTGCCGAGCGGAATGAACTCCGATACGGGTGAGATATGCGGTATATGCGTGAGGGCAGACATGACCGTTACATTTGCAGCCTATAAAGCGGGAATGTTTTTGTATCCCGCCGCAGATTATACGGGCGAAATTATATTAAAGGATATTTCAATCCCACAATATATAATTAATTCCTCAGAAACGGCGGCATCTGTGCTTGATGACGGTACGGCTGCGGAAAAATTGCCGAGGCGAACCGATAATTCGCAAAAGGGCGACTATGGCAAGGTGCTGATTATAGGCGGATCGAGAGGAATGTCGGGAGCTGTATTTATGGCGGGAAATGCCGCACTTAATGCCGGAGCAGGGTTGGTTCGTCTTGCTGTGCCGGAGTGTATAAGCGATATTCTCGAAGTGAAAACAACCGAGGTCATGACGCTTGCGTTATCGGATATTGACGGGCATATATCACGAAGCGGTGCGGAGGAGCTTGCAGCTGATGCCGAATGGGCGGATTCTGTACTGATAGGACCGGGACTGGGTACGAGCGGCGATTGTGCTCATGTGCTCAGAGAGCTGTTTAAAAGCTCAAAGGTTCCGATGATCGTTGACGCTGACGCACTGAATATTCTTGCACGCAATATGGATATGCTTGAAGAATGTACCTGTCCGCTTATCCTCACACCGCATGAGATGGAGTTTTCTCGGCTTACGGGTCTTTCGATTTCGGAAATTCAGGCGGACAGGCTCGGAGTATCAAAACGCTTCAGCGAAAAATACGGAGTTACGCTTATTCTAAAGGGACACCATACAATTGTCACGTCACCGGACGGAATGCAGTATATTAATAATACAGGCAACGCAGGTCTTGCAAAGGGCGGCAGCGGAGATGTGCTTGCCGGAATCACAGCAGCTCTTGCCGCAAGGGAAATTGATGAAACGGACGCCGCCGCACTGGCGGTATATATCCACGGAAAAAGTGCCGATGCGGTTATGGAGCAGCACGGAACGGAGGCAGTGACTGCAACTGCGGTTATAGCCTCAATAGGGAAAACAACAGACATAATCTGCCGCAAAACTACCTGAATTTACAGATAGACAAATCGCAAAAAATATGTTATTATTATAAACGAAAAAGAGGTAAAGCTGAATGGAAAAAAGAACTTGGGCAGAAGTGGATCTCGATGCAATAGCTCATAATATGCGCGAGATACGAAAAATTACCGACAAAAACGCACAAATCATGGCGGTTGTAAAGGCTGATGCCTATGGGCACGGCTTTTTGGAAACGGCAAAAACGCTGCTTGACAACGGAGCCGACAGGCTGGCGGTAGCGGTTTTGCAGGAGGGAAAGCAGCTCCGAAGCCGAGGTGTTGACGTACCGATACTGATACTCGGAGCGTCAAGCCCGGATGATGCGGAGGATTTGATTAATTTTGAAATAACGCCGAATGTATTCGACTTGGAATTTGCAAAGGCTCTTTCGTATGAGGCTGAAAAGAAAGAAAAAGTGACAAAGGTGCATATTAAGCTTGATACGGGAATGACCCGCATAGGCTTTGTTGCGGACGACGGCGACAACAGCAAAATAATTGACGAAATTTTGCAGGTATCGAAGCTGCCGTATATAGAAATCGAGGGAATATTCTCTCATTTTTCGACGTCCGATGAATTTGACAGAGAATATACTCTGATGCAGTTCAGGCGATTTATGAGTGTTGTCAACGCTCTTGAGGAGAGAGGACTTCATATACCGATACGGCATATATGCAACAGTGCAGGTATTATGATGTACCCGGAAATGCACCTTGATATGGTAAGACCGGGGGTCATTCTGTATGGAATGTACCCTTCAGACGAGGTAGATAAGTCAAGACTTGACCTTATTCCGGCAATGACGCTGAAATCCAGGATAACTCTTGTCAAGGAGGTTGAATCGGGCAGAGGCGTCAGCTACGGAAAAGAGTACATAACCGACAGGAACACAAAAATAGCTACCGTTCCCATAGGTTATGCCGACGGTTATCTGCGCAGAATTGCCGAAAAGGGCTGTATGATGGTCAACGGTGAAAAAGCACCCATTATCGGCAGAATTTGTATGGATCAGTGTATGATTGACGTTACAAATGTCCATAATATTGATAAGGGCGATGAAGCAATCATATTCGGCAGAGAGGGAATAACGATAGACACCCTCGCCGAATGGCTGGAAACCATCAATTACGAGGTTGCCTGCGTAATAGGAAAGCGCATACCGAGAATTTATACGAAAAACGGAAAGGCGGTGAAGGTTCTTAATTATCTGCTTTAGGCTTATTGTATGGAAAGGGGTCTGATTGCTTTGTCACATAAATTAACACCTGAGGAAATAAAGGCTTTGGAAAACGGCTACAAAAAATCGGCGAAGCTTAATGCTGAGCTTGCCGAAGAAGGCTTGAGCGCAGACAATGAAGCTCTGCAAAATTGTGAGGAATATCTGACAAGTGAGTGTGAATAAAAGTGATAGTAAAAAGAGGAGATATATATTACGCTGATTTAAGTCCGGTAGTCGGCAGCGAGCAGGGAGGTATACGCCCGGTTCTTATCGTACAGAACGACGTGGGCAATAAATACAGTCCGACAGTCATCGCTGCCGCAGTTACCAGCCGCATAAATAAGGCAAAAATGCCTACCCATATAGAACTAAGTGCCGGCGGATGCGGACTTAACAAGGATTCGGTTATATTACTTGAGCAAATCAGAACCATAGATAAACGAAGGCTGAGAGATAAAATAGGACGCTTGGACGATACAATGATGAATCGTGTAAATGATGCGCTGTCCGTAAGTTTCGGATTAAGCGGATTTTAAATATATGTATCTGCGGGTACATAAAAAGGGATTGGCACAGGTCAATCCCTTTTCGCATTCTAAAGAAACAACAGCAGGCTCAGAGCGATAACCGCCATGCCGATTATAAAACCGATAATCGTGACTCGGCTTTTTTCATATTCACGTGCCATCGGCAAAAGCTCCTCTACGGAAATAAATACCATTATACCGGCAATAAATCCAAATAACAGTCCGAATACCATATCGTTGAAAAACGGCCGCAGCACAAGGTATCCGAGTACAGCCCCGACAGGCTCCGCAATTCCCGATAAAAACGAAATACCGAACGCCCTCCGCCGGCTGCCCGTTGCGAAGTATATCGGAACGGCTGTTGCGATTCCCTCCGGAATATTATGTATAGATATTGCGGCAGCTATGGCTATACCAAGGTGCGGCTCTTTAAGGGCAGAGGTAAATGTAGCCATACCCTCCGGGAAATTATGTATACCTATTGCAAGGGCGGTCATGAATCCCATGCGATTCAGCAGCTTTTCGTTCTTTTTTGAATCCTGTAAATTTCCTATATCTCCCTCGGCGGAGGGGACGAGAAAGTCGATTATCCCTATAAATATTATTCCGACAAAAAAAGCCGCAACAGCAAGCCAGTAGCCTTTTATATCGTTTGTATAACTGCTTATGTAAGTTCGTGATTTTTGGAATATTTCTATCATTGAAACGTAAATCATAACTCCCGCGCTGAATCCCAGCGACGATGCAAGGAAACGTGTATTGGTCTTTTTGGTAAAAAGTGACAGAACACTCCCTGCGCCCGTTGCCATTCCTGCGGCAAGCGTAAGCAGCAGTGCAAAAAGTACATTATTCATATATCACAGCTCCAATCTTTTTCTTTTATACTATGAATTTTAAAAAATTTATGTTACTCTCTTGATTATTTTGCAAAATCAATATATAATAAGAAGAAACTTGATTAATATTTGCGCCGCCCCGATGCGGCAGAACGGAGGATTAAAATGATAGAAATAACCTCAGCATCAAATCCGAGGTACAAAACAATAAAATCGCTGTCCCTGAAAAAGGAGCGGCTCAAAAGAAAAGAGTTTACCGTTGAGGGTATCAAATCTGTGCGTGATGCAATAAAAGCGGGTGCCGTTATCGACAGAATTGTTGTCAGCGATTCCTTTTACAAAAACACCGACTTTGATTACCCGCCCAATGCGCATATATTAAAGACGGACGACCGGATTTTTGAAAAGCTTTGTGATACGGAAACGCCGCAGGGGATTATGGCGGTTATAAAGATGAAAAATACGGAAGGATTTGTATTTGATAAATCAAAGGACTATGTTTACTGCGACAATGTAAAGGATCCCGGGAATCTCGGAACGATAATACGCACGGCCGATGCGGCGGGGCTTGGAGGCGTGCTGCTTTCAAAGGGCTGCGTAGATCTATATAATCCGAAAACGGTAAGAGCATCAATGGGATCGTTTTTTGCTGTGGATATATACAGAAATATTGAATATAATACGCTTGAGGTCATGAAAAGGAACGGATTTTCGATTATAGGCGGCGCACTTTCGGAAAACAGTGCTGATTATCGTGATGCGGATTATTCTTCGCCTTGCGTTATTATAGTCGGAAACGAGGCAAACGGTATGTCTGAGGAGGCGCTGAGCCTGTGCAATCCGGTTAAAATTCCGATACTAGGAAGTGCCGAATCTCTGAATGTTTCTGTTGCCGCTGCACTGTTAATTTATGAAATTGTTAGAAATAGGTCTTGACATTTTCGCATTTTTGTAGTATTGTGGAATAAGTACGGCAAAATACAGCGAAAATTCATAAGAAAATGAGAGAAAAAACAATGTCAAGTACAATACAATGGCTTTGGCTTACAACAAAGCAAGGAATAACTCCGCATAAAATTGCCAAGCTCATGGAAGCATATGGCAGTATAGAAGAAATATATAAAGGAACAAGCTACAATGTAAGAGGGCTTACCCGTGCCGAAACGGACAGGCTTCTTGATAAAAGTCTTGATACCGCAAGACAAACCTTTCAAAATGTTTTGGACTGCGGTGCATCGATTTTGACGTGTGATAATAAATTCTATCCCGAATGCCTTAGGAATATATCACCCATGCCGTATGTGCTGTATATGAAGGGGACACCGGTGAATTTTGATAAAATTCTCGGCATAGGCATAGTCGGAACAAGGCTAAATACTGATTACGGCGCAAAATGCGCATATAATATTTCCTACGGTCTCGGCGAAAGGGGAGCTGTTATCATAAGCGGAATGGCTCTGGGAATAGATAGCATTGCGATGCACGCAGCAGTTAAAGCCGGAGCGTATGCGATAGGTGTGCTTGGCTGCGGTATAGATATTGTGTATCCGCAGTCAAACGACTGGCTGTTCAGAGAAATCACCAAAACCGGGCTTATCATATCGGAATATCCTCCGGGTACAAGAGCGTTTCCCGGTAATTTTCCGCAAAGGAACAGGATAATCGCCGGCTTATCAAAGGGAGTGCTTGTAATTGAGGGTGCAAAATCCAGCGGCTCAATGATAACCGCAAGGCTTGCGCTTGAATATAACCGTGATTTATACGCCGTACCGAGATGTATCGGTGACGTAAATGCAAAGGGCATTCCCATGGACGGTACAAACCACCTTATACGTGACGGAGCAAAGCTTACGCTGAATGCAGAGGATATTCTGTGCGAGTATGAGTATATGCCGATAGAAAAAAGAAAGCCTAAGAAAAAAATCCGCAAAGAGCAGCCACCTGCGGAAGAAACGCCAAAGCACGAGGAAAAGACAACCGAAACAAATACGGAACAGGCAGATGTTGAACGTCTTATTGAAAAAACAAACAGCGACATTGAGCGTTCTGTGATAATGCTTTTAAAGGGCGGAGGAAAATATGCGGACGAAATAGTCCGTGAGCTTGACGGAGAAATAGGTTCTGCGGGTGTCACTCTTACGCTCATGGAAACAATGGGATTTCTAAAAAGAGGAGCGGACGGGAGATACGAACTTAATATATAGCACAAAATGCTTGAAAGGAGTAATCATATGGCAACAAAAAAGCTTTTGATAGTAGAGTCACCGGCAAAGGCCGGAACGATAAAAAAATATCTCGGTAAGGATTATACCGTTGTGGCATCGATGGGGCATATTATTGATTTGCCGAAAAGCCAGCTCGGCGTCGATGTGGAACATGACTTTGAACCGAAATATATAACAATCAGAGGTAAGGGTGAGCTGCTTACGGAATTAAAAAAAGAAGCGGCAAAAGCGGATATTGTGTATCTCGCTACCGACCCTGACCGCGAGGGCGAGGCTATAAGCTGGCATCTTGCACGTGCTCTTAAGATAGATCCTAATTCAAAGTGCAGAGTAACCTTTAACGAAATAACCAAAACGGCGGTAAAGGCGGCTATAAAAGAGCCGAGAAAAATAGATATGGATCTTGTAAACGCACAGCAGGCAAGACGTATACTCGACAGAATAGTGGGCTACAAAATAAGTCCCATACTTTGGGAAAAGGTAAAGAAGGGACTCAGCGCAGGACGCGTTCAGTCCGTTGCAACAAGGCTTGTATGTGACCGTGAGGAGGAAATAGTCAATTTCACTCCTGAGGAATACTGGACAATCAATGCAGTTCTCGCCGAGCCGAATACGGGCAAAAGCTTTGATGCACGGTATTACGGAGAGAGAGGCGAGGAAAGAAAGCTGTCAAACGGAGATGAGGCGAACAAAATTCTGAAAGACGTTCAAAATGCCGATTTTATCGTTGAGAAGATAAAGAGAGCAATACAAAAACGCAACCCTCAGCCACCGTTTACAACAAGCACGATGCAGCAGGATGCAGTGAGAAAGCTGAATTTCCAGGCTGCAAAGACAATGCAGGTTGCTCAGACTCTTTACGAGGGTGTAAATCTCGGCGGAAAACTCGGCAGTATCGGTCTTATAACTTATATGAGAACCGATTCACTCAGAATTGCCGATGACGCTCAGCGTGAAACCGTTGCATTCCTTAAAGAAAATTACGGTGACGAATATGTTCAGCCAAGACAATATAAAACACGCAAAAACGCTCAGGACGCACACGAGGCAATACGTCCCACATCAATCAATATCAAGCCTGCCGACATAAAGGATAAGCTTACAAATGACCAGTACAAGCTCTATAAGCTTATATGGGAGCGTTTTGCCGCTTCGCAGATGGCAAGTGCAGTATATGATACAATGAACGTCAGCATCGATGCAAACGGTCATACATTCAGAGCATCGGGAAGACGGATAGCATTTAAGGGATATACTGCCGTATATATCGAAGGTAGCGATACAAAGGAAGAAAAGGATAAAATGCTGCCGAAGCTTGAGGAGGGCGAAAAGCTTATCAAAAAAGATATATCACCGAATCAGCATTTTACTCAGCCGCCCCCACGATACAGTGATGCAACGCTTATAAAGGAGCTTGAGGAAAAGGGGATAGGACGTCCGTCCACATATGCGCCGACAATATCAACCATAGTTTCAAGGGGATATATCGTCAGAAGTAAGCGACAGCTTATCCCGACGGAGCTTGGCATGGTAACTACGGATATTATGAAGAACAACTTCAAGGATATAGTTGATATTGATTTTACCGCCGAAATGGAAAACGAGCTTGACAGCGTTGAGGACGGCAAGGTAGAATGGGTAAACGTTCTTAAGGAATTTTACCCTCCGTTTGAGAAAAACCTTGAGGAAGCAGGAGAGCGCATATCAAAAATCAAAATCAAAGACGAGGAATCGGACGTTATATGCGAAAAATGTGGGCGCAAAATGGTATATAAGCTTTCCAAATACGGTAAGTTTCTTGCCTGTCCCGGTTATCCCGAATGTAAAAACACAAAGGCTATTCGTGAAGGAACAGGTGTTGCCTGCCCGAAATGCGGCGGAGAGATACTAATTAAGCGTTCAAGAAAGGGTAAGGTTTATTACGGCTGTGAAAATTCGCCGAAATGTGATTTCATGGCTTGGGACGCTCCGGTAAAGGGCGAGTCGTGTCCGAAGTGCGGAGGTCTGCTGCTCAAGAAAAACGGACGAGGCAAGAAGATTTTCTGCTACAGCGATGGGTGTAATTACGAACGGAAAATAAAAGGCTGATAAAGACAGAGGTGAGATTGAATTGCCCGAAAATATGAATAAGGTTAAAATAATAGGAGCCGGACTGGCCGGCTGTGAGGCTGCGTGGCAGCTTGTAAAAGCCGGCATACCGGTCGAGCTTCATGAAATGAAGCCGCAGAAATATTCGCCCGCACACAGCATGGAGGGATTTGCCGAGCTTGTATGCTCAAATTCGCTTAAAGCCGAAAGAGTGGAAAATGCCTGCGGACTTCTCAAGGAGGAAATGCGGCGATTTGATTCGATTATGATGCAGGCGGCGGACGTGTCAAGAGTCCCTGCTGGAGGTGCTTTGGCGGTTGACAGAGAGAGGTTTTCGGAATATATAACCGAAAAGCTGAAAAATCATCCGCTTGTAAGCGTTGTATACGGAGAGGTAACGGAAATAAATCCCGATGAATATACCGTAATCGCAACGGGGCCGCTGACGTCTGACGGACTGTCAAAGGAAATATCAAGACTGACAGGCTGTGACGAGCTTTACTTTTACGATGCGGCTGCACCTATTGTTACGGAGGAAAGCATAGATAAAAGCCGTGTGTTCAGGGCAGCACGCTACGACAGGGGTACAGCAGATTATATAAACTGCCCAATGACGAAAGAAGAATACGAAAGCTTTTACGAGGAACTTATAAATGCCGAAACCGCACCGCTTAAGGAATTTGAAAACAGCAGTGTTTTTGAAGGATGTATGCCGGTTGAGGTTATGGCGAAAAGAGGAAAGGAAACGCTTACCTTCGGACCGCTCAAGCCGGTAGGACTTGTAAATCCGAAAACAGGACGTGACGACGCATACGCAGTCGTTCAGCTCAGACAGGATAACAGCGAGGGTACGTTATACAACCTTGTGGGTTTTCAGACGAATCTGAAGTGGGGAGAGCAAAAACGTGTGTTTTCAATGATACCGGGGCTTGAAAATGCGGAGTTTGTGCGTTACGGAGTCATGCACAGAAACACATATATAAATTCGCCCAAGCTGCTCGATAAGTATTACAGAATGAAAAAATTCCCGAAGCTGTTCTTTGCAGGACAGATAACAGGCGTTGAGGGATATGTGGAGAGTGCCTCAAGCGGTCTGCTTGCGGGATATAATCTTGCGGCTCTGATTAACGGTATGCCGATGCATGAGCCTGATTCGAGGACGTGTATAGGTGCTTTGGCATTATATATATCAAATCCCGCAAACGACAAGCTCCAGCCGATGAACGCAAACTTCGGCATAATAGACGGACTTGATGTAAAAATCAAGAAAAAGGCAGATCGTTATGCAAAAATCGCCGAAAGAGCGCTTAATGTACTGAAATATTAAAACAAAAAAATGAAAGGAAATATTTATCATGAACAAAAAATTATTATCATTGCTGCTTGCAGCTATATTGACGTTTGCCGCTGCCGGCTGCGGCGCAAAAAAGACTTCCAAATCGGCTCTTACGGGTGACGGAGCGGAGTCCGTACAAAAGGCAGACAACAAAACAGAAGAAAAAGCAGATGAAGAAAAAGCAGATAAAAAAACAGATAACAACAAAAAATCAGAGCAAAAGGATAAAAACACCGAAACAAAATCCGAAACAAAATCTGACAGCAACGCTGCGGAAAGCTCCTCCAACAATGCACCAGGCAATTCGACAATCTCGGAAAGCTCCGAGGAACAGGTAAAGGTAACCCCGACATTTATGCTTTTTGTTTCAAAAAGTGATAAGGATTACGATAAGGTAATGAAAAACGTTGAGGAGCTTAAAAAGGAAAACGGAGATAAGGTGAAATTTGATATTGTTGACGTGGACGAAAATCCCGATGCCAAGAAAAACTTCCCTGTAGAAAATCAGACGCCTGCGCTTATAATGCTCAATACCTCAAACGATATATGTGCATTTGAATTTAAGATAAGCGACATGAATAAAATGAAATCCGCAATAGATAAGGCATTTGAATAAAATATACGGAGGTATGCCCGAATGTTAGGTACGGTAATATACATATATTTTCTGTTCCTCGGCTTTTTGTATTCCAATGAGCTGTTTAAGGAAAAGGATATGTATTTCAGGATATATACAGGCGCTGTATTCGGAAATGTTTTGCTTATGGCGGGGATAGTGCCGTTTGCCTTTATTTTGGGATTTTCTTATTCGGCGCATATTATTTTAATGATAGCTTCGGTGCTGCCGTATGCTGTGCTTAAATTAAAGCGCAGGGAACGTTTTATCGAAATAAACACCGGCGGCACTGAAACGCTTGACCTTAAGGTTTTGGTATGCCTTATTTTACCGGTGTCGCTTGTTATATGGATTTTGATGACAAATCATATTCTTGCGCCGTATGAGGGCGGCGGTGTTGCAAGCGGTCAATGCACCTATGGGGATCTACAGATGCACCTCGGCTTTGTGACGAGTATTGCCGAACAACGAAAATTCCCTCCGGAATATGCGTTTTTGGCGGGCGAGAGATTAAATTATCCGTTTTTTGCTGATATGCTGTCGTCGAGTCTGTACCTGTTCGGCACTCCGCTCCGGTGGGCGGTGCTGATACCGAGCTATGTGCTTTCGCTGCTGCTTGTGAGCGGGTTTTATATGCTTGCATACAGAATAACGTCAAAAAAATCCGCCGCAGTTATCGCTGTAATACTGTTTTTCATAAACGGCGGCTTCGGATTTGCGTATTTCCTTGACGGAGCAAAGGCGGACAGTGCCGCATTTACAAGGATTTTTACGGATTATTATCACACTCCGACAAATTATAACGAAATGAATATCCGCTGGTCAAATACCATATGCGATATGATTATTCCTCAGCGGACGACCATGGCAGGGTGGTGCATGATAATACCGTGCATATATCTTATGCTTGACGCAATTCGTGACAGGTCAAAAAAGACGTTTCTGATACTCGGCGTTCTTGCGGGGTGTATGCCGATGATACACACACATTCATTTCTTGCACTCGGTATGATAAGTGCAGTAATGCTTGTGATAGACCTTGCTGCCGCCGATGATAAAAAAAGCTGCTTTATAAGCTGGCTTTATTACGGAATACCGGCACTTGCACTTGCTTTGCCGCAGCTCGTTTTCTGGACGTTTTCCCAAACATCGGGCAACGACTCGTTTTTGAATTTCCACTGGAACTGGGTAAACCGAAATGATCCGTACCTTTGGTTTTATATCAAAAACTGGGGAGTGGTGTTTCTGCTTGCCGTTCCTGCATTCTTTAACGCAGACAAAGAAAAAAGAAATCTGTTTGCCGCCGGTGCGTTTATATTTTTCATGGCTGAAATCATACAATTCCAGCCCAATGAATATGATAACAACAAGCTGTTTTATATCACGTATATGATAACGGTTATAATTGTCAGCGGATTTATGTGCGAGATTTACGAAAAGCTTAAGAGTATAAAGCTAAGAGCGTATTTTGCGGTGCTTGCGATAGCCGCTGCCACGCTTTCGGGAGTGCTGACCATAGGACGGGAATACGTTTCGGGAGGACAGTATCAGACCTTTACGGAAAACGATATGAAGACGGCGGAATATATAAAGAAAAACATTCCCGCCGATGCTGTGGTGCTGACGGGAACGGATCACATAAATCCGGTTGTCACGCTTGCCGGAAGAACGATATATGTAGGTTCGTCGCTTTATGTGCATTTCCACGGCTTCGGTAACGAATACGGCAAACGCAGCGAGGAAGCGGCTGCGGCATATTCCGGAACGGCGGACGATATGCTTGCTTTCTGCCGTGAAAAGGGTATATCGTATGTGTATATCAGCGACAGAGAACGCCGCAGCATGGGAGCCTCCGATACCGCTGCCGCAAAGCTTGAGCAGGTATATTCGGTCGGCACCAACATATTGTATAAGGTAAATTAAAATATTAAATTACGGAAAGGACATTCACAATGGAAAAAATAAAACCAAGGACTCTTACGGGATTTATGGAGCTGTTGCCCAAAGAACAAATCGAATTTGACAGATTTATTGAGATACTGCGTAAAAGCTATATAAAATACGGCTTTTATCCGCTTGATACTCCTGTTCTTGAAAGCTCGTCGGTGCTGCTTGCAAAGGCGGGCGGAGAAACGGAAAAACAGATTTACCGTTTCAAAAAAGGCGATACCGACCTTACAATGCGCTTTGACCTCACAGTCCCACTTGCAAAATACGTGGCACTTAATTATAACGAGCTTAATTTTCCTTTTAAGCGCTATCAGATAGGCAAGGTATACAGAGGCGAGCGTGCGCAGAAAGGACGCTTCCGTGAGTTCTATCAGGCTGATATAGACATCATAGGCGACGGAGAGCTGAGCATAATTCACGATGCGGAAATTCCTGCGATCATATACGATATTTTTTCCACTCTCGGCATAGGCGGTTTTAAAATCCGCATAAACAACAGAAAGCTTCTTACAGGATTTTTTGAAATTAAAAACCTGTCCGATAAAACCGAGGACGTGCTGAGAATTATCGATAAGCTTGATAAAATCGGACCTGAAAAGGTAACTGCGGAGCTAAGCTCCATAGGTGTTGACAGTGCCGAGGATATTTTGAATTTTGTAAACACAAGCGGTACAAACAGCGAAATAATAGCAGCAGCGGAAAAATACCATTCTCAGAACGATACCTTTGATACAGGTCTTGATGAATTGAAAACGGTTTCTGAAATGATAGCGATGTTCGGTGTTCCGGAGGAAAATTTTGTTATTGATTATTCAATAGCAAGAGGACTTGATTATTATACGGGAACGGTTTATGAAACGATCATAACCGATCATCCTGAGTTCGGCAGCGTATGCTCCGGCGGACGATATGATAATCTTGCCGAATTTTACACCGATAAAAAGCTGCCGGGAGTAGGAATATCCATAGGCGCAACAAGACTTTTCAGCGTATTGAAGGAAACGGGATTTTTTGGTTTTGAAAAAACCTCGCCCATAGACGCACTTATAATACCCATGACGGAAAATATAGGCTATTGCATACAGGCGATGACACGTCTCAGAAATTCCGGAGTAAAAGCGCAGGTGTATTTTGAAAATAAAAAGCTTAAAAAGAAGATGAATTACGCAAACAAAATAAACGCTCCGTATGCGGTACTTATCGGCGATGATGAGATAAGCGAGAATAAGCTTGCCGTTAAAAATCTCGAAACCGGTGAACAACAGGTATGTACCGCCGAGGAGGCTGCCAAAATTATACTCGGCTGATAGGTAAATATTCACTGTCGTGACTCGCTCCGATAAAGAAAATATAAAGATATATTAAAGCCGCTGCACTATGGTTTAATGCAGCGGCTTTTCTTTATCTCTGAATATTATTAAATCCGTTTAAAATCCTTGACGCATAGAAATTATCCACCATTTCCCAATTAAAGCTGTACGGCTTGACTCCCGACTCCATAACCTGCTTATGCACAGTATCGTATGTAACCATAGGCACTCTGCACGTGTAGATTTTTTCTTCTTTACGGTCACGAACCATAAATTCAAGCTCATCTCCGTCCTTTTTGCCCAGCCTGCATTCCCGCTGACCGGCAGTGTCGGGATCCTGTGATAAAATCATTATTTTAAGCACCTCAACAACCTTATCGTTAAGCTCTGCATCAAAAGCAATGATTTTTTCCATTAAATCGTTTATGTTTGTGATAAACCTCAAATTATATCCCTCAAGCTTTTTCAGCTCCCCGGATTCCTCTGATGTTTCAATTACCTTTTCAAAAAGCTCCTGCGCTTCTGCCGGGTCATCGCAGGGCGAGAACGAAAACAGCAGCTTTTTATCAATGTCATGGTACAATAACGCATTCGGCATAAGCGCTCTGTAGCCGCATGAGCCGCATACAAAGAAATTCACCCGCCCCGAAAGCAAATCCTTTTTCAAATCGGGACTGTCATGTGCAGTTATCATGTTCCATATCGTAACGTCATTCTGCTGCCCGCACTTGGGGCAGGGGAGTGTTTGTTTTGAATTTATACTCATTTTTTTCAGCCTTTCTTTAATCTATTTTTGAATTGCCAATACTCATATCAATTTTCATTCCGACACTTTCGGCGCGGCGGGAAAGCTCCTTAAGTCCGTCCGCAGCCTCAGCTCCGCTTGAAATTTTATTGTCATAGAGTGCATAATCGCTTCGGTGAACAGGAGGCGACAAATTGGGCATAACAACATTTGCCCCCGCCAAAAAACCTCTTTCCCGCCCGTCCGGAGCGATTGTACCCAGAGCTGTTGTGGACGGCAGCAGCACCTTAGGCAAAATTATCCTCGTAAGCGCAAGCATGGTAAGCGTAAGCTCAAGCGTGCCGTTTTTAAAGTCTGCAAATCTGCTGTCCTTCTGTGCGATAAACGGTCCTATTCCCACCATATGCGGCTGGAGCTCGTTTAAAAATATCAGATCCTCCGCCAGATTTTCATAGGTCTGGTAAGGTGAACCGACCATAAATCCCGCTCCTGTCTGAAAGCCGAGCTCCTTTAAATCATAAAGACAGCGCTTCCTGTTTTTCAGCGAAAGAACGCCTGGATGCAGCTTGGAATAATGCTCCTCATTTGCCGTTTCATGACGAAGCAAATATCTGTCCGCACCGGCTTTTTTCAGCTCCGCATACTCCGAGCGCGGCTTTTCTCCGACTGAAACAGTCACGGCGCAGTCGGGATAGCGGCTTTTAATGGAGGATACAAGCCCGCACAGACGCTTTATGTCAAAATATGCGTCCTCGCCGCCTTGCAGAACAAATGTCTTAAATCCAAGCTTATAGCCTGTATCGCAGCAGCTTAAAATTTCTTCTTCGGTTAATCTGTAGCGGTGTGCATTTTTGTTTCCGCAGCGTATGCCGCAGTAATAGCAGTCATTTTTACAGTAATTTGTAAATTCTATAAGCCCTCGTACAAAAATCCCGTTCCCGTAGTTGTCAAGCTTTGTATCAAGAGCCTTTTTCAGAAGCTTTTCGGAGGGTATGCGTGCGTTTTCTTCTATAAACTCCGCAAGCTCCGCTTTTGATATATTCATACAAATCAATCTCCAAACAAATATACCGCCGCATACACACTGTACGGCGGTATATCTATTATACTACATTTTTCTCCGATTTGCAATCTCTAAATTTAATTTTTCGCACATATTCAGAAATTGTCTGCGCATCAAAAAGCACCTGTCTGCCATGCGTATCAGCCTGCGTGAGGTGAGAGGCGTCCCACGAACCGCATATCTTGCCGTACACCGGCTGAAGCTCCCGACGTAAACCTCGGTAAAAATTCCGTAAATAAAAATCATTAAAGATGACAAAAATATTCGCATATCATTTACCCTCCGATTTAATAATTGTATTATCTGCACAGCAAAAATATCATAACCGTTGTAATTTCTGCGGTAATTTCATTTTTTTGACGCCACATGAAATATTATTGTAATATAACGGCAATGTATTTGTAATTGCATTTTCTATATATATGCGTTATAATACTAAATGTACGTCACATACCACAATATATAGTGGTGCAAATTACAGGAGGGTTAATAAACCATGAAGGTCATAAAAAAAGATAATACTCGTGAGGAGTTTAACGTTCGGAAGGTTATTGTTGCGGTAAATAAATCCGCATTCAGAGCGCTTGTTACATTTACGGAGGATGAATTGGATTTTATCTGCCGTTTTGTTACGGAGCAAGCGAAAAAAATGGGTAAAGAGGAAATCGAAATTGCGGAAATGCACAACATAGTCGAGGGTGCGCTTGAAAGAGTCAATCCCAAGGTTGCCAAGAGCTATCGTGATTACAGAAATTACAAGCAGGATTTTGTGGAAATGCTTGACGAGGTTTACAAAAAGAGTCAATCCATAATGTACATAGGCGACAAGGAAAATTCAAATACCGACAGCGCTCTTGTATCCACAAAAAGAAGTCTTATATTCAATCAGCTTAATAAGGAGCTATACAAAAAATTCTTTATGACAACAGAGGAGCTGCAGGCTTGCCGTGACGGATATATCTATATCCATGATATGTCGGCAAGACGTGATACGATGAACTGTTGCTTGTTCGATGTCGAAAATGTTCTGTCGGGCGGCTTTGAGATGGGTAATTTGTGGTACAACGAGCCGAAATCGCTTGATGTTGCATTTGACGTAATCGGAGATATAGTGCTTTCGGCTGCAAGTCAGCAGTACGGAGGCTTTACCGTACCGAGTGCCGATCTTATTCTTGAGCCGTATGCGGAAAAATCGTATAACAGATATGTGAAAAAATATACGGAGCTTGGAATTGACATCAAAAAAGCGGAGGAATTGGCAGAAAATGACGTTCGTATTGAATTTGAACAGGGATTCCAAGGCTGGGAATACAAATTCAATTCCGTTTCCTCATCAAGAGGTGATTATCCGTTTATCACAGTTACAATAGGAACGGGTACCGGACGTTTTGCGAAGATGGCATCTATTTCCATGCTTAAGGTACACATGAACGGTCAGGGTAAACCGGGCAACAAAAAGCCGGTGCTGTTCCCGAAAATTGTTTTCCTCTATGATGAAAATCTCCACGGCGAGGGCAAGCCGCTTGAGGATGTATTTGAGGCGGGAGTTGAGTGTTCGTCACGCACCATGTATCCGGATTGGCTCAGTCTGACCGGAGAGGGATATGTTCCGTCAATGTATAAAAAATACGGAAAAATCGTATCACCCATGGGCTGCCGTGCATTTTTGTCACCGTGGTATGAAAGGGGCGGCATGGAGCCTGCCGATGAAAATGATGTACCGAGATTTGTAGGCAGATTCAATATAGGAGCCGTATCGCTGCATCTTCCGATGATACTTGCAAAGGCACAGCAGGAATCAAAAGATTTTTATGAGGTTTTGGACTATTATCTGAATCTCATACGCAAAATACATTTAAGAACGTACGACTACCTCGGCGAGATGCGTGCCTCGACAAATCCTCTTGCATACTGTGAGGGCGGTTTTTACGGCGGAAATCTCGGCATACACGATAAAATCAAGCCGCTTTTGAAATCCGCAACAGCGTCCTTTGGTATCACGGCTCTAAACGAGCTCCAGGAGCTGTATAACAAGCAGTCGCTTGTTGAGGACGGAGAATTTGCCATCAAGGTGCTTGAGTATATAAACAAGCGTGTAAATGAATTTAAGCGTGAGGACGGAAGATTATACGCCATATACGGCACTCCGGCGGAATCGCTGTGCGGCTTGCAGGTAACGCAGTTCCGCAAAAAATACGGCGTTATTGAAAATGTTTCAGACCGTGAATACGTATCAAACAGCTTCCACTGCCACGTTGCGGAGGATATTACGCCGATACAGAAGCAGAACCTCGAAAAACGCTTCTGGGAGCTTTCAAACGGAGGAAAGATACAGTATGTCAAATATCCTATAAGCTACAATAAAGAGGCTATTAAGACTCTTATACGCCGCGCTATGGATATGGGCTTTTACGAAGGCGTAAATCTATCTCTTGCATACTGCGATGACTGCGGTCATGAGGAGCTTGAAATGGACGTATGCCCAAAATGCGGATCGAGAAATCTAACTAAAATAGATCGTATGAACGGGTATCTTTCATATTCGAGAGTAAAGGGAGATACAAGACTTAACGCTGCGAAAATGGCGGAAATTGCGGAAAGGAAAAGTATGTAAATGCGCTATCACAACATAACAAAGGACGATATGCTCAACGGCGACGGACTGCGTGTGGTTTTGTGGACGGCAGGCTGCGAGCATCACTGCCCCGGCTGCCATAACGAAATAACATGGGACGTTGACGGGGGATTGGAGTTTGACGATAATGCCAAAAATGAAATCTTCACCGAGCTTGACCACAGCTACATATCAGGTATAACATTTTCCGGAGGAGATCCGCTGCATAAGCGAAACCGCAGCGATGTTGAAAAGCTTATGCGTGAAATACATGATAAATACCCGCAAAAAACAATATGGCTGTACACGGGATATGAATGGAACGAAATAAAAGATCTGCCGCTGATGGATTTTGTTGATGTGGTGGTAGACGGAAAATTTGTGCAAAAGCTTTTTGACGCAAAGCTTAAATGGCGGGGAAGTGCCAATCAGCGTGTCATAGACGTAAAAGAAAGCAAGCGTCTGGGTAAGGTTGTGCTTTTGACAGAATAAATTACATACAGGAGGATCTAATGAAGGCAGTAGCAAAGTTTGAAAAGGTGTCACTTGAAAGATTTATAAATGACTGGGATTTAGGCGGCAATGCGGAAAGCATATACAATGAAATTAAGCTTCCGCATCGAGCAACGTCCGGATCTGCGGGATATGATTTCTTTGCGCCGTGCGATATAACGCTTGAGCCGGGGCAAACGATTAAAATCCCGACAGGGATTCGGGTGAAAATCGATGACGGATACGTTTTAAGCCTTTATCCGAGAAGCGGTCTCGGTTTTAAATTCAGGCTGCAAATGAACAATACCGTCGGAATAATTGACAGCGATTATTACGGCAGCGACAACGAGGGGCATATTTTCTGTAAGCTGACAAATGACACAAACGAGGGCAAAACCGTAAAAATCAATGTGGGCGAGGGATTTTGTCAGGGCATCTTCAGCGAGTATTTCATAACGTATGACGATAGTGCCGATACCCGCCGCAACGGAGGCTTCGGCTCGACAACAAAATAAAACATATATGTATTCCTCATTTTAACTCCAAAACCATAATTTAATTTGAATATAATTTTTGTATCAGTACAAAATAGAAGTGTAGTCGATACAATTCGACACACAAATTTATATAGATTAAGGACTATGGTTAATCAAGGAGGGAAAGAAAATGAGTAAGTCAAAACTTTCGGTACCTGAGGCAAAGCAGGCAATGGAACAGTTCAAGATGGAGGCTGCAAACGAGGTAGGCGTGAATTTAAAGCAGGGTTACAACGGTGACCTTACTGCAAAGCAGGCCGGTTCTGTAGGCGGTCAGATGGTTAAGAAGATGATTGAAAGCTACGAGAATTCTGTAAAGTAAGAAATCTTATCGGCTTAATCTGATGGTTTGAGAAATCTCCTTAGAGCTGAACTCCGAGGCATATACTTTGTTTTCGGCGGCGGTTCTAAGGGGATTTTTTGCCGCCTGCCGTCGAAATAACACATAAATGTCATAATATGTCATAAAAAAGCGAACAAAAGTTAAAGAATTTATAAATTTTTTTGAAAAACTCTTGCATTTTTAACCGAAATGTACTATTATAATTACAGAGCATATTATAGACGAAAGGGTGATGATATAATGGAGTTTAATGAAACAATGAAAATAAACCTTGAATTTGACAAGGCTCAGGAGGTACGTGATATTGTTGCACGGGTTTATGAGGCGCTGAAAATTAAAGGCTATGACCCTATTAGTCAGATAGTGGGGTATATTCTTTCGGGAGATCCTACATACATAACGAGCTATAACGGTGCCAGAGGGCTTATCGTAAAAATAGAGCGCGATGAGCTTCTTGAAGAATTTGTTAAGACGTATGTAAATAATATGTAATCCCGACAGTAGGGCTGCTTAGGGAAAATAAAATACGAGTATAAGGCGGTCGGCTTGACCGCCTTTCATTTTACTGTGTGGATTGTGGATTAAGTAATCTATAAAATGCACTTAATGCAATCAGACGTATATAAATGAGGGGATAAAAAGATGAAAATACTTTATATTGAATGTAACATGGGAGCTGCCGGAGATATGCTGATGGCGGCATTATACGAGCTTTCTGAGAAGAAAGAGGAATTTATCGCTAAAATGAACAATCTTGGACTTCCCGGCGTAAGGGTTAAGCGTTACACTGCTCAGACCTGCGGAATAACGGGGTCGCACATGAGTGTACGTATAGGAGGAACGGAAGAGGGGCACGGGCATACGCACAGCTCACGTCACCGTCACACGCACAGTCATACAAAGCCGGAAAACATATCTGCTATTCTTTCCGCGCTTCCTGTAAGTCCGTGGGTAAAGAAAAAGGCTCAGGAGGTATATGATGTTATAGCCGAGGCAGAATCCAAGGCTCACGGAAAGCCCGTAAATGAAATTCATTTTCATGAGGTAGGGCAGCTTGATGCCGTTGCCGATATAACGGGAGTTTGTATGCTTATGGAGGAGATAGCTGTCGATAAGATAGTTGTATCACCGATCGCAACCGGCAGCGGGACAATAAAAACCGCTCACGGCCGTCTGCCGGTCCCCGCACCTGCAACCGCAAATATACTTCAAGGTATTCCGTGCGTAAACGGCGGCATAGAGGATGAATTATGCACGCCGACGGGAGCGGCATTGCTTAAGGTTTTTGCGGACAGCTTCGGCGAAATGCCTCCGATGATTACGGAAAAGAGCGGCATAGGAATAGGCAGGAAGAACTTTGATAAGGCAAACTGCGTCCGTGTATTTTTGGGTGAAAGCATGGACAAACACATGACAGAAACAGAATCCGGGGAAACAGTGGAGCTTAAAGCAAATATTGATGACATGACACCTGAAATGCTCTCTGCGGCGGCTGAGGTGCTCATGAGCGAGGGTGCTGCGGATGTATATACCGTTCCTATTTTCATGAAAAAGAACCGCCAGGCGGTCATGCTGTGCTGCATATGCCCGTCGGCAGAGGCAGAACGCTTTGCTGCGCTTATCCTAAAGCATACAACAACGATAGGAGTACGCTGCAACGCACTTACCCGATACACCTTAAGCTCCGTAACAGAAAAAATCAATACAAAGTACGGTGAGGTAAGAATAAAACGTTCGGCGGGCTTCGGTACGGAAAAGAGTAAAATAGAATATGAGGATATTTACCGTATATCAAAGGAAACAGGCTTGCCGTCCTATAAAATTGCAGCAGAACTGGAAGATATTAAATGAAAAGAAAAGCTGACTTAACCGTCAGCTTTTCTTTATAAACAGTCGCTGCAACAATTGCTGCAATCACCTTAAGTCATTTAAGGTCTACGGAATATCCTCGGCTGCTGCGATATAAAGAAGGCTTGTAGCCCATGAGCTTTTTAAACTGTGTTGAAAAATGATGAGAGTCTGAAAAGCTGAGTTTTTCGGCAATTTCATATATACGCATATCAGTCATTTTAAGCATTATCATTGCAAGACGTATTTTGGACTCCAGAATATACCTATGAGGAGTTATTCCGTAGTTTTTCTTAAAAATACGTATTATATGTTCCTGTGAAAAGGAAAAGTTTTGTGCAATGTCGGAAAGCTTTATATTTTCGGTGATATTGCAGTCAATGTATAGACGTATTTGTTCAATGTCACTTGCTGTTTCGTTTGTGACTTGTTTATTATCCGCAAGAAATTGAATAAGCTTTAAAAAAAGCTGCGAGGTTTGGTTTTTATATTCTGCCGGATTGTGCAGCTTTTGATAAACAGAATCAACCATCCTTCGCCCCAAATGCACGAGCTGTTTGCCGATGCTCTGTTTAAAATTATTTTTAAGGATATTCCTGAGGTAATTCCTGAAAATTCAAGCACAATGTTCTGCAAAGAGGATAAAAAATGATAGTAAAATTGCAAGCAGGTGATTATACCGCCTTTATAAATTCCGAAAGAGGTGCTAACTGCATAAGCTTAAGGAACTCAAAGTACAAGGCGATAATTTTAAGAGAGCCGAATAAATCGGGAGCCCTTGACAATCCGTATTTATACGGTATGCCGATACTTTATCCGGTAAACAGGATATCCAGAGGCTGCTTTCGATTTGAGGGGAGAATATATAAATTTCCGATGAATGAGCCGGAAACAAATTGTCATCTGCACGGCATGCTGCATGAGATGGAGTTTGAAATAACGGAAAGGGGTACAAGCTTTGTAAAATGCGTTTTTGAAAAGCCATATCTTGACTTCCCGCACAGCTTCCGCATTGAAATGACCTACAGGCTGTCTGAGGAAGGTTTAGAGCAGAGAACAAAAATAACTAATCTTTCGGAAGAGAACATGCCGAATTTTCTCGGCTTTCATACAACCTTTAATATTCCGTTTCTTGAGGGTGCATCAGCAGAGGATGTACGGCTTTATGCCGAAATCGGGAATGAGATAGAGCGAGATAAAAATTATCTGCCGACAGGAAAGCTTTTATCATATGATGATGTTGCCGGTAAAATTAACAGCGGTGAATTTATGCCGCTTGAAAAAGTAATCAGCAGACATTGCGGGGTAAAAAAAGACGGACGGATTGAATTAACAGACATAAAACACAGCATTAAGGTTGTGTACGAAAACGATAAAAAATTCTCGTGGCGGCTTTTTTATAACGGAAGTGCGGACGGCTATATCTGCCTTGAACCGATGACGTGCATGGCAAATTGTCAAAACTCAACGTTTGACCGCAAATATTCGGGATTTGACAGCATATCGCCGCATTCGTCAAGGGAATACATATCAAACATTTACCTAAAGGAGGATACTCATGAAAATTACAAGACTTGAAGTAATTAAGGTAAAGCCGAGGTGGATGTTTTTAAAAATACATACCGATACCGATATTTACGGTATTGGTGAGCCGGTTTTAGAGGGACACTGCAGTAATGCCGATTGGTGCGGTTGACTGGGGAAAGAAAGATATAATAAAGAAATTCAAGGAAAAATTAAAGGGTGACGGAGCTGTGGGCATTTTTTCCAAAACCTGCGATCCGGGATTTATCGAGGTTCTCGGCTATGCGGGAGCTGATTATGTTATAATTGATTTGGAGCATGGTTCGAACAGTGTGCAGAGCGTTCAAAACCTTATCCGAGGTGCGCAGACGGCAGGCATCATGCCGATAGTACGGGTAAAGGAAAGCTGTGCGTCCGTTATGGGTGAAGTGCTCGACATTGGTGCCGGCGGCATACAAGTGTATGAGTTTGTGCGTGAAATTGTGACAAAATACAAGGATGACGAAAGAATTATTATTTGGGATGTATTTAACGAACCGGGAAATTCAAACAGAAAATCCATGTCGCTGCCTCATATGATGAAGTTTTTTGAAATAATAAGAAATATTGATCCAATTCAGCCTTTAACGGTCGGCATAACGGAAAGTTTTATTGCTTTTATATAGGATTTGACGGTAAGGGATATCGTACAGCTGTGGCAGTGTCAGAGGATCTTCTTCATTGGGAGAAAAAGGGAGTAATTCTTGATGCAGGATCGGGCAGAGAGTGGGACAACAGCGGGAGAGCAATTTCATCATTGCTTTGTGATGTAGACGTTTACGGAAACCGTGAACTTATAAAATATGACGGAAAATATTGGATGTTCTATCATGCTTATCCCGGCGTCGGATATGAAGTTGGAGCGGCAGCAAACGGATTGGCATGGACAACTGATGAGAATTTACTCGAATGGCATTGCGAGCCCGAGCCGGTATTTGAAAAAGATATTGCCGGATGTTGGGATGGCGGAGGACTATACTCGACATGGATTGTTCCTCATGACGGTATGCTATGGCATTTCTATTGTGCGGTCAGACCGACCGAAACTGAAGAGGAAAAACAGCGTTTCGGTTCGGAATACAGATGCTTAACAGTGGCACGATAAAAGCCATTTTAAATTCATAACTGTATTTTGCCATAAAAACCAACCCCCAACAGTTGGATTTTAGATCTAACCTTGGGGGTTGGTTCATTTTAAAATATTATCTCAATGCTGACAGGCTGTGTATATATATCGTTAATATCAAAATCTATATATACGGAATTTCCTACCGAGTTTTTTACAAAATCCGTTTCGGATGAATTTACAAGCAGTCTTGAGCAAGACTTGCCTTTCGGCATTAAAATGTGTGCTTTTATATTCTTTGCCGGTGAATATATGTCGTAGCGCATTCCCTCATCCTTGATTATATAACGAACATCAATAAGTGTTTTTGAAACCTCGTAGCCGGTTATATATCGCAGCTCCGTATAATATGTAACGGGGAATTTCGGTGCAAAACATATTTCATCGTAGTTTACGCCGATATCATTAATTCCGGCAAGTCCCTCGTCCACAGCACTGATTAATGCTGCTGCACCCCACGCACTCGGTCCGCCCTCCGGCTGCGGAGTTGAATCGGTGTTATATAAAAAGTATACGGTTCCGTCATGCTCCACAAGCTTCATCATTCTTGTGATTATATCCCATCCGTACTCCTCGTAACCGTTATTAAACGCTGCCTTAGCAAGCTCGCCAGCGGTAAACGGTGAGATTGCGCCGTTTACATAGTTTCCCGGTAGACTACTGCCAAATTTATCATAGGGCGGATCAATACTGCACCATTCCGCAAAACAACTTGTTGTTTTGCGTCTTGACATATACTCCTCAATAATAAGACGCGATTGCTTTGTATCGGTTACAAGCCTGTTTATGTCATATGCGTTTGAGAGGGAAAGTCGTTCATTCTCAAGGTTATCGGCACCGCTGTGATTGAGATGAAGCTGATGAATAAAGAATTTTCCGTTCCACAGGTGTTTGAACATATTTTTCTTAAGCTCTTCGGCACGGTCTTCCCATTCCACAGCTTTTTCTTCGTTATTCAATCTGCTGTTAAACCATGCAAGCTGATTTATTGCCTGATATACTCCCGAATTATCGCCGTGCATAATCGACATAGGTGTATCGGCTTCAATTTTTCTGTTATGGCCATCTTTGCCATAGGTGAAGTCCCATGTATCGATGGTAAACGGACGTTTTACCGGTCCGTGCTCATTGTCCCAACGTTTTTCGTCGGAGGTTATATAATCGATACCTTTTTCGAGATGTGGCAGAACCTTTTTGAGCCATTCATCGTCACCGGTTGTACGATATAAATACATTGCGCCTTCAACGACGAGATATTCAATATCTGCCTCACGCTCAAGCCTTACAAGAGTAAGGTTATCTTCAGGATACATAATGCGGCAGTCCTCGTTGACAAATGTCCAATGTATATCGTCATACTGCTTTATAAGCTCATAAAACTGTCCGTCCTCCCTTTGTGTTTCAATTATAAAATTCAGAAAAGAATCCAGATTATAATCCCAATGCCGCATTGCCTTCATTACGTGAACATGGTCGCGAATCCAGTTTTTGTCGCACATAAGGATTTTTCCATCAATGAAAACCAGAGTTCTTCCATCGTAGATATTGCTGCGGAGCGTATGCATAAAGCACCCCAATTTCGGATCGGTTGTTGTAAGAACGGAGGGAAATGCAAGCTCGGTGTTGTTGTAGGTTCCGTTTTGTTTCCCGTCAATATTCATAGACGGAAGTTTGTGTTCAAAATTAATCATAATAATTCTCGTATAATACAATTATGGATTAATTAAAGATCATTGTATTATACTTTTCCTTTCTTTAATTTTTCATAATTTATATATTCAACTGCTGTAATTACCATACATTCATAAAATCAATTTTGTCAAGGTCGCCGTTAGGCGTTCATTTTAACCTTTACTAAATTTATTTTATGAATACACTTTACGGCAGTAGTTGAATATTTTTTATTTAAGGTATACCAAAGGTCATCTACCTTTGATATAATAGATATAGGCACTGTGGATTTGTTCATGTTAATTACAGCTTTGACTGTTCAAAGGAGACTCAAACCACAGTATTTCGCCTTAATTGTTAATCAGTTAGTTAACGCTTTGACGTTTTTATTTGCGAGATTACATTGTCGGAATTCTTGTGGTAAACAACAGTGCTTAATTTTTACTAAGGAGGTTTTATCTAATGTACTTTATCGGTATTGACATTTCCAAGTACAAGCACGACTGCTTTATTGTTTCAAGCGAGGGTGAAGCTCCGTTTGGGGTGTTTTCTTTTGAGAATAACAAAGCCGGTTTTGAGATGTTTCTTGATAAACTAAATTCTCTTGATATTTCCGAAGAAAAGAGAATAGGATTTGAATCAACATCTCATTACTCATTAAACCTTAAGTTATTCCTTGAAAAACACAATTACACTTTCATGGAATTTCAACCTGCTCTTATTAGTCAATACGGAAAAGCTCTATCGCTTAGAAAGACTAAGACCGATGCAATAGATGCTCAGACTATTGCTCGTTGGTTAATGAATGTTGATTACAAACCCTATCCACATTCATTTTACCACAATTATTCGCTAAAGTCACTAACAAGATTAAGATTTTCTTTAATTAAACAAAGAAATTTGTATTTAATCAAGCTTACTGACATATTAGACCATACTTTTCCTGAGTTTAAACCATTTTTTAACGATAGTTTCGGAGCGACAGCACTACATATCCTTGAAAAATACGGTAATCCTACTAAGATTGCCAACATGAGGACAACCTCTTATGATGAACTCCGCCGTCTTTCTCGCGGCAAGTTCTCTATGCAGAAGTTCCTTAAACTAAAAGAACTTGCAAAGGATACTGTCGGCGAATCCAATTATATTTTTGAGCTTGAGCTTTCCTGTGTTCTGAGACTTTACAAGCAAATTGATGCCGAAATCGCTAAGCTTGAACAGGAAATCACCGCCCTCACAAATGAACTGAATCGTCCGACTACGACTATTCCGGGTGTCGGTGTTTTGTCTGCCGCAGTTATTCTATCTGAATACGGAGATATATCCAAATTCAAGTCTCCGGCTCAGATGTTATCTTTCGCAGGACTTGAACCCGGATATTATCAGTCCGGGCAATCGGAGCATACAGGGCATATGGTTAAGCGCGGCTCATCACATCTTAGATGTGCAATTATGAACTGCTGCTTACCCCTTATTCAATTCAATATGGTATTCGCTGAATTTTATGCCAAGAAGCGATCCGAAGGCAAACCACACAGAGTTGCGTTGTCGCACGTTGCAAAAAAACTCATAAGGGTGATTTATACGCTCGAAACCACAAATCAGCCTTTTGATGCCGATAAGCTGCGTTAATTTTTTCTTTATTTAATTTCTTTAGACCTTTTTAAAAATTTTACCTAAAAAGGTCTGTTTGCTATGCAATTTTGTTGCTCAAAAATTTTTTTGTTTTTTTAAAAAAACTCTTGACTTTTAATAGTTAGTCTCCTTTCCTCTAAGCATATTTATAGCTGTTGACGTGTTCTGTTTCACGCCACTTCTCATACTTGCGAACATCAACATACCACTTATGTCCCTGCTTGTATGCGGTAAAATCTCTTGTGTGTATCCAGCGTTCAACAGTATTCTCCGGTATTCCGTACATCGAGCCTGTGAAAAAAAGTCTGTAAA
>JAXDRV010000005.1:0-14039 GCA_034090805.1 Clostridia bacterium
CTTTTCCGCATATGTGCGGTAATTATTTTATTATATCCGTTCCCATGTACTGTCTTAATGCCTCGGGGACTGTTACCGTTCCGTCCGCATTTTGATAATTTTCCAAAATCGCCGCAACAGTTCTGCCTACGGCAAGTCCCGATCCGTTCAGCGTGTGAACAAGCTGAGCCTTGTCCTTCGGCGTTTCCTTGTATCTGATATTTGCACGCCTTGCCTGGTAATCTTCAAAATTCGAACATGACGATATTTCAACATATCTTCCGTATGACGGCATCCAAACCTCAATATCATACGTCTTTGCCGATGAAAAACCAAGGTCACCCGTTGACAGCGCAACTACTCTGTACGGTATATTCAACCCCTGAAGCAGCATTTCAGCGTCATGCGTAAGCTTTTCAAGCTCGTCATAGCTTGTTTCGGGCTTTACAAATTTTACAAGCTCAACCTTATTGAACTGATGCTGTCTGATAAGACCTCTCGTATCTCTGCCCGCACTGCCTGCCTCTGCTCTGAAACAAGCCGAGTATGCACAGTATTTAATAGGAAGCTTTGCTCCGTCGATTATCTCGTCACGGTAAAGATTCGTTACGGGAACCTCCGCTGTCGGAATAAGGAAATATCCGTTGTTTGATACCTTGAATGCGTCCTCCTCAAACTTCGGCAGCTGACCCGTACCCGTCATTGACGCACGATTTACCATATACGGCGGGAAAATCTCCGTATATCCGTTGTCGGTATGCGTATTCAGAAAATACTGTATAACCGATCTCTCAAGCCTTGCTCCCAGACCCTTGTAAACAGTAAATCTCGTTCCGGCTATCTTCGTTCCTCTTTCAAAATCAAGAATGTCAAGACCCGTTCCTATATCCCAGTGCGCCTTAGGCTCAAAATCAAACTTCGTCGGCTCACCGAAACGTCTTTGCTCAACATTTTCAGAATCATCTGCACCTATCGGACAGGTTTCATTGGGAATATTAGGTATTCTTAGCATAAAATTCCTTAATTCCTCATCAATCGTGCGCACCTGCTCGTCAAGACCCTTGATAACGCCGCTCAATTCCTTCATTTCCTTGAAAATCTCGTCCGTGCTTTCGCCGTTTTTCTTCATCTGCGGGATTTTCTTTGAAATTTCGTTCTGAGCCGCCTTTTTCTTTTCAACGTCCGCAAGCAGCTCACGGCGCTTTTTATCCAGCTCAATAGCCGGTGTTATATCAAGGTCGTTGTTTCTTTTACGCAGAGCCTCCTCGATAAGCTCCGGTGTTTGTCTTAAAATTTTAACATCTAACATTGTAATCCTCCATTCTGCCGCTGTTGGCGGCATAAGCTTTATTTAATGACTGCTGAACAATTATGAAACGCAGCCACATAGCGGCTTAAAAGCGTTTCATAATTGTTCAGGTGCAAGGTTTTTTCATAAATATGAAAAAATCCTTGCACCCCAAATAAATATTTTGCTCTCAAAATATTTATTTGGGCAGAATTTATCAATGCGAACTGTGTAAAATCTCTGATTTTACACGAAAAATTTTGACAATAGTCATAATTTTTCCAAATGCGATTGAAAATCGCATTTGTTCAGTGAGCATTATTTAACAAATTCTTTTATTTGATTGTACAAAATTTTCTGATCCTCCGTGAGCAGCTCGGCATTCACCTTAGCAAGCTGTTCTGCGGCTTTTTCCTTGTTGTTCATGCTCATATATCCGTTTGCGCTCATCAGCAAATCGACATTTTTCGACTGCTCCTTAAGCTTTTCGTTTTCGGATTTAAGCGATTTGTTTTCCTCGAGAAGCACCATGTTTTCCTCGCTCAGCACCGCCGCCTTTTCGGAAATGGAATTTCCGAGCTGCTTTGACGGTTCAAGCGTCTGTTCAACCTCCGGCTGGCTTTTTTGCAGATTGGTCTGACCGAAAATCGAAAGAACAATAAGCAAAATCGCAACCACAAAAATCAGAGCGGTATACAAAAACATGGATTTGTTATTATTTTTGTTCGTTGTCATTGCTTTGAACCTTCTTTAATTTATTTTTTGCCGACTCAAGCGCCTTCGACTCCTCGGCAAGCAGCTTGACGGACGCCTTTCCGCCCTCGACCTCTCTCACATACGTGTTGCAGGAATTATGACCGTAAAGCGAGGTCAGAATAATTCCGTCATTGTTGTTATTCAGCAGCGCAAGCGAAAAACTCAGCTTTCCGGTAACATCATCGTATGCGTCAAAATTGACAACCCCAAGCTTTTTAATGGAGATTGCCGCCTCATTTTCGCAGCCGTCAAGGCGGGATAGCAGCACCGCATCGGAATTTTCGTGGACCGTTCGCGAAAGATCGTCAATCTTTTGGTAATATTCCTTAAGTGCGCCGATTATGTCGCCGTCGTCACTGTAATCGAGCAGTGTATTTATTTTTGAGGAATTTATCATAATCAGAATAAAGCATATCAGCACAAGAATTATGACAATTCCCATCGAAATAAGTAATAATGTATCCATTTTTTGCTCCTTTCAAAGTATTCTTTATTTTAGACATTTGCGAAATATGAAAAATCCTCCGAATTTGAGATATTTCTGATTACGAGGCGGCAGGGACACCGCCCCTACACATCCTCGCTCTCGCTTGGAACTCGCCGTAGCTTAATCATAAACATCACAAATGCCGCCAATATTGCATAAACCTGTAGGATTTGAGAGTGTTTTTGAGTTTGTTCGGACGAGTTACCGCAAGGGATGTTCGAGTACAAATAAACTCAAAAATACTCTCAAATCCCAAACCGATATTTCGCAATTACCTATATTATTTATTCCATATCGAAAAAGCTCAGTATCCTGTCCAGATCGTCATTGCCGAAATATTCGATCTCTATCCTTCCCCGCTTTTTGGTCTGTGATATTTTGACCTTTGTTCCGAGCACTGACGAAAGTCTGCCGCTTATGCGCTCAAGCTCAATTTCGCCCGCAGTTTCTTCCTTTTGTTTTTCCGGCTGTTTTTTCTTTTGTTTCGGCAGATTTTTTGCCAGCTCCTCCGCCTTGCGGACATTCAGTCCGTTATCGATTATCATCTGAGCCAGTCTTTGCCTGTCCTCATCATTATCAACCGACAACAGCGCACGTGCGTGACCGCCGGTCAGAAGTCCGTCCTTTAAAAGCTTTTGCAGCTTTTCTCCGAGAGTCAGCAGCCGCAGAGAATTTGCCACCGCACTGCGGCTTTTGCCTATTTTGCGGCTTACCTCCTCCTGCGTCAGCGAAAATTCATCAATCAGCTGCCTGTATCCGAGAGCCTCCTCAATCGGATTCAGATCCTCTCTTTGCAAATTCTCAATCAGTGCAAGCTGTGCGATTTCCTCCTCCGAACATTTTTTTATAATCACCGGCACACTTTCAAGTCCCGCCTTGCGTGCCGCACGCCAGCGGCGTTCGCCGGCTATTATCATGTACCGTCCGTTTTTGCGCGGTGTTACGGCAATCGGCTGCAGTAAACCGTGCTCGGATATTGACTGCGCAAGTGCGTCAAGCTTTTCGGAGTCAAAGCTTTGGCGGGGCTGATTTCTGTTCGGCTCAATAAGGCTTATACGCAGCTCCGATGCTCCGTCCTTCGACTCATTCGGCTCGCTGAAATCGGGTATATCCGTATTTTCAAAAAACGTGCCCAGACCCTTGCCCAGACCTTTTTTTGCCATGGTATCACTATCCTTTCCTTTTCACCGCCTTGACCGGCAGCTTACATTGTTTTTGCTATCACTTCCTTGGCCAATGCCATGTATGCCGACGCTCCTTTTGAGGTGCGGTCGTATTTTATTATCGGTTCGCCGAAGCTCGGCGCTTCGGAAAGCCGGATATTCCTCGGAATTACCGTTTTATACAGCTTGTCCGAAAAGAATCTCTTTACCTCGTCAAGCACCTGTATCGATAAATTTGTGCGTCCGTCATACATCGTCGCAAGTATGCCCTCGATTGCTATTTTAGGATTCAGCTTTTTTTTGATTGATTTTATTGTTGAAATGAGCTGCGATACTCCCTCAAGCGCATAATATTCACACTGAATCGGTATCAGCACCGAATCCGCCGCTGTTAAAATGTTGATCGTAATCATTCCCAGCGACGGCGGCGAGTCGATAATTATATAATCAAAGCTGTCTTTTATCTCCGCAATTGCTTTTTTGAGGAAAAATTCACGCTTATCCTCATACGCAAGCTCAATTTCCGCCGCACTTAAGTCCGATGACGACGGAATAACGTACATATTTATATAGTTGGTTTTTATAACCGCCTGCTTTGTCTGCGATGCGTCTGCAAGACATTCGTAAACCGACAGCATATCGTCTGTTTTTTCGATTCCGAAGCCGCTTGTTGAATTGCCCTGCGGATCGCAGTCGATAAGCAGTGTTTTTTTGCCGAGATACGCAAGGCACGAGGACAGGTTTACGGCGGTAGTCGTTTTCCCCACGCCGCCCTTTTGATTGGCAACAGCAATAATTCTTGCCACTTTAATACCAAATCCTTTCTTCCTTATAAGTAAACCGCATTTAACGGCTCTACTATATTATATCACAAATTTTCGATTTGTAAATGTTTCACGTGAAACATTTTTAAAAATAATAAAAATGAAATATATCTGTAATATGGGAATAATCCAAATTTATGCGGGTATACTAAATTCAAACTCTTTCCTGTCCTCCGACACAGAGGATAATACTATCGATTAATACGAAAATTTATATGGAGAATATTATGAATGGTCATATTTTACGGAATTTATTTACCGTCAAGCCCGATGAAAGGGTCAAATTTGTCATTTCACCGGAAAATAACACTGTCGACTACGATGTGCGGGAAGAAAAGCCTCCCGAAGCACCCGCCGTTGTCAGTGCAAGTATTGAAGAAAATCTCGCATACATCAAAAAGCGTTTTTCAATTCCGCTTAACAACGACTTTGTCCTGCGTGAGATACGTATGAAAAATGACAGACGTGCGTTTATTGTGTTTATTGACGGTATGACGGATACTGAATTTATCACCGAAGGAGTGGTTAAAACACTTCAGTCCATACCCTATTTTACCGATGACGAAATTGATAACTGCGAGGACGAAATCTGCGACAGGTTTATCAGCCATGCTCAATCCTCATCAACATCAAGCATGGACACCGTTGCCGAGGATGTCAATTTCGGCTGTTGTGCCGTTTTTGTGGACGGCATTAAAAAATGCTTTATTTTAGATGTAAAAAGTTGGAACACACGTTCTATAGAAAAGCCTGAAAACGAGCAGAGTATCTACGGTCCGCAGGAGGCTTTTGCCGAAATGCTGAGAGGAAACACCGCACTTGTGCGGAAAATTATAAAAACTGAAAAACTAATTGCCGAGGGAGTTAAAATCGGCAGCGTCAGCAAAACAAGAGGCGTACTTCTGTACATTGACGATATTGCAAACAAAAAAATAGTTGATGAGGTGCGCCGCAGGATAAACAGCATCTCCATGGATTATGTTATTGCAATCGAAGAGGTTGAAATGATGCTTGAGGAGCGCACGTATGCTCTTACTCCTCAGATGCTCGAAACAGAAAGACCGGACAGAGTTGCAAAGGCACTTACGGAGGGAAAGGCGGCACTGCTGCTTAACGGCAGCTCAAAGGCGTTGGTGTTCCCGACATCGATTTTTGAATTGAGCCATTCCCCCTCGGACGACTATATGCGCCTTGCGTATGCGAATATGTCAAGAATAATCCGCTTGATTACTACATTTGCGGCACTTTTGCTTCCGGGAATGTATCTTGCGGTAACACTGTTCCATCAAGAGGTAATTCCGACATATCTGCTTTATTCAATCAGCGCATCACGGGAAAACGTGCCGTTTCCGTCTGTGCTCGAGTTAATTTTGATGGATCTGTCGTTTGAGATGATACGGGAGGCGGGAATCCGTATGCCCGGCTCGATAGGCTCAACGCTCGGCATTGTCGGAGGTCTTATCCTCGGACAGGCTGCCGTCAGCGCAAAAATTGTCAGTCCCATAATGATAATTATTATTGCAATAACGGGTATAGGCTCGTTTGCGATGCCGGATTATTCCCTTGGATGGAGCTACAGAATACTGCGTATGGTGTTTATTGCACTTGGTGCGCTGCTGGGCTTTTACGGCATTGCGGCAGGGATTGTTGTTTATAGTCTGATGCTTGCAAAGGAAAGAAGCTTCGGAGTACCGTTTATTTCTCCGCTTCCGAGGGCAAACAACAAGAGTACGGTTAATTCCGTTTTTGTCAATCCTGTTTGGCAAAGAGAATACCGTCCGGAGTTCTTGAATCCGAAAAGCAAAAAGGCAGAACCTAAAATCAGCAGAATATGGCGAAAAAGGGAAAAGTAAATGTTTCACGTGAAACATTTGTGTTTAATGGGAGAAACAGCAAGGGGATTCAATTTGGAATACTGCAATAACACAGATTAATGGTTGCCGCAGTGCGGCAGAACGGAGATTATTATGGAAAAAAAGGAATTCAGCAGTCTGCTCATAACGCTTATGTCGGCAAAGCTGCTGCTCAGCTATCCGCTGAGGCTTGTTAAAAACAGCGGTCCCGCCGCATGGATACAGGTTATTTTTGTCACGCTGCTTGCACTTTTTATTTTTCGCATGACGGTTAGCTTTTATGAGCGTAAAATCAACATTATTGATCTTATCAAGTCAAGACTCGGAAAAACCGCCGGAGTGGCTGCGGGACTTATTGTTTTTGGGATTCTGTTTCTGAATATGATGAGCATTACGAGAATCTTTCCGGAAAGCGTACAGATTGTTCTGCTGCAAAATACAGAGTCGGACGTGACTGCGGCCGTTTTTGCTCTGACGATTTTAATAGGAGCGTATCTCGGAATAGAAGCACTCGCACGGATAAATTACATTTTTTTGCCGATATGCGGGATTTTGCTTATAGTATTCGTGGCATTACTCTTTCCGTATTATGATATATCAAATCTCATGCCGATATTGGGAACGGGGGCATTTGATGTTTTTGTAAAAGGAATAAACGGATTGTCGATATTTTCTGATATAATTGTGCTTAACATTTTGCTTGCATATTCTAAAAATATCAATGAGGCACGTGACTGCGGCACTCGAGCCATAATCATAAGCGGAGCCGTAGCACTGATTACAACGCTGATTTATTCGTTGATTTACCCCTACCCTACCTCGGAAAAATTCATTCTGCCGATGTACCAGGTAACGAGAATGATACATCTTACGAGCTTTTTCAACAGATTTGAAGCGGTTTTTCAATTTATATGGTCGATTCTTGCATTTTTATACGGCGCAGTGTATATTTATCTGCTGTGCTTTGTGTGGCAGACGACTTTTGGATTGAAATATTTAAAGCCGCTGATTTTTCCGATGGTTCTGCTGATTATGAATTGTGCGATGATACCCGAATCGATAATGGAGGCAGATATGTTTGAGGGAATTTTCAATGCGATAACGTACCCTGCGGCATTTTTGATGCCGATTATAGCGGCGGTAATCGAAAAGAAAACACGGCAGCCATGATATGGGATTTGATATGCTTGTAGGTGCAAAAAATTACCGGATAATTATAAAATGTCAGTTTGGGATTTGAGAGTGTTTTTGATTTTATTCGTACTCAAACCTCCCTTGCGGTAACTCGTCCGAACAAAATCAAAAACACTGTTAAATCCCGCAAGTTTTGACAGCTTTGAAAGAATTTGTGATGTTTCTGATTAAGTTTTGGCGAGTTCCCGAACGCAGTGAGGATGTGTAGGGGGCGGTGTCCCTGCCGCCCCGCAATCAGAAACATCACAAATTCCAAGGAAATCGCAAGTTTTATAATCGCCTAAAAATTACTTAAAGGAGTCGTGATAATGAAAACGCTTAGAAATATAATAATTCTGCTTGCAGCGGCTGTGATGCTTTGCTCTTGCGGAGGAAATGAACCGAACGATTCGGCGTTTGTTGTAGCTCTTGGGTTTGATAAATCCTTGACAAACGAGCAGAATTATAAGGTTACGATACAATTTGCACGTGTTTCGCAGATTTCGGGCGGCACATCCGAGGAAGGCGGCAAGGCAGGTGCAGAGATTGTGCAGAATATCACTGTTGACGCACCCGATATATATGCGGCGATAAATACGGCAAATCATATTGTGTCAAAAAAATTCTCACTTTCACATTCAAAGCTTATTGTTTTTTCACGTGAAATTGCCGAAAACGGCATAGGCGGGATAGTTGACACAGTCATACGGAGCGATGAGATAAAACCCGATGTATTTATTGCCGTGGCGGAAAATGCTTACGAATATCTCAGCGAGGTTAAGCCCGTTGTTGAGGTAAATCCCGCAAAATATTATCAGCTTGTGTACGGCGAAAACGAATCCGGAGGAATTCCGAAAACAAATCTGCTTAAATTTTACTTCAGCAAGGAACAGGACGATATATCGAGTGTTTTGCCGCTTGCGGGAATATCCGAGGCGGAAGCCTCCGAGGGAGAGCAAAAGCTATCCGAAAACAAGGCTAACGAAAAGGCGCAGGTCAACGAGGAAGGCTTTGAGTATCATGTGAAAAATTATACTGCGGGTCAAACGGCAATTATCGGCGAAAACAAAAGCGAGGCAATGGGCGCGGCGGTGTTTAAGGGCGATAAAATGGCGGGGACGATAGGCTCTATAGACGGTGAAATTTATAATATCCTGATGGGAAACATGAAATACAGTTATCTGAATTTCAAAAGCGGCAAAGGAGAAACTCCCGTTGCGCTGAAGCTTGGTATGGTAAAAAAGCCGGAATATAGGATTGATATGAAAAATAAGAAAATTAAGATTAATATGTATTTTGATTCGGATCTTTACTCAATGCCGTATGAGGATATTAATATTAATGAGCTTGAACAGGAAATAACGAACGCAATAAGCGATTATGCAAAAAATTTCATAATTCGTATGCGTGACGAATATAAATGCGATATTCTTGGACTGGAAAAGCATATAAAAAGGGAGTTTTTGACAATAGATAAATTAAGTAATTACAATTTTAAGGAGGATTTTATAAATTATGATATCGAAATAAATCCGGACTTTAATATAAGAAGAATAGGAATGAAGCTGTAATGATTGAATTAATAATTACTGCGCTGCTGTTTTTGTACGTAGCGGTGCGCCTTGTTGCTTATGGAGTTTTCACTGCAAAGGAAAAAAACACCGCCGGCGCCGTATCACTTTTTGTGATACTTGCGGCGCTTATTGCGGTGGAAATTTATATGCTTGTGAGATAGTTAAGGGTTAAAATATGCGTAGACCGTCCGTGAAATTTCGGCAATTGCCGCTGCGGAGCGGTCGGTGTTATAGGCATCGTTACTCATAACGGTGAGTATGTAGTCACAGGCGGGGCTGTAGATTATTGCGGCATCGTTTTCAACGCTGCTCATTTCGCCGGTTTTGTTGGCGCAGACTGTTCCCTCCGGAAGTCCGGCGGGAATTTTGTAGAGCGTGTGCTGATCCTTTAGGAGTGCGAGCATTTCGGCGCTTGCGCTTTCGGATACAAGCTTGCCCTTGTAAACAAGCTCCAGCAAATGACCGCAATCTCTCGGAGATGTATAATTTCTGCCGATGTATTCGACAATTGAATTTGCTCTGTTGTCCTGTAGGTCTGTCTGCTGCTTTGTGTAGGTGCAGTCGATTGAGCGGGTGTGAGCGTTTTCGATCTCAAAACCCTTAAGCGCATCACCGCCGCCCATCATGATGCAAAGCTCGTTTGAGGCGTTGTTATCGCTTTCGGTTATCATCAGCCGCAGCAAATTTTCAACATTTTCATCCTTTGTAATGCTGCCGCAGGCGATTTCATTGTAAACAGCACCCATAATAAACAGCTTTATAAGGCTTGCGGAGTACATTTCATGTTCGTTGATTGATAAATATTCCCCGCTTTTGAGGTTTTTAACATATATTCCCCAGCTCCCGTCAAGATTTTGTGTATATGAAGAAAGCTGAGATTTAAGTTCGTCCAAACCCTCACGCTCTACAGGCTCAGGTGTCGGCGAGGGCGAGGGTGAAGGAGTGGGTTCAGCCGTAGGCGAGGGCGACGGCGAGGGATTAACGCGCGCAAGCGTTTCACGCACAGCTCCAGATGGACTGCACGAGGAAATAAGCATTATCGAAAAAAGCCAGATAAATATTCGTTTAAACAATATAATCATTCCTTTCATATGTAAAATTTATTCAATCGTAAAAATCTCAAATTCTCAACTGTAATTTCATCCTTTCCGAAGAATTTGATATGTTTATGATAAAGCTTTAACGAGTTCACGAACATAAGTGAGGGTGTTTGAGCCGAGGCTTAATCAGAAATATATCAAATTCCCAACCATAATTTTACCTTTTCCTAAGAATTTGATACGTTTATGATAAAGCTTTAATGAGTTCCCGAACGCACGTGAGGGATGTCTAAGCTGAAGTTTAATCAGAAATATATCAAATTCCCAAATATAATTCTATCTTTTCCGAAGAATTTGATATGTTTATGATGAAGCTTTAACGAGTTCCCGAACGCACGTGAGGGATGTCTGAGTTAAAGCTTAATCAGAAATATATCAAATTCCCCAAAAACAACAACCAAAAAAACCACCGGCTGTGTAAGCCCCCTCTTAAATCTAAGAGGGGGTTTGGGGGAGATTTAACCAACATTTTTGTTGTAGATTACTGCCAATCCCTTTAGGAGCAGTTCATCATCGAGTATGATTTCTCGGCGGCACAGAGGTACTACCGTCCCGGCGAGGCCGCCTGTGGCGATTACCGTGACCTTTTCGCCCAGTTCCTCCTCTATTCTGTCTATCATCCCGTCAATCGCTGAGGCGGTGGAGTATAAAATCCCGCTTTTCATTGATTCTACCGTGTTTGTGCCTATTACCGACTTCGGCGGGTCAAGGCTGATTTTCGGCAGCTGCGATGTGCCGCCTACAAGCGAATTGAGCGATACCTCCATTCCGGGTATAATTACCGTTCCGAGGTAGCTTTTGTTTTTGTCCACAACGGATATTGTCGTTGCCGTTCCCATATCAAATATCGCTGCCGGCAGCGGATATTCGTTTATGCACGCAACTGCGTCAACTACCAAGTCAGAACCAAGCTGGGCGGGGTTGTCCGTCAGTATCGAAAGCCCGGTCTTTATGCCGGGACCTATCACAAATATTTTGTTTTTTGTGATTTTCCCCACCGCGTGCTTAACCACATTCGTCAGTGACGGCACTACCGAGGAAATTATTCCTCCGTCAATCTCCGATGCCTTTACCGAATAAATTTCAAGTACGTTTTTAAACAGTATCGCATATTCCAGCTCCGTAGCCTTGTGGTTTGTCGAGAGCCTTTCCGTAAATTTAATACTGCTGCCCTCAAAGCAGCCTATAACTATATTTGTGTTTCCTATATCTATCGCCAAAATCATGCAATCATTCCTTTAATTAATCTAAATCCTCAAGCCTGCCGTGCTTTTCGTAGCGTGTTATCCTCTGAACGGCGTTTTTGTCATCAAGAAACAGCACCGTCGGAGGGTTGTCCGCAGCCTCCTGCGGTGTCATGTCCGCATATGCCATGATTATTATTTTGTCGCCTTTTTGAACGCACCTCGCCGCCGCACCGTTGAGGCAGATTATCCCGCTGCCTCGTTCGCCGCAGATTGTGTACGTTTCAAAACGGCTGCCGTTGTTGACGTCCACGATCTGCACCTTCTGATATTCGAGTATTCCCGCTTTTTCAAGCAGCTCCCCGTCAATTGTTATGCTGCCGATGTAGTCAAGCTCCGACTGCGTAACGGTGGCTCGGTGTATTTTTGATTTTAATACAGAAATTGTCATCTTAATCCTCCATTTCGCCGCCGTGCGACGGCGCAAATCCAACGTGAAAAAGAAGCAAGCAGATTGCCCTTTTAAGGGACTCAGACGTATGTGTATACTTCAAGTCCCGCAAAAGGGTGAGATGCGCCGCTTATTTTTCACGTTAATCCTCCATTTCGCCGTACGTCACAAAACTAAAACGAAAAATTATCTATCAGTCTTGTTTTGCCGATGTATACGGCTATTGCGCAGAGTATCGGCTTTTCTATTTTTCCGACCTGCTGCATGGTTTCGGAATCAACTATTTTAACGTAGTCGATTTTTGCAAGTGGCTCGGAGCTTATCAGCTCTTTCATTGCCGAGGTAATTTTTTCCGCATCACGCTCGCCGTCCTCCGCCATTTTTTTGCCGCGGAAAATTGCTTTCGATAAAACAAGCGCCGCCTTGCGCTCCTCTGCACTCAGATACGTGTTTCTCGATGATTTAGCCAAACCGTCCTCCTCACGCACTATCGGGCAGCCGATAATTTCAAGATTCATGTTCAAATCACGCACCATGTGCCTGATTACCGCAAGCTGCTGTGCGTCCTTTTCACCAAAATACGCTCTGTCCGGCGTTACGATGTTAAAAAGCTTTGACACAACCGTACACACTCCCCTGAAATGCGTCGGACGGGTGATTCCGCACAGCTCCTTTGTCAGAACGTCCATGTCAACAAATGTTGAAAATCCCTGCGGATACATCTCGGACGGCTCAGGATTGAAAATTATGTCCGCTCCGTACTCGCCGCAAAGGGCGCTGTCGTGATTTATGTCACGGGGATAGCTTGCCAAGTCCTCGTTGGGCGCAAATTGTATGGGGTTTACGAATACCGAAACGACCGTTCTGTCATTGTCACGCACCGATGCGGCAATAAGGGATGCGTGTCCCTCATGGAGGTATCCCATAGTCGGCACAAGCCCGACCGTCAGACCATCTCTGCGCCATGCTGCGATTTGTTCTTTTATTTCATTTACTGTTTTTACTATTTTCATGATAACTCTCCGTTAATATAATTTATCTATTACTTCATCAGATATTTTAAAGCCGTGCTTTTCCTCGGGAAATGCTCCGCTTTTTACTTCCGCTGCATATGCGGCAAATGCGTCTTTCATTATTTTCCCCGCATCGGCATATTTTTTTGCGAATTTGGGAACAAAATCGGAATACATTCCGAGCATATCCTGGTATACAAGCACCTGACCGTCACAGCCCGCTCCTGCGCCTATTCCGATTGTGGGTATTGATATTTCCTTAGAGATAAGCTCCGCAAGACGTGCCGGCACACATTCAAGCACAAGCATAAACGCTCCCGCCTGCTCCGTTTTCTTTGCGTCCTCGATAAGCTCCCTTGCACGTTCTTCATCTCTGCCCTGAACCTTGAAGCCGCCGAATACGTTGACCGACTGCGGCGTAAGACCTATGTGTGCAACGACCGGAATCGACGCTTTTGTGATTGCCTCTATCCTGTCGCATACAGATGCGCCGCCCTCAAGCTTGACGGCATATGCGCCGCCCTCCTGTATCAGCCGCCCGGCGTTTTTTACTGCATCGTAAACCGAGGTCTGATACGACATAAAGGGCATATCTGCAATTACCATTGCATTTTTCGCTCCTCTTGCCACTGCCTTGGTGTGATGGAGCATATCCTCCATGGTCACCGGTAAGGTTGAATCGTAGCCGAGCATAACCATGCCCAGCGAATCGCCCACAAGAATACAATTTATTCCCGACTCGTCAATCAGCTTCGCCGTGGAGTAATCGTATGCCGTAAGCATAGTGATTTTGTCGCCGTTTTGCTTTTGTTCCAAAACGGTAGCTGTTGTGTTTTTCATAACAATCTCCATTCCTCCGCATTTGTGCGGCATAAATTCCGATACGGAAAAGCTCTCTCCCGCACCGCAGCCTCCGTTATTATTCCGTTTGGATACAATACATCGGCTAATATGATTATATCACTTTTTTTTTATAATTTCAACATATAAATTATTCAATTAATTCTTGATTATTATTATATAAGATGTTATAATATATATAATGATCACTGCACAAATGCGATTTTCAATCGCATTTGGAAAAATTATGACTATTGTCAAAATTTTTCGTGTAAAATCAGAGATTTTACACAGTTCGCATTGATAAAGTCTGCCCAAATAAATATTTTGAGAGCAAAGTATTTATTTGGGTTG
>JAXDRV010000006.1:0-37382 GCA_034090805.1 Clostridia bacterium
CTTTTGAACGGTCAAGAGCAAGCCGCTGCGCGGTGCTACGTTCGGTGCAAAACTTTAAATTTGCTCCGGCTTAGAAAATCTAAAAATATGATATTGGAAATTTAGTGTATTTTATGACTGTACATATATTGACAATTCCAATACAATTTGAAGAAAAGTGACAAACCATATAAGCTTGAAACGTTTGAAACGTATACTTTTAAGTATATAGGTATTGCTGTTCGTAAGGGAAAGATAAAGGTGGCACTGCCGAAAATTAGAGAATACAGCTATCCGCTTTATGAGAATACCGAATTTTCATCAAGCGACGATAATCTTAATAAGATATTCAAGGCGGCGGTAAATACATTTCGTCAGAATACGCTTGATATATACATGGACTGTCCGAGCCGCGAAAGAGGCGGATGGCTGTGCGACAGCTATTTCACTGCGCAGTCGGAGCCGATATTTGCCGGAAGCAGTGATGTTGAAAATGCGTTTTTATCGAATTTTACCATGGCTGAGGAATTTCCGAACCTGCCGTCGGGAATGCTGCCGCACAACTATCCGTCATCACTGAGGGGATACGGCGGCGGATATATTCCGCAGTGGGCAATGTGGTATTTTGCCGAGCTTTACGAGTATTGTACAAAACGCTGCGGAGAATTGACAGAGGAGCATAAAAAGCTGTTTTACGGTTTTCTTAAATGGTTAGAGCCGTACGAAAACGAGGACGGACTGCTTGAAAAGATGCCGGGATGGAATTTTGTCGAGTGGTCGGCGGCGAACGATTGGGTGCAGGACGTCAATTATCCGACAAATATGCTGTATTCAATGATCTTAAGACAGATGGGTGAGCTGCTCGGTGATGACTTGCTTGCGGCGAAGTCGGAGAGCATCAAAAACAAGGTTATAGAGCAGTCGTTTAACGGCAGATTTTTTACGGATAACGCAGTGAGAAACGAAAACGGCAGGCTTGTAAATACGGGCAATATATCCGAAACGTGCCAATATTACGCATATTTCTGCGGTGTGGCGGATGATAAGGACGAAAGGTTTTCACAGCTTACGCATACAATGCTCTGCGAGTTCGGCGGAAAGAGGACGCCGGATTTGGGAATTGAGCCGTCCGCGCCGTTTATAGGCAAGTATTTAAGGCTTGTGATGCTGCTCAGAATGAAACAGTTTTCTCCGGTTTTAGATGATGTATCCGGATATTTTGCCGGTATGGCAAAAATGACCGGAACGCTTTGGGAAAACGACAGAAAGGAGTCGCTTGAGCACGGCGGCAGCTTAAATCACGGCTTCGCATCATTTGCCGGTGTTGCGCTTGCTATGGCGTGCGCGGGAATAAGCGATATAGATTACAAAAACAAGAGAATTGATATTGATCGTGAATATGTGCCGAACACTGATTTTGATATTAAAATACGTACAGCCGACGGTAATATTGATGTGCATTGTCATAAGGGCAAGAAAACAGTGGTTTTACCCGATAAGTGGGTGTTGGGACTGCACAAATCTTGACAATTACAATTTAATTCCTACTAAATAATTGCCATTTTCGAAACATTATAAATTTCTAACAGCTTTTATTTAATGACTGCTGAACAATTATGAAACGCAGCCGCATAGCGGCTTAAAAGCGTTTCATAATTGTTTGGGCAGACTTTATCAATGCGAACCGTGTAAAATCTCTGATTTTACACGAAAAATTTTGACAATAGTCATAATTTTTCCAAATGCAATTGAAAATCGCATTTGTTCAGTGAGCATTATTTATTCAGTAGGCATTATTCACGCAACATTTCCGGTGTCATCTCGACAACAGTGATTTTATCGGAAAGAAATACAAAGAAGGCGTGTTAATCTTCCTCTATAGCAGCGGGCTGCGAGTTTATTCTGTGTATAATTTCCGGGTCGAATTTGAATTTGCGGTCATATGTCATAAGACCGTTTACTTCCTGTTCCACATCATATAATTGAGTATAGCAGAAGCCCATCATATACGGGTTATTAATAAGTGCCTCCGTAAGCCCTTTATAACGTTCGATAAATTCATCTTCGGTCTTCGGGCCTTCGCCGTAGCCCCAGCCCTCTGCTTTATCGGGTGCCCATCTGATTCCGCCGTATTCGCTGACAAAGGTAGGATCGGTTCCGTTATAGTGCTGGCGATTTCCTAACATAGGATTGTCTTTCATAATACCGTCTGTAAGCTGTGCGTAATTGGCAGTAAAAATCTCAGGATTCTGCTCATAATCATGTACATCGAATATATCCGTTTGAACGTGGAAGTTGCCGCTTGTATCTATTACAGGTCTTGTAGGGTCAACCGCTTTCGTTGCAAGATATATAAGCCGTACCAATTCATCGGACTGTTTTCTGCCCTCAAAATCCCATGTTTCATTTAACGGACACCATCCGATAATTGAGGGGTGGCACATATCTCTGTCGAGCGCTTCAAGCCATTCGGGCAGAAAATGCTGTATCTGTCCCATATCTGTTATATTAAGCTCCCAGTTGGCGTGTTCACCCCAAACTATGTAGCCAAGCTTATCTGCCCAATAGAGAAATCTCGGTTCAAAAATCTTTTCGTGCAGTCTTGCTCCGTTAAAGCCAAGCTGCATTGAACAGAGAATATCGTTTTTGAGTGCATCATCTGTAGGTGCTGTATAAATGCCGTCGGGATAGAAGCCCTGGTCAAGCACCCATCTGCCGAATACCGGCTTGCCGTTTATTTTGAAGGCGCGTCCGTCAAGGCACACTGTTCTTAAACCGAAATAACTCTGTACAAAATCAAGTGTTGCTCCGTCTTTTTCAACCGTCAGTTCCAAATCATAAAGTCTGCTGGCACCAACCTCCCATAAATGTTTTTCGGAGAGAGGGACAGTGATTTCAATAAAGCTTGAATAGGCGAGGCATTCATTGCTGCCGACCTCTTTATCCTCCCATAAAGCCTTAGCTTTAACCGTGCAGCCGAGAAAATCTCCGGCGAGGCGGCATTTTATATTTACCGAGGGCGTGTCAATATCCGATATGTAATTGACATTATCAATATAGCAGCTGTCCACACATTCAAGCCACACAGTCTGCCAAATGCCTGTTGTTCTTGTGTAGCTGCATCCGAATGAATGAAGCTGCGGACATTGTTTGCCTGCGGGCTGATTGTGGCTTCTGACATCGTCGTATGCGCATAATGTGATGTAGTTTCCGCTGTCTTTAAGATGCTCGGTTATATCAAAGGTGAACGGAGTGTATCCGCCGCGATGCTCACCTATTTTTATGCCGTTTACAAAAACTACTGCATGGTAGTCTACAGCACCGAAGTGAATCAGAATTTTTCTGCCGTTCCATTCCTTTGGAATATCAAGCGTGCGCCTGTACCATACACATTCCATAAAGTCTTTGTTGTTTATGCCCGAAAGCTCGCTTTCGGGGCAGAACGGTACAATAATGCGGCCGTCAAGACTGTCACGCTTGAAAAATTCCTTTTCCATGCCGCATTTTGCGTTGTCGATTTCAAAATCCCATTCGCCGTTAAGATTGAGCCAGTCGTTTCTGACAAGCTGCGGTCTGGGGTATTCGTTTCTCGGTATCATAATAAAAACCTCCGTAAAATTTATTCTGTTATATTATATCATTTCGGTATATATGTGTAAATGCACATTTCTACTTTATTATTGATGTATTCTACTGTTTATATATCCTTAAAGCCGACCGCTATTTATCATTCATCTTTATATTAAAATACATATTCCTAAATTGTGACGGGCTTTTTCCTTCATGATAGTTAAAGAATTTTATAAAATGATTTTCATTTACAAATCCCGTTTGTGCAGATATTTCTTTAACAGATAAATCGGTGGTGAGGAGGAGATCTTTGGCGTATTTCATTCTTTCGGCGGAAATGTATTCTTTCATGCCGACACCGAATATTTTTTTGAACAGCTTGCTGATATAGTCAGGACTGTATCCAAAGTGTTTTGCAACCGATAAAACAGATACATTTTTATCGATTTTCATCCTTATATATTCAGCAACTTTATTTGCAAAGCTGTTGCCCGATTTGAATGAGGTCAAGTTTTGCAATTCATTAAAAATCAAAAATGACGCAGCATCTAAGGCGTCTGTATTGTATACAGGCGTTCTTGACATATGCAGCAGTTTTTTCAGCAGATATTTTAAGTCATAGAAATCAGCATCAACAAAGGTTTTAAACGGCATTGCACAATCAGTATGAAAATGTAACCAGTAAAACGATGTTAAACCATTGCTTACACGGTAGCCTCCGTGCTGTTTGCCTTGTTCAAGCAATATACATTCATTTGTGTGTAACTCATATTTTTCATCCTCTTCGAACAGGTATACAGTTCCCGAAAGCACAAAAATCAGTTCATAACTGTCTATCACTCGGATGGGATGAATCCATTCATCATCGGAATGAAATTCTCCGATATTTTCATATGCAAAATAATTATTATCTGTTTTCAACATGACGGATTTTCTCACCATTTCTCTTTTTTTTCTCATTGACAGGGATTATATATCTAATTATAATATAAATATACGAAAAGTCAATAGTAATTTTTCAATTAATGCTTATACCGCAAAAAGCGGAAGAAAGGAGAAGTGACGGATATGAAAAATATTTGTTTTGAAAACATCAAAATTAATGATGGATTTTGGAAGGTAAAACAGGATATGGTGAAAAATTCAACCCTGTATGCGGTCTATAATCGGTTTGTGGATACTCATCGATTTGACGCTTTTTCATGCACATGGAAAGAGGGCGAGCCAGATATGCCGCATATTTTTTGGGACTCGGATGTGGCAAAGTGGATAGAGGGTGCCTCTTATTTGCTGATGGAGCAAAGAGATGAAAGGATAGAAGCGATAATAGATGACGTAGTTGACAAGATAGTGAGCAACAGTGATGAAAACGGCTATTTCAACAGTCATTTTCTTGTAACGGAAAAGGATAAGCGGTTTAAAATAAGGGATAATCATGAGCTTTATTGTGCGGGGCACCTTATGGAGGCGGCTGTTGCATACAATAAGGCAACCGGCAAGGATAAATTCTTAAAAGCGATGTGCAGATTTGCCGACTATATCTACAAGGTATTCAGAGAAGAAAAGAGTGCGGAATTTGTCACTCCGGGACATCCCGAAATTGAATTGGCTCTTGTAAGGCTTTACGATGCAACGGGGGAAAAGCGGTATCTGGAGCTGTCAAAGTTTTTCATTGATGAGCATGGTACGGGAAAAGATGATCCTGATAACAGAGGGGATTTTGCAAATATTCTGTATAATCAAGATGACGTGCCTCTGCGTGAACGTTCGACTGCCGAGGGGCACGCTGTGCGAGCATTATATCTTTACTGCGGTATGGCGGATATTGCCGCAAGATGCAATGATTCGGAGCTGCTTGAAGCGTGCAAGCGTGTGTTTGAGGATATGGCAAATAAGAAAATGTATATCAGCGGCGGACTGGGCTCAACATATTTGGGCGAAGCATTTACCGTACCGTATCATCTGCCGAACAGAACGGCATATACAGAAACTTGTGCAGCTATTGCAATGGCATTATTCTGTAAACGTATGCAGCAGCTGGATATTGACTCGAAATATGCCGATGTTGCGGAAAGAGTAATTTATAACGGATTTTTATCAGGTGTATCTATGGACGGTAAATCGTTTTTCTATGAAAATCCGCTTGAAATAGATCCAAAATTTAATGATGTGAATAACTCGACAAAAACAAAAGAGCGTTTCCCGATAACACAGCGTGTGGAGGTGTTTGAATGCTCCTGCTGTCCGCCTAACATAGTAAGGTTTATACCGTCGATTGCCGATTTGATGTACAGCTTTGACGATGAAACTGTTTATATTCATCAGTACATAGATTCGGAGACGGAATATGATAATATACATATATCGCAGACGACTGCCTATCCTGCGGACGGGAAAATAAAGATAAGATGCAGTGCACCGCAAAAGCAGATTGCTTTGCGTATTCCGTCATGGTGTTCCGATTTTAAAATAAACGCTGATTATACGGTGAAAAACGGGTATGCGTATATTGCACTTGACGGCATCAGCGAAATAGAGCTTGAGCTTAGTATGCCGGTTGTCTGCGTAAAATCAAATAAACGTGTACATGAAAATGCGGGCAGAATTGCCGTTATGAGAGGCCCTGTTCTCTATTGCGCCGAGGGAGTGGATAACGGCGAGGATTTAGCGGGAATTGCAGTCGATATATCATCGGAATTTAAGCAGGAAGAGAACGATTTTATTCTTCCGTCGCTTTCTGTATGCGCCTATAGAGAAAAGGACAGCGATATGCTTTATTCAAAGGCGGGCGATGACTATGAAAAATTCACATTAAAGCTCATTCCTTATTACGCTTTTGCAAACAGAGGCGAAACGGAAATGACTGTATGGTTTTTAAGAAAATAAAAGGAAGAAGGTGGTGCGGGCATAAATGCGCTTTTGGAATCATATGTTTTTTACGATATAAAGCGATTCGATATTAAGGGAAAAGAAATGTTAAGGGCTCTCGGAAAGTACTATATCGTTGATATGGGGCTTCACAGGTTTCCGATTTGTAAAGCTTGAAGCGGTACATGGTGATATAACCGTAAAGACTGTAAGGGCAGAGACTGATATAAAGGATATAGAATATAAGGGTTCATTCAGGTCGAGTGATGAGCTGCTTAATAAAATTTGGCAGACGGGTGCATATACGGTGCATCTTAATATGCACGACTATGTATGGGACGGAGTAAAGCGTGACAGGCTTGTGTGGATAGGCGACACCAATCCGGAGATAGCGACGATAAAATCGGTGTTCGGATACGATGAGAGTGTTCCGAACAGCCTTGATTTTGTCAAGGAGGAAAACTTGCCGTCTTCATAAAATATACTATCTCTTTACGGCAAGGGAGGTATCTAAATGAATGACAATATTTCGTATTTAACTGATACAAGTAAAATATCCTTAGAAAAAATGAATTTTACAGTTATCAATCTGCGCCCAAAGGATTCTGATAAATGCAACGATACAAAACTTGACATCGAAAGAAAACTTTTTGATATATTTAAAAAATATGTTGACAAGCATTGAAATGTGTTTTACAGCGCGTTATAATATGGGTAGTATGGGCAGCTCATATCATAACATCGTTATGGAGGTATACGATGTTTGATGCTATTTATACAAGACAATCTATTGATAAGGTGGACAGTATATCAGTGGAAAGCCAGCTTGAATACTGCAAATATGAAACACGCGGTAATGTTTATAAAGTATATTCGGATAAGGGCTACAGCGGTAAAAATACCAATCGTCCCGGTTTTGAAAGTATGATGAAGGATATTAAACAAGGCGGTGTTTCAAGAGTTATCGTTTATAAGCTGGATCGTATCAGTCGTTCTATTTTGGACTTTGCAAATATGATGGACGTATTTCAAGAATACAATGTTGAATTTGTTTCATCTACGGAGCGATTTGATACATCTACGCCTATCGGACGTGCAATGCTGAATATTTGCATTGTATTTGCACAGCTTGAACGTGAAACTATACAAAAGAGAGTTGCAGACGCATATTAAAATAAATGAAAATAAAATCAAGTTATCCGAAATTGACAACGAAATTAACGACTTGCTTTCAAAAGTTATCGGAGCAAATTCCGTTCTTATGGAGTACATAAACAAAAAGGTTGAGCAACTGGATGCCGAACGCAAAAGTATTCAGGAAGAAATTCTTTTACTCACTCATAATCAGGGTATAAAGGATTTTGATACAATATCAAATCACGTTAATGCTTGGGAGGGTATCAGCTTTGAAGATAAGCAGGCAGTCGTTGACGTACTTATAAAAGTGATACATATCGCCGACGGCAATATAGAGATAACTTGGAATATTTAAGGCGCCCTTGTATGACGCCGTTTTTAAGGATATTTTCACTTGTATCTTTCCGTTTCGGTGAAGCGCTTGATAAGATGCAGTCTGATATGAAGAAAAAACGTATCACCGGCACCGGAATAAAATGCCCTCTTCAATAAGTTTTTATCAAATTACGGGATGTATAAGCGAAAGGGACTGTAAAATAATGCAGTCCCTTTGCTTACAGGCTGATAACCTGTTCATATTTCTGTATTTACAGATTGATTTTTTTCGGCCGACTCAAAAGCAGCCTCCATAACCTTCATAACTCTGAGAGCCTGATGAGGCGTTATGAGCAGCTCTGCTTTGCCCTCGACGGCGTCTATAAATTGATTGTAGACAACGGTTAGATTATCAACTACGTCCTCCGGCATGCTGAGCTCTATTGTTTCAACAGAATTTCCGGTTCTCGGTGCCATGGTCTTTGTGGGACCTGCGGCAGTCATGAATATTTCTTCTTCCCACACATTCTCCTGGTATTTACAGCGTGTGATCCTGCCTTCACATTCCCAGTTGTCTATCTGAAGAGTCCCGTTCTCGCCCATGACATACCAACGAGGGTGAGTGATGTAGTGATTTGTTCCAACCTCAATTATTGCCGTCAGACCGCTTTCAAAGGTCAGCATAAGATGGAAGTTATCATCAACCTCCGGGTATTTTACTTTCAGCAGCTTACAATAAACCTGCGTTACCTTATCGGGAAGCATAAATAAGATCTGATCGATCAAGTGCACACCCCAATCAAGCATCATTCCTCCGCCCAGGGCTTTAAGAGTTCTCCAGCCGCCGGGAATACCTCTTGAGCCTTCAACTCTCGATTCGATTACAAGAGGCTTGCCTATGATTCCTTCCTCCACCTTTCTTTTCATCAGAACAAAATCACGGTTTGTACGTCTGTTTTGGTCTATGGTAAATACTTTCCCGGTTTCTTTGGAAACAGCCATGACCTCAAGCAGCTCTTCGGAGTTTAATGTTACGGGTTTTTCCGATATTACATGCTTTCCCGCACGCATCGCCTCAATAAGCAATGGCTTGTGAGCTTCGTTGGTGGTGGATACAAGCACCAAATCAATCTCAGGATCATGCAAAAGAGCCTCCTTTGACTCATAAGCGATCACACCTCTGTCCGTTCCGGCCTTAAGTGCGGCTTCATCGAGATCAAAGACTCCCTTTACCTTAAGTCTGTCGAAATTTTTTAACTCTTCAAAATGAGCTCGTCCCATACCTCCGAAGCCGATGATTCCGAGTTTATGCTTTACGCCCACCACATTTCACCTGCATTCTCATAAATAATTGTATCCTTAAGAAGGGCAATGGCTTTTTCAAGTCCTTCCTTCGGTGACATCAGACCGTCCTCGTGTTCGATGGAAATTGCACCGTCATAGCCGACAGCCTTCAAAGTGCTTATTATATTATTCCAAACATCTTTTCCGTGACCGTAACCTACGGTTCTGAATACCCATGAACGGTTAAGAATATTTCCGTATTCCTGTGTATCGAGAACACCGATTTTCGACGTGTTTGCAGTGTCTATTTTTGTGTCCTTGGCGTGGAAATGATATATTGCGTCACCGCCGAGCATTTTTATTGCTTCACAGGGATCTATACCCTGCCAGAAAAGATGACTGGGATCGACGTTTGCGCCTATAATATCTCCGACTGCGTTTCTGAGCTTAAGCAGTGTTGACGGATTGTATACGCAAAATCCGGGATGCATTTCAAAAGCGATTTTCTTTATCCCTATTTCCTCCGCAAGCTTAGCCGTTTCCTTCCAATAGGGGATTAAAACCTTATTCCACTGCCAATCGAGTATATCGAGATATTCCGGAGGCCATGCACACGTTACCCAGTTCGGATTTTTCGATGTACTGCAATCTCCGGGACAGCCGGAGAAGCCTATAATGGTATCAACTCCGAGCATGACAGCTATTTTCATGGCGTCCACAAACTCGTTGTGGAATTTGAGTGCAATCTCCTTGTCGGGATGTACGGGATTACCGTGACAGGCTATTGCTGAGATTTTCATATTATATTTTTCTAAAAGTGACTTTAATTCGTCAATTTTTTCGGGATTACCGAGATATTCCTTAGGGTCAAGATGTGCTTTCCCCGGATAACCTCCCGCACCGAGCTCTAAGCTGTCCACGCCGAGGTTGCTTAAGTATTTAAGCGATTCTTCAAGTCCCATTTGGTTTAAAACGGGCGACATAACCGAAAGTTCCATATTCATATCTCCTCTCTTTTTGTATCAGCCTTCAAGAGGCTCTGTGCAGGGGCAAACAAGCGGAATATTCTTCCTGACCGGACATGCCCATTTAACTGCGTTTTTCAAAATTCTTTGAACGTTTGCGTTGTGGTATGCGGAATTTGTTTCATGACCGGGTTGGAAATAGAAAATTTTCCCGTTGCCTCTTACCCAAGTGCAGCCCGAACGGAAAACTTCTCCGCCGTTAAACCAACCCATAAATATTGTTTCCATAGGGTCGGCAATATCAAACGGCTCGCCGTACATTTCTTCGCAGTCAAGAGCAAAGGTTTCGTCTACACCCTCCGCAATCGGGTGATTGGGCTTTACTGTCCAAATTCTTTCTCTTGCGCCGTCTCTCCACTTGAGATTGCACGTTGTGCCGTTGATTTTTTTGAAAATCTTTGAGTGGTGACCGGAGTGAAGAACTATAAGTCCCATGCCGGAAAGAATATATCTGTGTACTCTTTCAACCACTTCATCGGGAACCTTGTTGTGTCCTGCGTGTCCCCACCAAATAAGTACGTCCGTTTCGGAAAGAACATCATCTGTCAGACCGCATTCGGGGTCATCGAGAGTGGCAGTGCTTACCTCAACATCATCGGATCTCAAAAATGATGCAATATATTCGTGAAGTCCTCCGGGATAAAGCTCTGTTACGAGGGGGATTTCCTTTTCATGAATATTTTCATTCCAAACTAAAACCTTCATTGTTATAACCGTTAACTCCTTTCCGTTTTAATTCCGATTAAAGAATAACCTCTTTGCCTGTTTCTGCCGACTTATATATTGCCTCAAGAATCTTTATCATATTAACACCTTGAATAGGCGTAAAATCAGGCTCTGCTCCGTTTAGCAAAACATCGGTAAAATGACGTATGTTGTCACCGTGAGCGGTCGGTGAGGACGGTACATTGGGGATAATATCCTCAAGTACGCCGTTGCTTTCCGTAAATATTTTCAGGGATTCGTCTCGAAGTACAGCACCTGCTTTTGTGCCGCGCAGCTCAACGAAATTGTTTTCGGCTTCGATATTTGACGCCCATGAAAATTCAATCTGCAAGCAAGCTCCGTTGTCGAATCTTATGAATCCCATTGCAAGATCCTCTACATCGAAAACTCCGTTTTCGTTTTTCTCGCCGAATGAAGAATGTACGGAATCGGACACATCGCTGTCGGCAAATTTTGCATAGGTGCAGCCGGATACCGAAACGGGAGTGGGGTTGCCCATAAGCCATATTGCAAGGTCAATCATATGTACGCCCAGGTCAATAAGAGGACCGCCGCCGGACTGCTCTTTGGTTGTAAACCAACCGCCCTTGCCGGGGATGCCGCGTCTTCTTTGCCAGCCGCAGCGTCCGCAGTAAATTTCACCCATTTTTCCGTCATCAATAAATGCCTTTAGGTATTTTGCGTCCTTGCGGTGACGGTTATTTCTCATAACCATAAGCTGCTTGCCTGATTTTTCTGCGGCATTCTTCATTTTTAATGCTTCGCTTACGGATACTGCGTCAGGCTTTTCGCAAAAAACATTCAGCCCCTTTTCCAGTGCGGCTGCCGCAATAATTGAATGAAGATAATTCGGTGTGCAAATGTCCACAAAGTCCAAACCCTCAAAATCCAAAAGCTCCTTATAATCGGTAAACGACGGAACGTCGTTCATATTAAATTCTTCCTTAAAGCTTTTGATTTTGTCGGGAAGTATATCGCATACGGCAACGATTTCCACATTATCCATGCCGGCATATCCCGGCATATGCGCACAACGGCAAATCCCTCCGAGACCGATAAGTCCCACTTTTAATTTTTTGTTCATTATAATAATACTCCTTTCATAAAAGACGTTTGTTTGAGTACAAAACCCAAACCCGATCCGTTCTTTTAAAAATTTATGAAATAAGTATAGCATATTTGAATTTTATATGATATAATATATTCAATTAAAAATATCAATTATTTACGGTGGCGGATAATAAAAAAATAAGCAATCGTCTTGCTGCTTTTGAACGGTGAGGTGTTTTGCGCTATCGGCTTTGCAGATGGTGGTCGTAGGAGATTTTTGACGGCAAAGGTGTTGTGTACAGCAACACTCATCGGACGTCGGTAAGCTGCTTGCTTCTTTTTCGGCATTATGCTTGATGCCGCCGCAGTTTGAAGGAATGGAGATTATTATGAAAAGTATATCTGAAGAGCCGTTTACTATAAACGGGATAAAGAGCTGGATTCATTGCATTGAAATGACCGGCCATAAAGGTGTCGATGGAAAGCCTGTGTCATACCATTATCATGACTATATTGAGCTTTTATATGCTGTTGATGCCGATGGATATGTTTGGTACAATGAAGAGAGGATAGCCTTTGAAACGGGGAAGCTTGTTATTGTAAATTCAAACACACCTCATACACTCACGTTTAGAAAAGATTCGAAATATATATGTATTAAATTTTCGCCGCATATATTATATGCCGATGAATCATCACTGTTTGAATTTAAGTATATGCTGCCGTTTCTTTCCGATAATTCCCATCAGAAGGTGTTCGGCAATGATGAACTCGGAGGCATTGACATAAAATCTCTTTTCCTTGAAATAATTGATGAGTGGAAAACGACGGGACCGGCATATGAGCTTATCATTCGTGCGAATATATTAAAGCTTTGGGCAGGGATATTTCGTTACTGGCATGAAAATAATATTTCGAGCGATGACATTAAAATCACGGATACACTGAAAACCGCTCTTGGGTATATAGAAGAAAATTTTGAAAATGTGACGGAGGCGGAGGTGGCGGAATACTGTCATGTAAGCTACAATTATTTTTCGTTTGCGTTTAAAAAGACGATGGGGAAGAGCTTCAGTGAATATATTACTTTTTTAAGGATATGTAAAGCGGAAAAACTGCTGCTTACGTCCGATAAAAGCATTACGGAAATAGCCTTTCAGACGGGATTTTCCACATCGAGCTACTTCATATCGAAATTTAAAGCATACAAGGGAGTGACTCCGAGAAAGTTTAGGGACAATATGCGCAATATCGTTCAAAAGTAAAAAACGATACAGGCAGTTATTCCGATAAACGGTGCATTGACCTTTGTCGTGAGCGTGATTTCCTCGAATCCATAAAATGAAAGTAAAAATAACGCTGTCTTTTGTTGTAGGACGGCGTTATTTTTTTGCTCACCGAGCATGGCAATTGACCGGCGGGGTGAGTGTAATTTTTAAGATATACGGCTGAAATAAAGTGCAATTTGTAGAAAAATCATCACAATTGCTCTAATTTGTGACGAAAATATGAAAAAAATACTTGAAATTTATATTTATACGTGTTATAATTATAAAAACGAATGACAAATTGTAAATAGTGGGGGTGTAAGGCTCTTAGAGGAATAAACGCCTTATGAGATAACAGACAGCGGAAGCAGTCGAGAGGAAAAAGGGAATGTATACGGAAATAACAATAGAACAGCTCGCCGAAAAATACGGCAGTGACAAAAAGATAAGAATAATATGCGAGGACGAAGACGGTCTGGTATTTCTTTACAGCAAGAACCCAAAAACCTTGTCCGAACAGGAATATTCATTTGATGCGGGGATGTAGAATGTATAAAAAATATGTGAAAAGAGCGTTGGATTTCACTCTGGCACTGATAGGTTTAATATGCCTGTCGCCGATTTTGATGATAATAGCAGGCGCGGTAAAAATAGACTCAAAAGGACCGGTACTGTTTAAGCAGCAACGCCTGGAAATGAATGGAAAAGTATATAATATGTATAAATTCCGTTCTATGTGTGTAGGCGCAGAAAAGCAGGGAGTTTATTCGGACAGCAACGACAGTCGTATAACAAAGGTAGGGCATTTATTAAGAGCAAGCAGTATGGACGAATTACCTCAAATGATAAATATTTTAAAAGGGGATATGGCGCTGATAGGGCCTCGGCCTCCTCTTACATATCATCCTTGGAAATATGAAGAATACAGTGATGAACAAAAACGAATGTTTGAGGTAAGACCGGGGATAACCGGATGGGCACAAGTACATGGGCGCAAAGATGTGGAATGGAACAAGAGAATACAGTTAAATGTATGGTATGTTGACAACGTATCATTTTTGCTGGATTTAAAAATATTCTTTGGAGTGTTATACTTTAAGTACAGTCGACAAACGCACTAAATTCTGATATAAAGCACTTGTCATTTCGCATAGCTCCGATACCGTAATTTTATCCTGATAATGCAATTCCTGAAATTGAACACCTACATTTTCAAAAAGCTTTTTTCGGCCCGTTTTTGGATTCATACCCAAAATCCTCGCTGTTCCGCTATCGGGATTTTTTGTGCCTAAAATACAATCAATAGCCGTTGTTTTACCCGCTCCGTTAGAGCCGAGCAATCCGAACACCTCCCATTGATTTACGGAAATATTAAAATTGCTTAATACTGTTTTTCCTGCAAATGATTTTGTTAGATTTTTCGTTTCTATTACAGGCATAATAAAACCTCCTTTATCGTTAGTGATAAAATCATAACACAAACAATAAGGTTGGTGTTAAATTGGAGAGTTAAAAAATTTTTCTTTCATTTCTATCAGCATATTTTTTATCGTTCTGTCGTTATAGGCCGCTCGGTCAAGAGAGGTAATCAGGCGGTCGCAGGCTGTTATAATATCATCGGTTTGAAGCGGTGTATCAATGACTTTCATTATATCCGTTTGCGGATTACGTGAAAGAGCGGTTAACATCCTGAGAATAGACGATAAAGAATAGTTTGCGCACCGCAGAGAGCGGATGATTTTTAATATTTGTATGTCTTGCTCCGTATATACCCTATATCCGTTTTGTCGGCGTTTTATCCGCAGCAATCCGTTTAATTCCCAATTGCGTAAAGTATCTGTTGTAATACCCAGATAGTCCGCTGTTTCTTTTCGTGTCATACTGATTTTGATTAAATTATTATCTTTGTTTTCCAATATGGCTTTTGCGCTTTTTACAGCTTCTGCGGCATTATTTTTTTCTTGCTCAATATGCTCCAAATACCGGTCTGTTAAATCAAGTGCTTTATCTATATTTCCGAGTGCAACGGTTTTTACAATCTCAACGCTCTGCTTTCTTAAACCGTTTTGGAGCAGCTCTATTTGAAATGCCGTTCTTGCAATTTTGAATTGATATATGTGTAAATCCGTAAAAATACGATACCCGTTTTCTTTTCGTTCCGGACGTGTAATTAACTGCATTTCTTCATAGAAGCGCACGGTGTTAGGGTGTATTCCTATCTTTTTGGCAATATCAGATGTCGTGTATGTATTCATTTTGAAGCACCTCCTCAAGGATACTTTAACACAAATTCAAACATTGGTGTTTAACTGTATAGTTTATTATATACCGCCATGACGGAAAATTCAATGACTATCCGATAAAACTCAATTATTTGGTATTACTGCCTATTGTCTGATATGCACAAATAAACATGATATGTTTTGTTGAATTGACCGAAAATGAAATATTTTGATTGAAAATGACCGAAAATGCTTGACATGATAGTAACTGTGTGGTAATATAATATTACAACAAGTCAAAAACGGTCAAATTCATTCAAAGGAGGTGTGAAAATGCTTACGGAGGAAAGACATTCAATTATTTTGGCTCTCATTGATCGTCAAAGCAGTGTGAAAATCGGTGAGCTGTGCGAAATGCTTGATGCATCGGAATCCACTGTCAGAAGAGATCTGAATATTCTGGCGGAACGCGGTATGCTGACTAAGGTTCACGGGGGCGCTATTGCTCTTGATGAGAGCTTCTCCCGCTATGAAAATGATGTCGCAAAAAAAATGAATCTTTTTATTGAAGAAAAAGAAGCGATTGCAAGATACGCTGCTTCTTTGATAGAGGATGGCGACTTTGTGTACATTGATGCGGGAACTACGACGGAAAAAATTATCGATTATATTCCGTCAAAAAACGTCACATTCGTTACAAATGCGTTCATAAATGCCAAAAAACTGGCACAGAAGGGATTTCAGGTATTTGTTCCGGGGGGTGAAATCAAGCTGTCCACGGAAGCCATCGTCGGAGCGGAATGTGTAATATCTCTTCAGCATTACAATTTTACCAAATGCTTTGTCGGCGTGAACGGCATATCAATGTCGGGCGGATTATCCACTCACGATAAAAGCGAAGCGACGGTAAAAAGTACGGTGATCCATCACAGCAAGGAAATTTACATTCTTGCGGATCATTCCAAATTCGATCAGATTACGTCAGTCAGATTTGCCGGACTCAATTGCGGGGAAATTATTACCGACAAGCTGATTGATAAAAAATATCTGTCTGAATCATCAATAAAGGAGGTTTTATAATTGGTTTATACTGTTACTTTTAATCCTGCAATTGATTATGTGGTACATACGGATGAAATGCGGGTGGGGAGCGTGAATCGTTCTCAGTCCGAAGAGATCTATTTCGGAGGAAAGGGCATCAATGTTTCTATTGTTCTCAGTGAACTGGGAGTTAAATCAAAGGCGTTGGGTTTTGTGGCAGGCTTTACCGGGAAAGCAATTGAAGAAGGTGTTCGGGAGAAAGGTGTAGAAACGGATTTCGTTCGTCTTAACAACGGTTTTTCCAGAATCAATGTAAAAATTAAATCTAAAGATGAAACGGAGCTGAACGGTCAAGGACCGGAAATCAGCAGCGAGGCAATAGCACTTCTTTATAAGAAGCTGGACGAATTGAAGGACGGAGATATTCTTGTACTTGCCGGAAGTATTCCAAATACCCTGCCTTCCGATATTTATGAGAAAATTCTCGGGCATCTTTCCGGAAAGCGAATCAAGACGGTTGTTGACGCAACGAACGATTTGCTTTTAAACGTCCTGAAGTATAAGCCGTTTTTGATTAAGCCCAACAATCATGAGCTTGGAGAAATGTTTGGCGTGAGCGTGACAAGCGTAGAGGACGTTATAACATATGCAAAAAAGCTCAGAGAAATGGGAGCGGTAAATGTGCTTGTTTCCATGGCGGGAGACGGCGCAGTGCTTGTGGACGAAACGGGAACCGTGCATACCTGCGGTGTATGCAGGGGTAAGGTGAAAAATTCCGTAGGCGCCGGAGATTCCATGGTAGCGGGTTTTCTTGCGGGGTCTATGGACGGTGACTACACATATGCGCTGAAGCTTGGTACCGCAACAGGCGGCGCAACGGCATTTTCGGACGGTCTGGCGCAAAAAGAGGAAATATACAGACTGCTCAAACAGCTTTAAGAAGTTAAACGGACATTAATTTTAAGAATGGAGGATTATTATGCGTATTGTTGATCTATTGAATAAGGAAAGTATCATGCTTAACGCCGCACCTAAAAATAAGTCGGAAGCAATTGATATGCTGATTGAATTACAGGTAAAGGGTGGAAAAATAGCAGACAAGGAAGGCTACAAAAAAGGTATTCTTGCAAGGGAAGAAATCAGCACTACCGCTGTTGGCGAGGGCATTGCGATTCCTCATGCCAAAAGTACGGCTGTAAAAGCACCTTCTCTTGCGGCGATGACAGTCCCCGGCGGTGTTGATTATGAAGCTTTGGATGATGAACCGTCAAATTTGCTGTTTATGATTGCTGCTCCGAATGACGGTGATGTGCATCTTGAGGTACTTTCGCGTCTTATGACTATACTCATGGATGAGGATTTCAGAGAAAAGCTTCTTGCCGCAAAGGATAAGGACGAATTTTTAAAGGTGATCGATGATATGGAACGGGAAAAATATCCCGATGCACCCAAGGAGGAAGCAAAAGGGAAAATCAAGGTTCTTGCGGTTACGGCTTGCCCCACGGGAATTGCGCACACGTACATGGCGGCAGAGGCTTTGGAGAAGGCAGGTAAAAAGCTCGGAATTACGATTAAAGTGGAAACAAACGGCTCCGGCGGAGCAAAGAACATACTCACAAAGGAAGAAATCGATTCCTGTGACGGTATTATCATAGCGGCGGATAAGACGGTGGAAATGTCTCGCTTTGACGGGAAAAAGGTCATTCGTACCAAGGTTTCCGACGGCATAAAAATTCCTGAGGAGCTGATAAACAGAATTGAAGCCGGCGATGCTCCTGTGTACCGCCATACGGGCGCAAAAGCGGCAGATGATTCCTCGGACGGCGAAAGCTTCGGAAGAAAGATGTATAAGCATTTAATGAACGGCGTTTCAAATATGCTGCCGTTTACGGTAGCGGGCGGTATTTTCATTGCACTTGCATTTTTGATTGATACCATTGCAGGTGCGCCGCAGGATTCAAGCTTCGGTACTTATACTGCTGCGGCGGGATTTTTCAAAACAATCGGCGGTTATGCTTTTAGCTTTATGGTACCCGTTCTTGCGGCATATATCGGAAAGTCTATTGCCGATCGACCGGGATTCCTTGTTGGTTTGGTAGGAGGATTTCTTGCAACGACAGGCTCGACCTTCGGCAATGTGGCGGGCGATGTTCCGTCAGGATTCCTCGGTGCGCTGCTTGCGGGATTTGCGGGAGGCTATCTGATGCTTGCATTGGAAAAGCTTTGCGATAAAATGCCCAATGCACTGAACGGCATTAAGCCTGTGCTTATTTATCCTCTTGCGGGACTGGGAATTATTGCTGTTATCATGTGTGCGGTAAATCCGTTTATGGGTATGATTAATACGGGATTATCCAACTTTCTGAATAATATGGGAAATACAAGTAAAATTGTACTCGGCTGCATATTGGGCGGCATGATGTCCATTGATATGGGAGGACCATTCAATAAAGCGGCATACGTTTTCGGTACTGCTGCAATTGCATCGGGAAGCTATGACGTAATGGCGGCTGTTATGATAGGCGGTATGGTTCCGCCGCTGGCAATCGCACTCTCGACAAACTTCTTTAAAAACAGATGGACAGAGGAAGAGAGAAAGAACGGACCGGTAAACTACATTATGGGTCTGAGCTTTATTACGGAAGGTGCGATTCCCTATGCTGCGTCCGATCCGCTGCGTGTGATCCCGGCGTGCTTGGTGGGAGCTGCAACGGCAGGAGGATTGTCGATGGCATTTAACTGTACGCTGATGGCACCTCACGGAGGAATTTTCGTATTCGCGGTTGTAGGTAATTGGCCGATGTATCTTCTTTCGCTTGTAATCGGTTCGGTTGTCGGAATGTTGCTTTTAGCTCTGTTGAAGAAAAAGCGTGTATAAATTTTAAATCTAATTAATAAGGAGTGAACTATTATGGTAACGAAGATTGTAACGGTTGTAAATGAACAGGGGCTTCATATGCGCCCGGCAGGTGTGCTTGCAAAGGCAGTGAAAGCGCATCCGGACTGCGAGGTCACACTCAATGCAAACGGAAAGGCAGTAAAGGCAAAAGCACCTATGCAGATTATGTCTGCCTGCATGAAAAAAGGCTGTGAGGTTGAAATCGTGTGCGACGGCGCAGATGAAGAAGCGGTACTGGCCGAAATTGCAGAAATGTTTGAAAACGGATTCGGTGAGTAATTGCTAAATGGGGTGTGAATTTTTTGACTTGAACATGGCATAAGCTGTTGGTTTTACGGATGGAATATGTTTAAGCAAAAACACACTCTCATGACGGCATGACCGAAACGGAAATTACAATTAAATAAATCACAAATTCAAGGGGCAGTGCCGATGGGTGCTGCCCTTTGAATTTTATAGTATAAATACTTTTTTATCATAATATTTGCAGATGTGCCGCAGAAGCATACTGTCGTTTTTTGATTCCGTATAGATAAAGGAATAATGAAGTTAACATAACATATTTTAAATCTGCTTGCGGTATTTTGTTCTGAAAATTGCAAATCAAATGCCAAAATCAATGAGTATTTGGCGGCAAACGGCTCCTAAAAATACTATAATCTTGATATAGACCGTCAAAATTATGGTCAAATTTTATACAGAAAGAGGTAAGGTAAGATGCCAAGACGAATGAAAAACATATATAAACGTAAGGACGGGCGTTGGGAGGCACGATATATAAGAGAGTATGACGCAAACGGTAAGGCGCGATACAGCTCGGTATATGCACGTTCCTACGCAGAGGTAAGGACAAAGCTTTTGGAGGCGGTGGCCGAGTGCAACAGGAAGTGTGTCGATGATCCCGAAATAATCGTTTCAGATCCCCAAGTTTCTTGCAGAAAAATTAACGGAGCATAAAAAGCTGTACGGAAACACGAGCAAATACATTATTAATAATGAAGGGAAAATGACGGAGCCGAGATATTGTCAATATCATTTTGCGAAAATTCTGAAAAAAGCAAAAATAAAACCGGCAAAATTCCACACGACACGCCACACATTCGCCACGAGAGCATTGGAATCCGGGATGGATATAAAAACCTTGAGCGAGGTTTTGGGACATGCCGATGCCACGATCACAATGAAAAGATATGCGCATTCGTCCGATGAGCAAAAGAGGATCTGTATTGAGAAACTGGCTGACTCGGTTTTTAACGATTATAAATATGGTCAAATTTGTGGTTAAAGTTTTTATAAGTGCAGGTATCATGCGGATTTCCGCATATATCGTAAATTAATTTAAATTTGCGATTATGTACGGTGATATTATTGACAAAATCAATAAAATGTATCAGTGAAATCAACAAATATGAGTTTTGAGACTTTGACCAAAAAAGAGCGCAAACCGTACCGCCGGCACATTTTTGAATGTCAATCAATTTTAAAAGTGTTAAACTGACGGTATATTAGGACTGGTATTTGCATATTTGAAGTATCTTAATGCTGCATTGCCGAGATTCTCCGTGCCGTTTCTTATTGCATGCTTAATATCTGCGTTGCTCGGAGGAATTTTTATAGAAATGGTATACCAGCTATACGGAATCGAATCTCTTGGAAGATTTGTTCTGTGTCTTGCATTTGCGTTCACGCCGCTTATGTCAAACAATTACTACAGTTCAGGCAGCGTCAATGCTGTTAAAAACACGTTCACAGGGGATACATATAATTCGTACGGAAGCTATACAAACAATAATTTCCCGAATTAAATAGACAATAGGAGAGGAAAAAGCGATGAAAAATAAAATTGTAGCAACTATATTGGTTTTGCTTGTTGCAGCACTCGGAGGCTGCAGCGGATTTACACAGGGCAGTATAAAAAATGCTAAAAAAGCGATTGAAGAAAAAAATTATACAGTAGCGCTCCAATATCTTCGTGAAGCAAAGGATGCGGGAGCAGATAACAGCGAGGTAAATCTTCTGACAGATATTTTTGATAATTACACAGCAGCACTTGAGCTATATAATCAAGGAAATCTGAATGAGGCAAAACTCAGAGCTGAAAATATTCCGCAGTCAGCATCCTCGTATGTGTTTTGGAGCGATATTTCCGATTTGATAAGCAGAATCAATTCGGAGATTGCATCTAATGAAATTAACACAAGAATCAATGAGGCAAAACAGCTTGTTGCGAACGGGAATTATGAAAATGCGCTGAGTATGATTGCGGCGATTGAAACATCTGCGCTTTCGGAATCCCAAAAAAGTGAGCTGGAGTCTTTAAAAATGACTGCAAATACGGCGCTTGGACAAATTAACAGTGCACGCGTATCCGGAGAGGAAAGCGGCAGGGCTCAAACCGAAGCAAAAATACAAGAGCAGGAGCGTGAGGCACGCTCAAATACGGTGAAACAAACAATGTATGTTGTAAAGTGCAACGAATTTATAACGCTTAGACGTTCGCCGTCCACTTCTGCGGGCGAAATTGTTAAAATTCCGCTTGGTTCAAGTGTAGGCTATATTGAGGAAGCAGGTAACGGATTTTACAAGATAAATTACGACGGTCATATAGGCTATGCGCTTGCTTCTTACCTGAGCACTGCTCGTGAGGTGCACCATACGACAGCTTCAAAAACCGCGAAGGTTGTTAATGCGGAGTCGTTTATAACGCTTAGAAGCTATCCGTCTACATCGGCGTCGGAGATAACAAAAATACCGGCAGATTCATATGTTACATACATAGAAACAGTAGGTGATTTTTATAAAATAGAGTACAAAGGAATGGTGGGATATGGCTTGGCATCGTATTTGGCAATACAGTAGGAGTATACCGACTTTGATTTTTACGGTCGTGTTTGTTTTGGGGAGTATATGCGGCTGTGGTTCTGCGGATATAAGCTTTGACGAATTAAAAACAGAGCCGACCGCTTTGAGTGATGCGGAATCGGCTCAAACACCGTCGCCTGCTCCGATAACTCCCAAACAGCTTATCATAGATAAAAAGAACAGCTTATACACATATGATGATATGGTGAATGACATAGCGGCACTTAAGAGTATGTATCCCGATATTGTCACTGTCAAGGAGCTTTGTACAACCTTTGACACAAGAAAATTGTATGATATTGTTGTAGGCGATATAAACAGCGAAAATCATATAATGATTATGGGTGCTATGCACGCAAGAGAATATATTACAACACAGTTAGTCATGACTCAGTTGACGGATTACCTTAAAAATTATACAAGCTTTGCGTATAAGGGCAAGGATGCCGCTGAGCTGACGACAAATACGGCGGTACATTTTATTCCTATGAGTAATCCTGATGGAGTTACCGTGTCGCAGCTTGGCAGCTCTGCGTTAAAAACAGATGCAGCAAGACAGTTCGTTGACGGGGTGTGTGCATCAAGAGGCGCTGATGCCTATGTTCAGTGGAAAGCGAATGCTGAAGGTGTGGATATTAACAGAAACTTTGATGCCGGTTGGGACGAATATGTCGGAGCAAGCGGACCTTCCTCTGATAGGTATAAGGGTACGGCTCCGGGAAGCAGTGCAGAGGCGGCAGCGTTGATAAGCGCAACCGAGCAGTATAATTTTAAACGTACAATAAGCTATCATACAAAAGGCTCATTAATATATTGGTACTACAAGCAAACAGGAGCTGTCAAAGAAAAAAGCGAAAGCTTTGCAAAAGAAATATCAAATGTAACCGGATATGTACCGGATGATAATTACGAGGCTGTGGACGCTGCCGGATATAAGGATTGGGCGGTGTATAAAAAGGGTATACCGAGTATAACAATAGAGGTAGGCGGTGAAGCACCGGATAATCCGGTTCCGTATTCGTATTTTGAAAATATATATGAAAGAAATAAAGATGTTGTATGGGAAACGCTGTACGGATTGTCGGTAAGAGGTGAATAGGAAAGGGATTTTTGCCGATGCTTACGGTACAACTATTTTCTTTTAGGGCAATTGATGTTTGCCGTAAGGTGAAATTATGGAATGTTTTGTATCAAAAGTGTTGACTTTCGGGCAGAGGCGTGGTATAATTTTCTGCGAAATAATTATAGGAGAAATTCAATATGATTAAAAAGTACAGAAAAACATTGACGGCTTGTTACCTGGGAGGTATCACTCAGGCAATAGCGGCTAATTTTGCGCCGCTGCTGTTTCTTACATTTCATAATGATTACGGTATACCGTTGGGGAAAATTGCTCTTATATCTGCAATATTTTTCCTGACTCAGCTTGTTGTGGACGTTTTATGCGCACATTTTGCAGATCGCATAGGGTACCGCAGGTGCGTTGTGGCTTCTGAAGTATGTTCGGCGGCGGGACTTGTGTGTCTGGCGTTCTTGCCGGAGCTTTTGCCCGATCCGTTTGCGGGTATCATAATAAGCGTACTTATATATGCTGTCGGCAGCGGCTTGATAGAGGTGTTGGTCAGCCCTATTGTCGAGGCGTGTCCTTTTGAACATAAGGAAGCCGCTATGAGTTTGCTGCATTCGTTTTATTGCTGGGGATCGGTAGCGGTGATACTCATATCCACGCTGTTTTTCACGGCTTTCAGCATAAGCAATTGGAAATGGCTTGCCTGCATATGGGCGGTTATTCCTATTTATAATGTTTATAATTTTGCAACGTGCCCTATTGAACATATTACAGATGACGGCAAGGGAATGAAAGTGGGCGGTCTTTTCCGAATACCGCTGTTTTGGATAGCTGTTTTGCTGATGATATGTTCGGGAGCCTCCGAACTGTCAATGGCTCAATGGGCCTCCGCATACGCTGAGTCGGCTCTTAAATTGTCAAAAGCGGCCGGTGATTTGGCGGGACCTTGTATGTTTGCCGTAACGATGGGGATTAGCCGTGTCATTTACGGGAAATACGGTGACAGACTGGATTTGAGGAAATTTATGCTTGGCTCCGGCTGTCTTTGCTTGATTTGTTATATTATGGCGTCCGTATCGGATAATCCCGTTCTCGGCTTGATCGGTTGTATTATGTGCGGCTTTTCGGTCGGTATCATGTGGCCGGGAACGATAAGCATATGTTCCGGGCGGATTCCGGACGGAGGAACGGCAATGTTTGCCATGCTGGCTATGGCCGGTGATCTTGGCGGAGCGTTCGGACCGGGATTGGTCGGAAATATCACTCAGCACGCAAACGACAATCTGCAAAGAGGAATGCTTGCGGGGTGTGTATTCCCGCTGGTATTGATAATATCACTAATTATACTGAAAGACCGCCGTTGATTTGGCAGCACAATTATGATGTTAAACATCAACAGGGGACAAGCCTGTCCCCTGTGAAATCTTTATTTTGTGTTTCCGTCTGCATTGAACAGTATCTTGATTTTTGAAGCAGACTGCATTGATGTTTGTACCGAGTAAAAGAAACTCACATTTTATCTTCAATATACCTCAAAACACCTGAACAACCCTCATATACATCGTTCCATGTTGCGTCAAAATCTCCGGTATACCAAGGATCTGCCACATCTCCGGGACGGCTTGTAAACTCCATCAAAAGCGAAACCTTTTTATCGGGGTCGCCTCCTGTGAAGCGAGTCATGTTTTTAAGATTGTATCTGTCCATTGCAATAATGTAATCATAATACGAATAATCCGCCTTCGTCATTTGACGTGCGGTTTTTCCGTCGCAGTTAAGACCATGCTCCGCAAGCTTTCTTTTTGCCGGGGGATATACGGGATTCCCGATTTCCTCTGTGCTTGTTGCCGCAGAGGCTATTTCAAATTTATCCGATATACCCTTTTGATTTACTAAATCCTTCATCACAAATTCTGCCATTGGACTTCTGCATATATTCCCGTGGCAAACAAATAATATTTTTACCATTGACGTAAACTCCTTATTTTTGGTTTATCTTCCGTTATTTTTTTAAATTACCGTTTTACGGTATGTGTTCAGTATAACACCTTTAATAGAATGAAGGTGTCGGTTACGGAAGATTTGCCCGTGATATCGTTTTTGATATTAATGATAATCATTCTATCATGAAAACAAAATAAAGTCAATACGTTATATCACATAAAATAAAAATTGAATTTTGTCGGGAATTATTTTAATAGGGGACATTATCGTCTGTCCACACGAAGCCGCATGATACAATTTTTGCCGTATTTCTTTTTATGCTTATAAAACCGCCTTTGCATCTGGCGGTTTTAGCATTTCCGTTTTCAAGTGTTATTTTTACGGCACCTTCGTTGATGGGGGACACTAAATCAGCGTGACCTGCCAAAACGCACAAATCACCCATTGCGGCACGGACGATTACTTTTTCCGCTTTGCCGTTGAAAAACAATCCGTCGGGCGTTACAATTTGCATATTAAATGTGCTCATTTTCTGCCTCCGCTTTTTCTCTTACTTCATCGATTGTACCTGCGAATAAGAATGCCGATTCGGGAATATCATCGCATTTGCCGTCTATTATCTCACGAAATCCTCGTATTGTTTCCTTTATGGGAACGTACTTGCCCGCCATGCCGGTAAACTGCTCCGCAACGGTGAAAGGCTGCGACAGATATTTTTGTATTCTTCTGGCTCTTGCGACAAGCACCTTATCCTCGTCCGCAAGCTCATCCATGCCCATGATTGCGATTATATCCTGCAATTCCGCATATCGCTGCAAAATTCGCTGAACATCACGTGCGGTATTATAATGCTCCTCGCCGACGATTTCGGGAGAAAGCACTCGTGAAGTGGATTCAAGCGGATCAACTGCGGGATAAATACCGAGTGACGCTATCTGCCTCGAAAGGACGGTTGTTGCGTCAAGGTGCGCAAAGGTTGTCGCCGGGGCGGGATCGGTGAGGTCATCTGCCGGGACATATACCGCCTGGATTGAGGTTATTGAACCGTTCTTTGTCGAGGTTATGCGCTCTTGCAGTGCGCCCATTTCGGCTGAAAGCGTAGGCTGATAGCCAACTGCCGACGGAATACGTCCTATAAGTGCGCTGACCTCCGAGCCTGCTTGTGTGAAACGAAAAATGTTGTCTATAAATAAAAGAACATCTCTATGCTCCTTGTCACGGAAATATTCAGCCATGGTAAGACCTGTAAGCGCAACTCTCATTCTTGCGCCCGGCGGCTCGTTCATCTGACCGTACACGAGTGCGGTTTTGGAAAGCACGCCGGAATCCTTCATTTCGTTATATAAATCGTTTCCCTCTCTTGTTCTTTCGCCAACGCCCGCAAATACGCTTATACCGCCGTGCTCCTTTGCGATATTGTTTATAAGCTCCATAATAAGAACGGTTTTGCCGACTCCGGCACCGCCGAACAGACCGATTTTACCGCCCTTTGAATACGGCGCAATGAGGTCAACGACCTTTATGCCCGTTTCGAAAATTTCCTCTGAGGGATTTTGCTGGTCATAGGCGGGTGCGTCACGGTGTATACACCATTTTTCTTTCGTTTCGGGTGCGGGCAGATTATCCACGGTGTCACCGAGAACATTAAATATTCTGCCGAGTGTTTCATCGCCTACGGGAACGGTTATTCCCGTGCCGGTGTCAACAGCGTCCATGCCACGCACAAGCCCGTCGGTAGAGCTCATCGCTATACAGCGCACAACTCCGTCACCTACGTGCTGCAAGACCTCCGCAACTATCTTGTTATTGCCGTTTCTGATTTCAATCGCATTTAACAGCTCCGGAAGGTTATCCTCGTCAAAGCGTATGTCTAAAACAGGTCCTATAATTTGTGTTATCTTACCTATATTCATGTCAGTTCATTCCTTTTAAATATTAATGGGGGAGGCTTGCACCTGAAACGATTTCAGTCAGCTCCTGCGTCACGGCAGCCTGTCTTGCTCTGTTGTATTCAAGCGTAAGACGGTCAAGCATTTCCTGCGCATTATCCGTTGCCGCCTCCATTGCGTTGCGCCTTGCTGCCGTTTCAGAGGTCACCGATTCCGTAACAGCACCGTAGACCATTCCCGAAAGATAATAGGGGATAATACTCTCAAAAGCTCCTTCTGCATCAGGTTCGTAAATTGTCACACTTGTTTTAGTGTCCCTGCGCATAAATGATTTAGTGTCCCTGCGTATGGGAGATTTAGTGTCCCTTTTTGAAAGTGGCAGCAGCCTTATGGTTTGCGGTTCCTGAGTAAGCATATTCTTAAAGGCTGTATAAGAAATATAAAGGCTTGTGAAATCTCCCTTTTTGTAAGCTGCGGCAAGTAAATCGCCTATTCGGCGGCAGTCCTCAAATTCAATATCGGCGGCTTTTTCGTATTCATCCATAAACATTTTATAATCCGAGAAATACTCCGCCGCTTTTTTGCCGATAGGGAATATTATATCGTCTGTATTAAAATTGAGTGATTTGAACAGGTTGTGATTATATCCGCCAGCAAGACCTCTGTCGCCCGCAATTACAATATGACATTTTCTTCCCTCACGCTCACGGGTGAAAACAGATGAAAAGTCAAGATTATCGGCGGTGATTTCATCAAGAGTTTCCCGCAGTATATTAAAATACGGCTTGGATTTTTCAATCCGATCCGTCATTTTCTTCATACGGGACGCTGCCACAAGCTGCATCGCATGAGTGATTTGCATTGTGCCTTGTATGCTTTTTATCCTTGTTTTTATTTGCTTCATTGATGTGGCGGACATTGCTCTACTCCTTGAATTTTAATACACATTCTTCAATCGCTTTTCTTAGCTTTTGCTCGGTTTCCTTTGTCATATCGCCGCTGCTTTCGATTTCGTCGATTATATCGTGCGCATTGTTTTCAATATATTCAAAAAGAACATTTTCAAATTCCTTTATCTTTTTTATCGGAATATCCTCCGTCATATCGTTTACAACGGCGTAAATAACAGCTATCTGCAATGATACACGAATCGGTGAATTTCTGTCCTGCTTTAATACCTCAACAATCCTTTCGCCCTTTGCAAGGTGTTTTTTTGTGTCGGCGTCAAGGTCGGAACCAAACTGCGCAAATGCCTGCAATTCCCTGTACTGTGAATATGACAGCTTAAGACTGCCCGCAACTTTTTTCATTGCCTTTATCTGTGCGTTGCCGCCGACTCTTGATACGCTTATTCCCGGATTTACGGCAGGCATAACTCCTGCGTGAAACAGCTCTGTTTCGAGAAAAATCTGTCCGTCTGTAATAGAAATCACATTCGTGGGAATATACGCCGAAACGTCACCCGCCTGTGTTTCGATAATGGGCATAGCCGTAAGCGACCCGCCGCCCAAGTCGTCCGAAAGCCGTGCAGCTCTTTCGAGAAGCCTTGAATGAAGATAAAACACATCTCCGGGATATGCTTCTCGTCCGGGAGAGCGCCGTAACAGCAATGACAGCGCACGGTACGCTACGGCGTGCTTCGATAAATCGTCATAGACAATCAGAGCGTCTTTGCCGTTATACATAAATTCCTCGCCCATGGCGCAGCCTGCATACGGTGCAATATATTGCAGTGCGGGCGCGTCGGATGCAGTTGCGGAAACTACAATCGTATAATCCATGGCTCCGTTTCTTTCAAGACGTTCAACTATCTGAGCCACGGTTGAACGCTTCTGACCTATTGCGACATAAATACAGTAAACACCCTTGCCCCGCTGATTTATAATAGTGTCAACGGCAATCGCACTTTTTCCTGTTTGCCTGTCGCCTATTAACAGTTCTCGCTGTCCGCGTCCTATCGGTATCATGGAGTCGATTGCTTTAATGCCTGTCTGCAAGGGTATGCTTACCGATTTTCTTTCTATTATTCCGGACGCATTTGTCTCAACGGGTCTGCGTTTTTGCGAATTTATTGCGCCTTTGTCATCGATGGGACTGCCGAGTGCATCAACCACTCTTCCGAGTAATTCTTCACCTACCGGCACATTGACAACCTCGCCCGTTCGCCGCGCGGGTGAGCCTTCCTTTATTTCCGTATCGTCACCTAAAATAACAACACTGACAAAATCCGTTTCAAGGTTTAAAGCCATAGACATAACGCCGCCAGAAAGCTCAATAAGCTCTCCCGCCATACAGTTTGCCAATCCGTGTATGCGTGCGATACCGTCACCGACCTCTATGACATAGCCGGTTTCGTCCTCGCTTATGACGCTTTCGTAATTTTTAATGCGGTCTTTTATAATTCCGATTAGTTCCTGCATTGCTCTGCTCCTAATTCGCTATAGTTTTTCGCAAGGTGTTCAATTCGTTAATAACACTTGCGTCAATGCTCATATTGTCTGTTTTTATGATTATTCCGCCTATGCAGCTATGGTCAATTTTGCGTTTCAGAATAATCTTTCCGCCTGTTTTTTTCTCCAGTTTTTTAACAAGCCTCGCCGCAAGCGTTTCACTCATCGGCTTAGCTGTCGTGACATGGACTACACGTATATTGTTGTCCCGGTTATATTGTCTTTCAAATTCCTTCAAGCATTCGTCAAGACAGTGTACCATGTGCTTTTCGGAAAGCAGCTTTATAAAATTAAGCATATATCCGTTTACTCTGCCGAAAAAGTCCTCGTTCAGAATTGCCATAAGCTCTCTGCGGGGGATTTGCGGAGAGTCGAGAATTTTTACATAGTCCGGGTGTTCCTTAAACAATGTATTCAGTTTCTTTAGTTCGCTTAATATTTCTTCGCTTATTTTTTCATCTTTTGCAAGCTCATAAAGTGACTCGCCGTAAATTCTTGCGTCAGACATTTTATTAAGCCTCCTTTTTATCCGTTATATTAGGCAATTGTGAAATATCGGTTTGGGATTTGAGATATTTTTAGATTACGGAGCGGCAGGGACACCGCCCCCTACACACCGAAACTCAATCCGAAACATCACAAATTCTGTGAAGGCCGTAACGAGTCTATAGGGTTTGAGAGTGTTTTTGAGTTTGTTCGGACGAGTTACCGCAAGGGATGTTTGAGTACGAATAAAATCAAAAATACTCTCAAATCCCAAACCGACGTTTTACAATTGTCTAAACCGCTATAATCTGTCTATTATGCCCGATATAATATCCTCGTTCGTTTTTTCGTCAATTTCCCGTTTTAAAATTTTTTCCGCTGCGTCAACGGCGATGGAGGCGATTTCGGACTTCATCTCATTCATAGCATTCTTTCCGTCAGCTTCGATTTGCTTACGGGATTTCTCTATTATTCGTCTTGCCTCGGCGTTTGCTTCTCCGACTATTGAGCTTGAACGCTCATTTGCCGTATTTACTGCCGATTTGATGATACCGTCGGCTTCGACTTTGGCGGAGTATAATTTGTTTTCGTACTCCGCTTTTATTTTGTTTGCCGTCACGGCTGCTTGCTCGGCGGCACTGTACTCGCTCTCGATCTGTGCCGCACGCTCCTCCAAGACCTTGTTTACGGGCTTAAACAGAAATTTTTTTAACAGTAAAAACAATATTACAAGGTTCGCCCATGTAAATATCATTGTCCATACATCAAGCGATACAAACGGTAAATAGTTATCCAATTTGCTCACCCTCTTAAAGCATACCTATCAGTGGATTTGCGAACAGCAAAATCAATGCCACCACTAAGCCGTAAATACCCGTTGACTCCGCAACCGCGCAGCCGAAAAGCATTGTCGATGTTATCGCACCTTTCGCCTCAGGCTGTCTGCCGACTGCCTCGGCGGCTTTTCCTGCCGCAAAGCCCTGTCCGATACCGGGGCCGACACCCGCTATCATTGCAAGTCCCGCGCCGATTGCCGACGCTGCCAATACTATTGCTCTTTCCATAATGCTCCTCCTTATCTATTCTCCGCTGCTCTTTATAAATACCATTGTCAGCATACATAAAATGTACGCCTGCAAAAAGCTCGTAAATAAATCAAAATACACCGACAACACCGCAGGCAGACCTACCTGTAAAATCGGTACAGCCGCCAAAAACCCACTCGGCACCCATTTTAATACCGCCGCCGACAGGCTCGCAAGTCCTCCGTACACAAGCGAGGTTATAACAAGTCCCGCAGCAATGTTTCCGAAATGACGGAAGGTCATCGAAATTGGGTTTGCAATCTCGCTTATGATATTAAGCGGAGTGATGAACGCTACCGGCTCAGAGAATGATTTAATCCAGCCGAAAACGCCGTGATGCTTTATATTGTTTGCCTGTATCATAATAAAGGTTATAATCGTCCACGCAAATATAACGCTTAAATCCGCCGTGTAAGGGCGCATTGCGAGAAGCGATGACAGACTGCCGACTATCGACAGTATAAACAGCGTGCCGATGTAAGGCGAAAAATCGGAATACTCACTGCCCATATTGTCCGTTACCAAATCATTCAGCATTGTCACAAGCTTTTCAAGCGCAAGCTGCCTTTTTGACGGATGACGTACCTTTAAATTTCGGGTGAGAATTGATGATAAAATCACCAGCGCCGCCATAATCGCCCACATATTTACGATGCTTTCCGTCACATGTATACCGCCCCAAATCGGGATTGTGAATATTATTTTAGGCCCGTTCATCTTTATCCCCATTCCTTCTTCTGATGCCGTTCAGGATAAATATCGACGCTTGGGGAAACAACAGCGGAATTATTACGCACACGTAATTAAGATATTCTGCCTTCATAGCCCAAATTACCGCAAGTGCAATAATTCCCAGACGCAGAATATATCCAAAGCCGGTAAATCCTGCCGCTGCGCCTTTTCCGTGCATACACAATTCAAGTATAATACCCATAAGAGCAAAATTCACGATTGCGATTGCACACCCTAAAAGTGTTCCCCAAAGCGCAGGCAATCCGAAATATCCGACCACAGATGCTATAATAAATTGCATTGTCCCCATCGCAAGGGTCAGCAGTCCTACATTTCTTATTTCCTTTAATAATACCCGCGACATTCCACATCCTCCTGTTTGCCGTTGAAACGATTGCTCTTTGCCTATTTTATGTAAAGATTGCGGTTATGATACATAAATGAGAAATATATCAATGTAAAATACTGTAACCGCAAGTAGGTATCCGAGCAGAAACGGATTTTGTATATATAGTTTAACATAACAAAAAAAGAAACGGAATATACAAAACTCCGTTTCTGTCTTTACAAAATCATTAAAGTGTCAAAAATTAAATAAAATCACTTTCGTTTCAAGCAGCCGAATAAGCTGTTCGGCTGCACGTTCGATATTATTGTCCTTTCGTTCGCATAAACCCTTTATATATCCCACGATTGCAAAAGAATAGAAGTCAAGCGCCGTTTCAAGTTCGTACTTCGTGATTCTTATATCGTCGCTTTTGTCATATAGGTTTAACAGATATTCACGCACGGTTTTGATTAAAATACGTTCTACCGTATAGCGTTCCTTTGAGTTTAACATACTCATTATAATATCATATCTGTCAAACATCATTTGAAGGAGCAGCTTAGTTGCCGTCTGAGGGTTTTCCGCATTTTGAGTATCCTCAAGCACCGTCTTGCAGCCCTCGCTCATTATCCATTCGATTAAATCGAATACATCGCAAAAGTGATAATAAAAACTCTGGCGAGTTATCCCACATCCGTCTACGATGTCCTTTATTGTGATTTTATCTATGTTTTTCTTCTTTAGCAGTTCTAAATATGTATCGGCTATCAGCCGCTTATTATCCATAGCCACCAACTCCTGTGAGATTTCATTTATCGCCCTGTTTCGTTATTGCTCAAAATATGAAATATATTCAATTTTACTTTTGCCGAAATACCATTCATACAAATCAATAAAATAATCGTCCGTCATGCTTGCGATAAAATCAACGACCGCCTGATTCGGCTCGGTGCTTCTGTAGTCCGTGCCTCCGCGGAATTTAAGCGCGTTTTCAATTGCCGCAACGTGATGTGTGAATATCGGCGAGGTTTCCTTTTTTGAAGTGAAATCCTCAAGCAGCCTGTCGTACATACGTCTGAACATGGGACGTATTATCTCGTGGTAACGCTGATTGTTGTCGCCTGTCAGATATATCAGGTCAAAGTTATCCTTTTTTGCCTTTTTCAAAGCCTTAAAATGCTTCTCGTCCATTTTTATGCAGTCGCAGCCGTAGCTGTTTTCGAGTATGTTGACAATAAGATTGTTTATCATGGCTGCATTGTATTTTCCGATGTCGCTTTCGTCAAAGACGTTTTCGGAGGAGATAGTATGCGTTTTTATTGCGTCCTGACGATCCTTGCCGATATATGCGATAATATCGGAAATTCTCACCACGCATCCCTCAAGCGTATTCGGAACAAGCGATTTTATTTTGTTTTCGTCCGTGCAGCATTCCTCAACACGATTGTCAAATTCCTCAAAATCACATATCGGCTTCGGGTGATACTCCATAAATTCCGCTTCACCGTTGTGGCATAAAATTCCGTCAAGCGTCTGTAGGGTCAGATTAAGCTTAAGAATTTTATCAAGCACACGCACGCTGTGTACGTTGTGATTAAAGTATCTTCCGGTATGCTCATGGTAAAGCTCGTTTAAAAAAGTCTCTCCGGCATGACCGAACGGCGTATGTCCCATGTCGTGACCGAGAGCTATCGCCTCGATAAGATCGGTATTTAAGCCGAGTACGCGTCCGATATTGCGTGCTATCCTCGATACAAGCTGAACATGGTAGCCTCTGTGTGAAATGTCATCATTTTTATAGAAAGAAAATACCTGTGTTTTGTCGGCGTAGCGGTTGTAGTAGAGCGAGTGCATTATCTTTTCAACATCACGTATATATGCCGGCCTCCACAGATTGGCTTTATCGAGATCGGGTACACGGCGCAGTGCTCCGCAGACGCAGTCGGCGAGCCAAGGCTTATCCTGTTTGATTTCAAACTGTTTTTCGTCGGTTATTTTTTCGTATACGGGCATTTTTTTATATCCTTTCGATATTTAATATTATTATAATTATACCATGTTATCAGTAAAATATCATTTATACATATATAACAAAATAACAAATAATAATTTATGCAATATAGACGAAAAATGTGTAAAATGCAAATAAATAGTGACAAACAGTGCGATTTGTGGTATTATATAGATTGATTAAAATTATCTTATAAGGAGTATTGCAGGTAATGAAGAAAATATTTGCCGTAATTATGTCAGCGGCGCTGATTGCGTCTGTAACGGTACAGGCATTCGCCGCAGGCGAGCTGTCGAGAGTGTTGATAAGCGGCAGCAAATCATCTGATACAATAAGCAAAACGTATCCTTCGGGCGTTAAGGGCACCATGGAGGAAGCGGAAATAAACAAAATGATGACAGAGCTTAAAAATCTGACAGCAACAAAGGACGTTGTTCAGCCTATAAGCATAGAAAGTGTGAGCGAGAGCAACGGTCCGGTGCAATTCTGGCTCAAGCTTGAGTTGCCTGAGCGTTCGGGTTATTCTCAGGCGGGAGCGTATTCGGCAGTGGATTATTATTCGCTGAAAATAACCGATGCGGTAGGAAAGCAGATTTACAGCGATGAAACAAGTACTTCCGGGACAGGATCGGGAATTAAGACGATAAACCTCGGAAAGCTTAACGAAAATGACAGGAAAGAGAAAAAGGAATATAAGCTCTACATATCGGTAAACGGAAACGTGAATACGGCTTCGTTGACGGATAAGCCGTCGGACGTTGTGTGGAAGCTTGCGTATACGGACGATGCGTCGCAGTTTGTGGCGTCAACTCCGCAGCCTACGGTGAATACGGGTGCGGTGACAAATCCGACATATATGCCCGCAGGGACTCCGACTGTTGTACCTACACCCACAGTGACTCCGGCGGCAAGTGCAGCTGCAAAGACAATAAAAATTAAAGTTACCTCAAAGGCGGAGAAAACCGATAAGGATAAGCTTCTGCCGGGAACGTATAAGCTTGTAGGTAAGGGTCATGCCACAATTGAGGACAAAAACGGAAATAAGGTCACAGAGTTTGACCTGGTGACATCCGCTGATTCGGCACGTACACTGACATTGAGCGATGGAGATACTGTTACCGTAACGGGAGATGCCGACGCATATGTTCAGGCGAAGGCACCGGCAACGGCTACCGCAACGGCAAAGCCGACGGCAACACCGAAGGCTACAGCAAAGCCGACAGCAACACCAAAAGCTACCGTAAAGCCGACAGCAACAGCAAAGGCAAATCCGAAAACGGGCGATAACGCTCCGATAGCGGTGGTATCGGTGATAGCTCTGCTTGCTCTCGGTGTAATTGCATACATAGGAATTACCTCAAGGAAAAAGAGCAGTAAATAAACGGCCTGTGCAGATGTGAAAGGAGCAAATGGTATGAGTAAGGGAAAGCGTATCATTTTGTTCTTGGCAGTCTGTATTTTGGCGGGAAGTCTTGGTTATCTCGGACGGTATATCTATGACAGCTATACCGCACAGAGCGATGTTGCGGATATTCGTGATATTGTGGATAAAGGCAACGGAAACAGTGGAGATGCCGGAGAAAACGGCGGAGAAGCGGGGGAGAGCCCGACTCAAAATGAGAGATATGCTCCGAACGGTATGCTGCAGGGATATTATGACGCATATGTGCGCAATAACGACATGGTAGGCTGGATTACCGTCAGCGGCACAAAGATTGATTATCCCGTCATGCAGCGAAAGGACAGCAACGAATATTATCTGCATAAAAACTTTGAACGTGAGTATAGCTACAGCGGCTTGCCGTTCATGGATTTTCAGTGTGATTTGACGCTGCCGAGCGATAATATAATAATTTATGCACATAACATGAAAGACGGCTCGATGTTTGCCGCATTGCTTGATTATGAGGATAAGGAATTTTATGAATCGCATAAAATAATCTCGTTTGATACGAATTACAGCAGAGGAAGCTACGAGGTGTTTGCGGTATTCTCTGTAAAAATAGGCGCAAAGGACGAGTTTAAGTATTACGAAACAACGGAATTTGAGAGTGAGGACGAGTTTAATAAATATATAAAGCGTGCCGAAGAGCTTTCGTATTATGATACGGATGCCGAGGTAAACGCAGGGGACAGTATTCTTACTCTTTCCACTTGCTCATATAACCGATCAAATGAAAGAACGGTTGTAATGGCAAAGAAGATTGAATAAAAGCTTATTCCCGCCCGTAAGGGCGGTATATGCCCTCTTAGTTAAGTGGATATAACAAGCCCCTCCTAAGGGCTAGTCACGTGTTCGACTCACGTAGAGGGTGCCACTAATACCGCATATTTACTGAACTTTCGGTGATTATGCGGTATTTTTATTTTATTTTTGCCTTTTCTCCTAATTCTTCAAAAGCTTTCAGCTCAAAGATATATCCGTCCTTTACGGGAACATATTCGTCAAAGCTAATTACTGTACCTATTTCTTTCGCAACAGGGTGGATATATCTACCTCCGTCTGAAGCAAAGATAACCGAGCGTGTCGTGTCAAGTTTCCAATGTCCCTCAAATTGGTCTGTGCTTGCGGCTCTCGCTCCGCAGGAGAGCATAATAGATACCGCCAAAACTGTCACTAATACTTTTTTTGTCATAGAAAAAAACTCCGTTTCAATATATTCTGCATTTCTGCTGATTTCATTGTATAATGAAAGTGCAGTACAGTCAAAAAATTTTCAAAACGGAGATTTTATTTGCGGCAATATAAACCGGAATTTGTCGTTATCTATACTCATTTGGAACTTCGATATGAAATGTCTCACACAATAACTTCACATCATGTACATCATTTTCATCAAACTCGTATCCGAGATGGAACATTACTTGACTATATGGTTCAATACAGGAAACCTCTATCTCCTCAATTTTTCCTTTGCCCGAAAAAGTTTCTATCGGAAAACAATCCCCCTCATAAAGAATTTCACCTTCGCCCGTATATTCAAAACAATGCAAATCAACAATTCTGTTTTTCGCATCTTCCCATACAGTATGGTTCAATGTTGTATATTCCATCTTAATCTCATAAAAGTCATTAGCTTTCATCATCTCTATAAAGTTCTGATAATCTTTCTTTTCTACAAAAATATCAATATCGTTATGG
>JAXDRV010000007.1:0-38277 GCA_034090805.1 Clostridia bacterium
AAAATTATGACTATTGTCAAAATTTTTCGTGTAAAATCAGAGATTTTACACAGTTCGCATTGATAAAGTCTGCCCAAATAAATATTTTGAGAACAAAATATTTATTTGGGGTGCAAGGATTTTTTCATATTTATGAAAAAACCTTGCACCTGAACAATTATGAAACGCTTTTAAGCCGCTATGCGGCTGCGTTTCATAATTGTTCAGCAGTTATTAATTAAATTCAAATTCAATCAAGTGTTTTATTGTATAGCTTGCTAAGATAAAAAAGCACTGCGGCAGAAATCGCCGCAGTGTTCTATTTTGTGCTCTTTTCCTCAGCAACGGGGATTTCCTCGGGCAGATAGTCGAGTATGCTGTTATACGAGGCTCTTGCGTAGTCGTCATACGGTGCAAACGGGATAAGTCCCGTAAACTCCGTGGCACTTGTGGAATTTTCAAGATCAAACAGTCCGTCATAGGACTTTTTTGTTTGCTTTTTAATCATGACCGCACTCCCTTTCCGTGATAATTGATATTAGATAGTCATCTGATATTATATTATCCGAAAGCGGCGGCGATGATACCGTTATTATTTGAAATAATCGGGATATTTTTCCGTGATTGTTTTACGGTCAAAATTATATCTGTTTAAATGGCGTTCCATCACCATGCACGCAAGCTCCTCGTCACGGCGTTCTATCGCATATACCACGTTTTCGTGATCTCTGACGTTTCTTGCTTGATTTATTGCCTTGAGCGACAGAGCACGCAGACGGTCAAAATTTTTCATCTGCATTTTGACGATTTCGTAAGCATAGAGCTTGTCCGCCGCCTCAAAAAGCAGGCGGTGAAATTCGTTGTCAAGAGCAAAAAGCCTGTCATGCTCCGCAGCTCCGTTAAGACAGCTGCGCTGCTGTTCAAGATTTTCTTTAAGCTTGCAAAGCATATCCGATGTGATTTGGCGGCAGACGATTTTCAGCACCGCCTCCTCAAGGACGCACCGAATAAATCCTGCCTCCTCGATCAAGTCATAATCTATTTTTGAAACATAGCTGCCCTTTTTCGGCACTATATCAACAAGCTTGCTTTTGCTCAGCTCAATAAGAGCCTCACGCACAGGCGTGCGTGAAAGCCCCAGCGCAGCCGAAAGCTCGTTTTCGCTCATGGGAGCGCCCGGCTCAAGCTCAAGAGTCACGATATTGTAATTCAGTACACGAAGCGCATAAGCACGTGCATTTTCCGCTTTGTTCCGTTCCAACAGCTTCATGGAAAGCCTCCCGTAATTTTCGTAAAATAAAGAAAAAAAGAATAAAGAACGCTAATTCTTTATTCTTTGGTGCACCTGAAAGGACTTGAACCTTCACGTCGGGGACACCAGATCCTAAGTCTGGCGCGTCTGCCAATTCCGCCACAGGTGCATATTATTTTCACAAACAACGTGTATTATTATATCACAAATACAACGACTTGTCAATGGTTTTTTGATATTTTTCTGAAATTTTCTGAATTTTTAGTTGGCTTTTGTTGAAAAACCGATATACTATAATATTAGGCGGTAAGGCAAATGAGCTAATAACTGCACTGCCGGTTAGTTATGACAAACTGACGAAATCTAAGCCATAAAATGCTTTAAATTTCTACTACACGCACAATATGTATTTTTTGAATAAGCTATTGACAAAATACACTTTATATAGTATATTAGATATAGTAGCAATGTAATGCTGCCTGTTAGAGCAAAAAGTGATATGCAATGGGTTTGATATGGCTAACCCTTACATTCTTTTACAGTCTGCCGTAAAATATGATTGCCAAGGTATACGGCAATTGTGTTTTGCGGTTGGCTGATAAGCATTTTATATATCGAAAGGAAGTGAAGCGTATGCAGACATTACCCTTTGAGCAATGGGAGGGCTTCAGCCTCGGCAAATGGAGCAACGGTTCTGTAAACGTAAGAGATTTTATTCAGAGAAATTACACCGAATATGACGGTGATGAGGAATTTTTGGAAGGTCCTACTCAGGACACGAAGGATTTATGGGATCAGGTGTGTGAGCTTTCTCGTCTTGAGCGTGAGGCGGGGGGAGTTCTCGATATGGACACCAAAATCGTTTCCACGCTTACCTCGCACGGTGCGGGTTATCTTGATAAGGACAAGGAAAGAATTGTCGGATTCCAGACGGACAAGCCGTTCAAGCGTTCTCTTCAACCGTTCGGCGGAATAAGAATGGCGCAGAATGCCTGCAAAAATTACGGCTATGAGGTTGACCCTGAGGTAGTCGATATATTCACACGCTACAGAAAAACGCATAACCAGGGAGTTTTTGACGCATATACTCCGGAGATGAAAAAGGCGCGTCATGCGGCTATCATCACAGGTCTGCCCGACGCTTACGGCAGAGGACGAATCATAGGCGACTACAGACGTGTTGCGCTTTACGGAGTGGATTATCTGATTAAGGACAAGCAGCATCAGCTCGATACCTCGCTTGTGAGAATGACCTCGGAAAATATTCGCCTCAGGGAGGAGCTTTCGGAGCAGATAAGAGCCTTGGGCGAGCTGAAAAAACTCGGCGAGATTTACGGCTTTGATATTTCGCAGCCGGCAAAAAATGCGCAGGAGGCTGTTCAGTGGTTGTATTTCGGCTATCTTGCCGCTGTAAAGGATCAGAACGGAGCTGCGATGAGTTTGGGAAGAACATCGACGTTCCTTGATATTTATATTGAAAGAGATTTGAAAAACGGCGTTATTACCGAAAGCGAGGCACAGGAGCTTATCGATCATTTCATAATGAAGTTGCGTCTTGTGAAATTTGCAAGAACACCGGAATATAATGAGCTGTTTTCGGGAGATCCTACATGGGTAACGGAATCGATAGGCGGCGTCGGCGTTGACGGACGTCCGATGGTCACAAAGACCTCGTTCAGATACCTCCATACGCTTGACAATATCGGAACGGCGCCGGAGCCGAACATGACGGTTCTTTGGTCGGTCAAGCTGCCGAAAAACTTTAAGCGCTATTGTGCAAAGATGTCGATAAAGACCTCGTCTATCCAGTATGAAAACGATGATTTGATGCGTGTTACACACGGTGACGATTATGCGATTGCGTGCTGCGTATCCTCGATGAGAGTCGGCAAGGAGATGCAGTTCTTCGGCGCAAGAGCAAATCTTGCAAAGTGTCTGCTTTATGCGATAAACGGCGGTGTTGACGAAAGACTCAAGGAGCAGGTCGGACCGAGATACAGAGCGGTTGAGGGCGATTACCTCGACTTTGACGATGTAATGCAGAAGTATGACGATATGATGGAATGGTTGGCGGGATTGTATGTAAATACGCTGAATGTCATTCATTATATGCACGATAAATACTGCTATGAAAGCATACAGATGGCTCTGCACGACAGAGATGTAAAGAGATATTTTGCAACGGGTATTGCGGGACTTTCGGTTGTTGCCGATTCGCTCAGTGCAATCAAGTATGCAAAGGTTAAGTGCATAAGAGATGAAAACGGCGTCGTTGTCGATTACGAGGTTGAAGGAGATTTCCCAAAATACGGCAACAATGACGACAGAGTTGACAGCATTGCGGTTGATATTGTTCAGAGATTTATGGACAAGATAAGAAAGCATCACACCTACAGGAAGAGCGTGCCCACGATGTCGATACTCACGATTACTTCAAACGTTGTGTACGGTAAAAAGACCGGAAACACTCCGGACGGAAGAAAAGCGGGAGTTCCTCTTGCGCCGGGCGCAAACCCGATGCACGGACGTGACAGCCACGGTGCAGTTGCTTCGCTTGCGTCGGTTGCAAAGCTGCCGTTTAAGGATGCGCAGGACGGAATTTCCAACACCTTCTCGATTATCCCGAACGCACTCGGCAAGGACGAGATATTCATGGGCGATCTTGAGGTAGAGCTTGACAAAGGCTGCTGCGAATTTAACGCAGAATAAATATAAAATTAGGAGGAATTAACAATGGTAACAAATCAGCAGGTAGATAATCTTGTGGAGCTGCTTGACGGCTACGCTTCACAGGGAGGACATCATCTAAACGTAAACGTATTCACAAGAGAAACGCTTCTCGATGCGCAGAAGCACCCCGAAAAGTATCCTCAGCTTACGGTGAGAGTTTCGGGCTATGCTGTAAACTTCATCAAGCTGACAAAGGAACAGCAGGACGATGTAATATCGAGAACATTCCACGGTAAAATGTAATTTTAAGGGCGGCATTGAGCCGCCCTGTTTTTATGCCGAAATTCGGATTTAAGCTATGGTGTGAATATTGCGTCAGTTTATACTTAACCGCATAATTGAACGTATACGGCGGTTATAAAATTTTAATTATCTCCCCTGTCACAACGCCGTTTTTTACATCACAGAGCCTAACCTGCGCAAAACGCCCGGAGAGATTTTCGTCACTCGGTGCGTGCACCGTTATATAATTTGACGTTTTTCCCTCGAACATTCCGTCATGCGCACGCTGTTCAAAAAGCACCTCCATTGTTCTGCCGATGTGAGAACGCAGAAATTCCTCGTGCGCCGAAGCTGTTTCGGCTATGATTATTTTGGAGCGCTGCTCCTTTATCTCCGGCGGGACTTGATTTTTCATTTCGGCTGCCGGAGTGCCGCTGCGCTTGGAATATTGGAATACGTGCGCATCGGAAAATTTAATTTCACGCACAAACTCAAGTGTTTTTTGAAATTCATCATCTGTTTCACCGGCAAAGCCTACCATAATATCGGTTGTTATCGCAGCATCGTCAAATGCCGCCCTCAATCCGTCCACGACCTCCTTAAACTGCGCTGTGGTGTAGCGGCGGTTCATGCGCTTTAACGTTTCGTCACAGCCGGATTGCAAAGAAATATGAAAATGCGGACAAAGCTTTTTAAAGCCTTTTATGCGCTCGACAAAATCATGATTCAACGTCATCGGCTCAATTGACGACATTCGTATGCGCCGTATACCGTCGATTTCCTCAAGCCTGCCGAGAAGCTGCTCAAGAGAGGTATTTTTGAGGTCAAGCCCGTAGGACGCAACATGAATGCCTACAAGTATGATTTCCGAAAATCCGTTTTCCGCAAGACGCTTTACTTCACGCACCACCTCGTCCTCGCTGCGGCTGCGGATAGGACCTCTCGCATACGGGATTATGCAGTAGGAGCAAAACTGGCTGCACCCCTCCTGGATTTTGATGAACGCACGAGTTCTGTCCTCGTATTTTGATATGTGCAGCTCCTCAAATTTGTGGTTGTGCATTATATCGCCGACCATGCTGAGCTTGGTGTTTTTGTCGATGCTTTCCGCAAGCTCGACTGTTTTCGCCCTGTCCTTTGTGCCGATAACGAGATTAACTCCGTCTATCGCAAGGACGCTTTCGGCGTTCGTCTGTGCATAGCAGCCCGTAACGATTATAACGGCATCGGGGTTTGTCTTTTTCGCACGGCGGATTATCTGACGTGACTTTCTGTCGCTCATGCTTGTAACGGAGCAGGTGTTGATAACGTAAACGTCCGCCGGCTCCGAATAGGGGACGATCTCGTATCCCTTTTCCTTGAAAAGCTCCGTTATTGCCTCGGTTTCGTATTGGTTCACCTTGCATCCGAGAGTGCAGAAAGCAGCGGTTTTTGAATGTTGCATAAATGTATTTCCTTTCAATTTTAGAATAATTGCTTAAACTTAACTATAATTAATAGTTTAAAAAAATTTTTGTTAGCACTATTATATAAAATTTTTTTAAAAAGTGCAATAGGTATTGACTAAATAAAAAAAAAGTTGTATTATATATCTGTAATCGGAGGAATGTACCGATTACATAAGTTAAAGGTGATAAAAGTGGTAAAAGGAGGATTTTATTATGAAAACATTTAACATGTTACTGAGTTCGATTAATGATGTAAAAGATTTTGTAAACATCGTAAGTAAGTATGATTTTGATGTTGATTTAACCTCGGGAAGATATGTTGTGGACGCAAAGTCGATAATGGGTATATTCAGCCTGGATCTCTCAAAGCCTATCAAGGTTGAGGTTCATGCAGACGACTGCGACAGCTTTATGGATGAGTTGTCAAGATTTATAGTTGACTAATATCATCTTAGCGGCGCATACGGAGATTGAATGTACTGTTCAATCTCTTTTTGCACTGCATTGGAACTAATGAACAAATTTGTGGAATTCTTATGATAAAAAATTATGAGGGTGATGGAAGGTAGTGTATGTGGATATTATGAAAAGAGAGATAAAAATATTTATATCGGTTGTGCTGCTTATGCTTGTGGGAGCATCGGCTGTTTTTGCGGCAACAAGTACAGATATGGAAAGACCGTTAAGAGTGCATAACGAGGGATTTGAAGCGCCGGTTATCACCAGGGAATATGAACAACCGAATATGGATGCTGTTCCGTATTGGAAATCAACGGCATATGAAAAGAAAATAGAAATATTTCAAAGCAATAAAGGTACATATATACCGAATACACTTCTTGTTCCGAGAGCCGGTAAGCAGGCTGCGGAGTTAAATGCCGATGAAGAGAGTACATTATATCAGTATGTATACGGAGATCCCGGATCGGTATATGAGTGGGGTGTGAGCCATCGTGCAAGGCGTGATGGTGAGGATAATCCAACCGGCGATAAAGACACAATGGCTATTTTTATCGGACCGAAACAGCCTTTCGACCCCAAAAAGACCGCAAAAGCCGGCAAGGATCAGTTTATGAAAACGGTTGATTGGCTTGAGAGGCATATAAGTGACTTAAAATTTGCAGATTTAAAATACGGTGATTGCAGGGCATTTGAAGTGTTTACGACAAAGTTTGCGGCTAACGGCAAATTTGAGGGCGAAACCGATAGCGGATATGATAATGCAATATCACTCACCCAGACCGATACACATACGGAAAAATGGCAAGTTTGGATTGTGGTATCGTCAAAGGACAGTTGGTATGATTACGGTGTGACGGCTGCCGAGGACTGCGCCAAGAATAATGACGGATATGATGAGTATGCAGAGGAAACGATTACAAACTCATTAGCGGGTAAAGATGTTACGATAAGATACAAAATGCCCGATTATAATTATCGGTACACCGTTCCCGCAACAAGCACGAATGGAACAATTTATGCTTACTGTGCGTATGATGTAGCCTACACAGGCAACAGCAAACTTACCCATGGCAATATGGTGGACTATGCAAGAATGGGTATTCTTTCACCTGTGCGTGTAACAAGTACGGAGGGCGGAAGTACGGACGTTACGCTGAATACTATGTCGACTGTGGTAACATCGGATAATCAATTCAGCACCGAAACGGCTGCCGGTAATGCGATGTCACTCGTTATCAAGCCGGGTATAGATAAATCGAGTCAGAAAACGTACACATTTATCGGAGCATACATAAATAATGAGTGGAAAAGCAGCTCTGATAGCAGTATATTTACCCCTAACGATGACGGTACATATACTCTTTCTTATACGGTAGAAGACGGAATGAACTCCATTCATATTATATTTGCAAAGCATCCGTATATTATCCATTCGCCAAACGGCGGAACGTATCAAGGAACCAAGCAAGACATCGCCGATGAAATAAAAGGTGTAGGCACAAAGGCCTATACAGGAGAACCCACGGCAAGCGGTGACTCAAGGTTTAAGTATTGGGAAATTGCGGGTGAGAATGTCAATGTAGGGGCAGAACACACCGTAGACATTGCCGAAGGCAGTGAAAAGGGAAAGTACAATATAACCGTAAAGGACGGTGCCGGTAATGAGGTTAAAACCATAAAGGATACGGATATAGTGGTGTTTATTGCGCATTACGAATATCCCCAGACCGTCAACATATACACCAAGGAAAAAGGAAAGTGGGCGCTGTCGGATGCGGGCGGCAGTGTTTCCATAAAATACAATAACCAAACAACACCAAACACCGGAGAAACAACAAAAATATATGTTGAGGATAATACAACGGTTACGGTAACCGCAAATGCCAACGCAGAGTATTCGCTTGAAAGAATAGTGTCTAATGATACGGTAACAACAGAAAATGTGTTTATGTTTTATTCTGCCGGAGAAAGAGTCGTATCGGTGTACTTTATGTCGAGCGAGGTAGGAGCGGTTGTTTCGTATGTTGATGAGTTTAATAATACCGATACCGATTATTCATATGTATTGGATACAAATACAGGCAAAGAAACCAAGGTTTCAAACGTAGGCGGTGTTTACGGCAACACAGTTTCAACGGCATTCACAGGTTTCTGGGAGGGAGATGAAAATACCTACACATATGTTCAATGGGCTATTAATCTTCCGTTTGATAAGGAAACGATTTTGAAAAAGAATGGAATTATCGGTAATTTTGGTGATGTAAATGTTGAAGACGCTCCGTATAAAACCGATACGGCGGCGGTAAATTCCAAATTCAGAGGCGGATTATACCACTGCGTTGACGGTAATACGGGAAAACAGCTGATTATGAACTTTCCGACGGTATTTACGGGTGCGTCAAGTATTTACAGTACGATTATCTTAGACGGTATCTACTCGCCGAATGCAACGGCTAAGCTGCGTTCGATTACCGAGATTAACGCAGCAGGAGGAAATCAGCTTGACGCAAACAACGGCTTTAGTGTTGGACTGGGAAAGTCAAGCAGTGAGATGAGTTATAAGTCGGCTGAAAACAATTATTATGTTACGGAATACAGTGAGGAGCAAGGCAATGAAAAGAACTAAATATATCAAACCGGAAATTTGCATACATAGCTTTGCCTGCGAATCCATTACGGCAATGCTGTCCGCGCGGCAAATAAACGGCAGCTATGCCGCAAGTGCGCTGGCAGGCTATACGCTGAGCAATGCTGCGGGAGATAATCAGCAAGTAACCACACTTAAAAACATATTTGAACTGAAATATTAGTCAATTAAAAAGAGTAAATACGGAAAACTATTTTCTGTATTTACTCTTTTTTTGCTATTACTAAATCATTAATGAAACGAGTGAGCCCTCTACACCTTTGTAGAAGTCCATTTTTGCCGATGACGCATTAAGATAAACATACGGTGTATTAACTCTTACATCATAAAATTCACCCGAAATCGAAACATACGACTCATCGGGCAGAGTTTTGCCGTTTGGCGCTGTTACCGGAGTTAAGTCCGTACCGCCGAGGATAAGCGTAACACCTTTGATGGTTGTATTCCGAATCGATAACGGCTCCTGCTTAACGCCGTATGTAACAATAAGATTTTTGTCTGTGTTAAGACCGTCAATTGTAATGCCGCCCTTGCGTACCAAAACCGCACCGTTAGGCTTTTTGTTCTTTAACGAATCCGCACTTGCCTGATCGTCAACATATGTGTCAACAAGCTTATCCATAATCAGCGCAAATTCGCCTCTTGTAATGGGTTCTGTCGGCTTAAGCTGACCGTTTATCCCCGTCCAGCCGCCGTTGCCTGAAATATACTTTGCATAATTAAAAGCCCACGGGGCGATCATATTCTTGTCGGAAAATGAGTCAAGAACGCTTGCGTCACAATCGCTTACCATGCCCTTTAACGACTTATACGGCTCAAAACCGAAAAGTCTTGAAAGAACGGTATATGTTTCCTGGAAAGTGATGTTTGCGTTGGGGTTGAAGTTATTATGCTCATCACCCTTGAATGCACCCATAGCGACTGCCTTTGAAACGTAATCCGCATACCATGCGTCTGACGGAACATCGTTAAAGGTGTCGGGAGAGGTGTTCTCCGCACTGAACGCTCTTACCGTAATTGCAGCCATCTGCGCTCTTGTTATGTTGTCATTCGGTGCGATAAGATCATCCGACACACCCTGCATCAAACCTACATCAACGGCACGCTGCAAAGCACCGCCGATTTCTCCGTCCGGCATATCCGAAAACGCAGCAGCCGATAAGCTGAGTCCTATACACAATGACATTGCCGAAGCGCATGATAATATTTTGGTTAATTTTTTCATGATTTTTTACCTCTTTTCAAATTGTTGTGTTTTAAGAATATTATACTAAATTTTTGCATGGCTGTCAATGGTTGTTGGTTTATTGTTATAATGTGATTTTTTTATTTAATATTGACATTGTCGGAAAAATATTATATAATGACTGCTGAACAATTATGAAACGCAGCCGCATAGCGGCTTAAAAGCGTTTCATAATTGTTCAGGTGCAAGAATTTTTTCATAAATATGAAAAAATCCTTGCACCCCCCAAATAAATATTTTGTTCTCAAAATATTTATTTGGGCAGACTTTATCAATGCGAACTGTGTAAAATCTCTGATTTTACACGAAAAATTTTGACAATAGTCATAATTTTTCCAAATGCGGTTGAAAATCGCATTTGTTCAGTGAGCATTAATTAAATACATAGTTTTTATCCACCTAACATAATACCACAAATATTTCTGTTTTTCAATAGGTTTGTGATATTTTTCACAAAAAAATTTTACGAAATATATCCCATAAATCGGCATATAAAAATCCAGAACGTCAGTGTCACCGATGACAGGAGCGTTGTCATTACTATAACGCTTGATGTCAGAACATAATCGTTGTGCATATTTTTTGCCATTATGTAGCTTGAGGGAGTAGTCGGTGAGCCGAGCATTATTATAAGTGCCACAAGCGCCTGATCTCTCCAGCCGAATTTAATCGAAACCGCAAGAAAGACCGCCGGTATAACGATAAGCTTTATAACGGACGCTGCGATTGTCGGCTTAAGCTTTTTTAAAGCCTTTGTTCCCTCAAAGCCCGCGCCCAAAGCAATCAGCGTAAGCGGCGAGGCAAGCGAGCCGAGGCTTGTTAGGGTTTTGTTTATTATATGCGGCAGCTTTAAATTCACTGCCGCCGCAAGCACTCCGAGAGCGATGCTTATGATGATCGGATTTTTCAGTATGTTGATTACGGATTTTTTGAGGTGCTGCGCCGCTCCGCCTGTGTTTTCCGTTCCCTCGAACGTCAGCACAAGCACCGCATATATATTGTAAAGCGGAACGCAGCCGATAATCACAACGGGAGCCATGCCGGGACTGTCGTAGATATTTGTTATAAAAGCAATGCCGAGAACCGCAACGCTGCTGCGGTAGCACGCCTGCACGAATGCGCCCGTCAAGGATTTGTCCTTTATAAATATCCTTGCGCCTATCCATGTGCCGAAAAACATCACCGTCGTCACAGCCGCACAGAAAAGCGCATACCGTCCGTCGAACGATTCGTGGATATTTGTTGCCGCAAGGTCGGTAAAGAGCATCAGCGGCAGTGTTACCTTGAAGTTGAATTTGTCTGCCGAGTCGACAAAGCCCTGCGAAAGTATTCCGATGCGCCGCAGAACCTGTCCGATGAGCATGATTAAAAATACGGGTATCGTGGCGTTAAGACTGTATATTAAGCTGTCCAAAATTCATCACCCGTCTATTCCGCCTGTGAAAGCTTTGCTGCCTGGTCGGCGGTTATGAGAGCGTCTATTACTTCGTCCATATTTCCGTCGAGTATCTGTTCAAGCTTGTAAAGCGTCAGGTTGATTCTGTGATCCGTAACACGTCCCTGGGGGAAGTTGTACGTTCTTATACGTTCGCTTCTGTCGCCTGAGCCCACCTGTGACTTTCTTTCGTCGGCTATTTCCTTGTTCCGCTGTTCCTCCATGACCTCGTAAATTCTTGAACGCAGAATTTTCATTGCCTTGTCCTTATTTTTGTGCTGAGATTTTTCGTCCTGGCACGAAACAACGATACCCGTTGGAAGATGCGTTATGCGGACGGCGGAGTCGGTGGTGTTTACGCATTGACCGCCGGGGCCTCCGGCTCTGAATACGTCGATTCTCAGGTCGTTCGGGTTGATGTCGACTTCAACCTCCTCAACCTCCGGCAAAACGGCAACCGTGACCGCCGAGGTGTGGATACGTCCGCTCGATTCAGTTTCGGGGACACGCTGAACTCTGTGCACACCGCTTTCAAATTTAAGACGGCTGTATGCGCCCTGACCCTCTATTGAAAAGCAAACCTCCTTGTAGCCGCCGATGTCGGTGGGATTGGAGCTGAGAATATCGAGCTTCCAGTGCTTTGATTCTGCGTACATTGAGTACATTCTCATTAAATCCGCAGCAAATAAAGCAGCCTCATCGCCGCCCGTTCCGCCTCGTATTTCAACGATGACATTCTTTTCATCGTTGGGGTCTTTGGGAAGAAGAAGGATTTTTAATTCCTCGCTTACCGTTTCGAGTGTTTCCTCCGCTTCAGCAAGCTCAAGCTTTATCAGCTCCTCAAATTCCTTGTCCTGTCCCGCTTCGAGCATTTCCTTGTCGTCTGCAATAGTCTGCTTTGCGGTTTTGTATTCCTTGTATTTGTTCACAATCGGAGTAAGATCCGAATGCTCCTTGCAGTATTTCCGCCATGAGGTCTGGTCGGCGATTATTTCGGGGTCGCTTATCTTTTCCGAAACAAGCGCAAATCTTTCCTCAAGCGCATCAAGCTTGTCAAACATATATAAATCTCCTTGGTTGTGTGTTTTTAGCTATTATATCACACTGCGGCGCACAGGTCAAGCGTTTGGGAAAATCAATTTTTACATTTTGGCGAAAAATCCTTGACAAGCCGCTTTTTCGGTGTTATAATGTTTAATGCTGCAAAGGCAGTGCTTCGCAGGAATGAGCCCTGCGGGGAAGTAATACGGTAGGAGGAATTTAATATGGGAACAAAAGGTACACTTTTGACCTTCCGTCCCGACATAAAGGTCGTGGACGCAACACTTCGTGACGGAGGTCTTGTCAACAATTTTTATTTTGATGAGGAGTTCGTTAAGGAGCTTTATCAGGCAAACATCAAGGCGGGCGTGGATTACATGGAGTTCGGATATAAGGCGTCGAAGGATTTGTTTGACGTGAACAAATTCGGACCGTGGAAATTCTGCAATGAGGAAGATATTCGGAAAATTGTCGGCAATAATGACAGTGATATGAAAATTGCGGTCATGGCGGACGTGGGAAGAACGGAAATGGACGATATTCCGGATAAAAGCGAAAGCGTGGTTGATATTATCCGCATTGCAACGTATATCCACCAAATCCCGGCGGCGATTGAAATGATAGAGCTGTGCCACGCAAAGGGCTATGAAACGAGCGTAAACATCATGGCGGTTTCAACCGCAAATTACAAGGATATTGAACAGGCGCTTGACCTTTTGGGCGAAAGCAGCGTCGATGTGATTTATATAGTAGACAGCTACGGGGCGCTTTACCCGGAGCAAATCCGTGAGCTTAGCGAGATGTACTGCAATGCTGCGGAAAAATACGGCAAAAAGGTGGGCATACACGCTCACAATAATCAGCAGATGGCATTTGCCAATACGATAGAGGCTGCGGCGCACGGCGTAAGCTACCTTGACGCAACCATGATGGGCATGGGAAGAGGTGCCGGAAACTGCATACTTGAGGGACTTATGGGATTTTTGAAAAATCCGAGATACAGGCTTATATATGTTCTGAAGTTCATTCAGGAGCATATGCTCAAGCTCAAGGCACAGGGTCTTGAATGGGGCAGTGATATACCGTATCTGATTACGGGTCTGCTAAATCAGCATCCGAGAGCGGCAATTCAGCAGATGAAGGATAAAAACACCGATTATGTCGATTTCTACAAGGAAATTTGGGACAGAGAATATTAATGAAAAACCTGCGGCAGCACCGCAGGTTTTTTGTATTATCCGATACAAGCGAGCAAACTGCTCAAAGGGGTGGGCGGTTTGCTCCGACACGTCAAAGCGAGCCTGTGAATTGTGGAAAGGGTAACGCCGCCGGAGTGGACAGCGTTAAATAATCGGCTCATGTGCGTATTGCGACAGATGCACACCGTACCGCCAAATGTATCGGATCATTAAGTCAGCCGGGGTTACGGCATAATGCGTATTTGTTTTGTGATTATATTAACTGTGTTTTCTCAATATAAATTTTTTTGTATCAGCTGTAAAATCTCCCGTGCCGCCGCTTCCGGGGAAAAAGCAGTTCCAGCTTCAAAGCCTCGTGAGCGCAGCTCAAGCATAAGCTCCGCAGACTGTGGAAGTCCGAGTCCTGCGGATTTTAAAGCGTCCGTTTGCGAAAAGACCTCATCGGCACTGCCCGAAAGTACGATTTCGCCGCCGTCAAGCACGAATATAACGTCCGCAAGCATTGCCGCCTCGCTCATTGAATGAGATACAAAAAATATTGTGCTGCCGATTTGCTCCGAGTGTATACGATGCAGTATCGAGTACAGCTCACGTGCCGAACCGGGGTCAAGTCCCGCCGACGGCTCGTCAAGAACAAGTGTCTGCGGCTCCATTGCAAGTACTCCGGCAAGTGCGGCACGCCGTTTTTCTCCGCCCGAAAGACTGAACGGCGAGCGTTCGCAAAGCTCTCTTGAGAGCGAAACCTCACGCATTGCTTTTTCCACACGCTTATGTATCTCGTCATCGTCAAGACCGAGGTTTTTCGGCCCGAAGGCGATGTCCTCGTAAACGCTTTCCGCAAAAAGCTGCTGTTCGGGATACTGGAACACAATCCCGACCTTTCGCCGTATGTGGCGCATATCCGCTTTTTTTGTGTCCTCGCCGTCAACAAGAACCCGTCCTCTTTGAGGGAGCAGCAATCCGTTCAGGTGACGGATAAGCGTGGATTTTCCGCTGCCTGTACGTCCGATTAGTGCATATATTTTTCCGCCCTCAAGCGTCATGCTTATATTATTGAGAATTTGTCCGCCGCCGTAGGAAAAACCCACGTTTTCAAGCTGTATCACGAAACAGTTGCCTCCTTTTATATACACGTGTTACAATTGTTTTTATGTGACAAAATGTAATTTTCAACAAAATCCGCCATTTGCTCCGCATTAACAACGTTTTGCGGAACGGGAATACCGCTGCTGCGCAGAATATTCGCTATTCGGCATATTTCGGGAATGTCAAGCGACAGAGCCGACAGCTCCTCCGAATGAAAAAAAACGTCTGACGGAGTGCCGTCGAGAAGTATTCTGCCCTTGTCCATGACAACGCACCTGTCGGCAGCCGCCGCCTCGTCCATAAGATGCGTTACAAGTATCACCGTAAGTCCGTCACGGCGCAGCGACTGTATAATATCCATGACTTTTCGCCGTCCCTCGGGGTCGAGCATGGACGTAGGCTCGTCAAGCAGTAAAAGCTGCGGCTGCATGACAAGCGCCGACGCTATCGCAAGACGCTGCTTTTCGCCGCCGGAAAGATTCGCCGAAGGGTGCTTTGCTTTTTCCGAAAGTCCTGTAATCGAAAGAGCCTTGTCAACTCTGCGCCTAAGCTCATCGGCGGCAACACCGATGTTTTCCGCTCCGAATGCCGCCTCGTCCTCAACAACAGCACATACAAGCTGATCATCCGGGTTTTGAAAAACAATTGCCGCCCTGCTGCGCAGGTCATAGATTTTGCTTTCGTCCGAGGTGTCAAGTCCTCCGACAAGCACACTGCCGCATGAGGGCAGCAGCAGACCGTTAATAAGCCGCAGCAGCGTGGATTTTCCGCTGCCGTTTGCGCCGAGGATAGCTGTGAACGAGCCTTTTTCTATATTTAATGAAAAATCCTTCAGTACCGCATTGCTGCCGTAGCCAAAGGATATGTTCTTAATCTCAACCATAATCAATCAATTCCTTATGTTAAATCGCAGACCATCTGCCGCTTATCCCGCAGGGGAGTATAAGACCGCTGCTTTTTATCGGCAATCCTATTTCATCAGACTGAACGCTGCCGCCGAAGCGCTCGCCCATCGTCATTGCAAGCACGTTTGTGAGTATCTGAGCGCTTAATCCCGTTGTGTAGGAATTAATAAGGAAGAAAAGCGGCTTGTCCGATAAAATATTCATACATTCTTCAAGCAGCGGATAAAGCTCGTCCTCGATTTTCCATACCTCTCCCGAAGGGCCTCTTCCGTAGGACGGGGGATCCATGATTATCGCATCATACCTTTTGCCCCGCCTGTTTTCGCGGCGAACAAATTTTACGACATCATCAACTATATATCTGACAGGCTTGTCGCCAAGACCCGATGATACGACATTTTCCTTTGCCCATGTAACCATGCCCTTTGATGCGTCCACATGGCATACCGAAGCACCTGCGGCAAGTGCGGCAACCGTTGCGCCGCCGGTGTATGCAAAAAGATTGAGTACGCTTATCGGTCTGCCTGCATTTTTTATCAGTTCGGAAAACCAATCCCAGTTTACCGCCTGTTCCGGAAATAATCCCGTATGCTTAAAACCCATCGGCTTTATATTGAACACAAGCTCACGATAGCGTACCTGCCAGCTTTCAGGTAGCTTTTTATTGAAAAACTGCCATTTTCCGCCGCCCGACTGCGAACGGCGGTACACTGCATCGGTTTTTGTCCAGAGCGTTTTTTCTGTCTTTTTCGACCATATCGCCTGCGGGTCGGGTCTGCGCAGTAAAAATCTGCCCCAGTATTCAAGCTTTTCGCCTCCGGCTGTGTCTATTAATGTGTAATCCTTCCATTTATCGGCTAAAAACATTTCAATCTCCGTTCCGCCGCCCGTGTGCGGCATAAAATAATTTTCGCTGTGGTTTATGCTGTCTTTTTCAGCTCGCAGTATACTCTTATCCAGCCGGCGTCAAGCTCCTTTGATGCCTCCGTCTGCCAGATGTAAACCTGCCCTTCTTCAAGCATCAGAGCGCCGTGTTCGGCACGCTTCATTTCCTCGGCGTCCTCCTTTGAGCCTATGATAATGTTCGGCTTAAATTCAAGCCTGTATGCCGCACGTGTCGGATCGTCTATATCGGCTGCCGAATTGTCCGGCGAGGTGTTGCTGCGGCGGCTGTCGATGTTAAAGCCGTCGGGATAATAGTAATATTTGTTCTCAAAATGCACGATTGACGCATCAAAGTCCTTGGAAAGTCCCTCGTTCTGAGATGCCTCGGCAATGTAGTCCGTCCAGTCCCATGCGGCAAGCTCATAGCTGCCCTTGTCGCCGAAGCTTATTACAAGCGGCGGGCATTTTGTGCGCTTTAACACCTCAAAGGTGAAATCTGCGTACATGGTTTTGTTCCATACGGAATTTGTTTTGTATGACAGCTTAAGCCGCTTTGTTCCGGGGACGCTCATGTCAAAGCCCTCGGTTGAGAGTGTATATTCGTCGGGAGATAACACCGTTTTGCCCAAACCGCCGACGTTGTGCAGCTCTACCGATAAATCACTGAAAATTTCCTTTAAATTATCCTGAGCACTAAACCGCATCTGTTCGGGATTTGAGGGATTGATCGATTCGTTCTGCATATATGTCCTCACGCCTATTACGTGGAGATGATCGGAAAAATCCCCCTCCGAAGGAGCGGCGGACGGCATGGTAAATCCGCCCGGCAGATTAAGCTTATAGCTGTCTATATCGGGATACTTTGTGCATTTTACGTAAATACTGCCGTTTGAGCTTTGCAGATAATATTCCGAGGGGTCTATTCCGGCAGATTTGTTTGCACCGAGTGATGCGGTAAGCTCCTCAAACAGCTTCCTGGAATTTTTTACCTGAATCAGATCAAGCCATTTGTCCGCATCGTTATCGCTTGCCACTGCAGAGTTGAGCGCAGAGGTCAGCGTTTCGATTCTGCTGCGGTATTTGTTTATATCTCCGTTTTCTATACATCTTGCAATCGTCGGTATAAGGATTGTAAGCAAAATTGCAAGCACGACAGCACACACCGCCGCCTCGCTTATGATTGATTTAATATTTCTCTTTTTCAAGCAGATACCTCCGTAATGATTTTATATCAGTCTGTTTTTACGCATACATATTCTATTATATTATAGCATAAATTACATTATAGTATATTTCATTATTCTTACATTTTATTTAAAAATAAAATTTCGGATAATTGAACAATTTTATAGCTATAATTTTATACCATTATGACAAATTTGTCAATCTAAAATTACAGTTTTGTTAATTGTATTGACTAAATTCTTATTTTGGGATAAAATGAATATATTATAGCATTAGGAGGTAGGAAAATGTTTAATGTAATGGATATTGCGCCGTTTGCGGTACTTGCCTGTGCCGTGATTGCGCTGCTGTTCTCGTGTTTTCAGTTCTATTCGGTAAAGAAAAAGCCGGAGGGAACGGATCAGATGAAGAGTATTGCACTGAAAATCAGAAAAGGTGCAATGGCGTATCTGAAGCGTCAGTACAAAACCGTGGGAGTTTTCTTTGCGGTGATGTTTGTTATACTGCTTGTGCTGGCGATGAGCGGATTTTTGACTATGTTTGTTCCGTTTGCGTTCCTGACGGGCGGATTGTTTTCGGGTTTGTCGGGATTTATCGGAATGAAGATTGCCACTTATGCGAACTCAAGAACGGCGAACGGGGCAAGAGACGGTCTTAACAAGGGACTCAAAATCGCATTTGCTTCCGGTTCGGTTATGGGACTTACTGTTGTAGGCTTGGGACTGCTTGATATAAGCGTGTGGTTTATTTTGCTGACATACGTGTTTAAGCTCGGCATAGAGGATACCATGTCGGCAATGCTTACGTTCGGAATGGGTGCATCGTCAATGGCACTGTTCGCACGTGTGGGCGGAGGAATATTCACGAAGGCTGCCGATGTCGGCGCAGACCTTGTGGGTAAGGTTGAGGCAGGTATACCTGAGGACGACCCCAGAAACCCGGCTTGTATAGCCGATAACGTAGGCGATAACGTAGGCGACGTTGCCGGAATGGGTGCGGATCTTTATGAATCATATGTAGGCTCGATTATTTCATGCGGTGCGCTTGCGACTGCTGCCGGACTTGGATTCAGCGGAGTTATCGTTCCGATGCTTATTGCCGCAATAGGTATTTTGGCATCTATAATAGGTACGTTTTTTGTTTCGACAAAGGAGGGTGCAGACCAAAAGGCTCTGCTCGGCTCATTGAGAAGAGGAACGTATGCGTCTGCACTGATAAGCGCAGTTGCTTCGGGAGTGCTGATATTCACGCTTCTGCCGAACAATTCAAATGTGTTCTGGGCGGTGATTTCGGGACTTGTTGCCGGTGTTTTGATAGGCTTTTTCACGGAGTATTACACCTCGGATTCGTATAAGCCGACAAAAAAGCTTGCAGGCTCGTCCGAAACAGGCTCGGCAACTATAATAATCGATGGTATAGCACTCGGCATGATGTCAACGGCTATCCCTGTTATAATAATCGGTATTTCGGTAATTATTTCGTACTTTACGGCGGGAGGAGCAAATGATTTTGCGTCGGGACTTTACGGCGTGGGACTTTCCGCAGTAGGTATGCTTTCAACGCTCGGTATAACTCTTGCAACTGACGCATACGGCCCTGTTGCCGATAATGCGGGCGGTATTGCGGAAATGTCGGGACTGCCCGGCGAGGTGCGCAACAGAACAGACGCTCTCGACTCGCTCGGCAACACGACAGCCGCAACCGGCAAGGGCTTTGCAATAGGCTCGGCTGCTCTTACGGCTCTTGCGCTTATTGTTTCATATACCGATAAGGTGAACGGACTCGGCGGAAAGCTTGACCTTACCATAACAAATCCGGCAGTTCTTATAGGCTTGTTTGTGGGAGCAATGCTGCCGTTCCTGTTCAGTGCAATGACGATGCAGGCGGTAGGACGTGCGGCTCAGAAGATCGTTGTTGAGGTAAGACGTCAGTTTAAGACGATTAAAGGACTTATGGAGGGCAAGGCTGAGGCTGATTACGAAACGTGCGTTGATATATGCACAAAGTCCTCGCTTAAGGAAATGATTCTGCCGGCGGCACTGGGAATACTGGCTCCGATCGTTGTCGGTCTTGTGCTTGGCTGCAACGGCGTTGTGGGTATGCTTGCGGGTGCGCTTGTTTCGGGATTTGTTCTTGCGATAATGATGGCAAACTCCGGCGGCGCATGGGATAATGCGAAAAAGTATATCGAGGCAGGCAACTACAACGGAAAGGGCAGCGACAACCATAAGGCTGCCGTAGTCGGCGATACTGTAGGCGACCCGTTCAAGGATACATCGGGTCCGTCCGTAAATATTCTTATAAAGCTTCTTTCGATGGTGTCTATCGTATTTGCGTCACTCGTTGTGGCATACGGCGGTCTTGGACTGTTTTGATGAAGCATTAAAAGGATCTCATAAGAGGTCCTTTTTTTACGGAGCGCGGATTTTGCAAAAAAAAATTCTAAAAACTCTCAATTTTGTGTGGACAAATTGAACGATTTATTATATAATGGATAAGTAAGCGCTTAAGTGTCAGCGTTTGCGCAAAATGGGCAGAGCTGCGAAGGAGGAGTAGTAATGACCTTTAAGGAAAAGGCTGTTCTGATGGATAAGGCGGCAGCAAAGCGTGCCGTGAACAGAATGGCGTATGAAATAATAGAAAGAAACTACGGACCGCAGGATTTGGTGTTCATAGGAATACAAACCAAGGGCGTGTATCTTGCAAGGGCAATAATCGAGCGGATTAAGGAAACGGAGGGAGTCGAGCCGCCTCTCGGAACGCTTGACATCACCTTCTACCGTGACGATTTGACGCGTCTTAACGCACACCCCGTTGTTAAGGGGAACGATATTGCATTTCCGATTGAGGATAAGCGCATAATACTTGTTGATGATGTGCTGTATTCGGGGCGCACGATACGGGCGGCGATAGAGGAACTGTTCGATATGGGCAGACCGGAGCAGATTCAGCTTGCGGTGCTTGTTGACAGAGGCAACCGTGAGCTGCCTATAAGAGCGGATTATGTGGGACGTGACGTGCCGACGAGCAGGGATGAATATATTAACGTAGAAGCGGCGGGCGAGGATACGATAGAAAGAGTGTCTATATGCCGCATAGAGGATTAAACGTCCGTTCAGTCTTTGACGGACGGATTTACTAAGGGTATTTGTGCCGAGGCGGCACAGAAAGGAATGATAAACGGTATGAAGCAGGATTTACTGGGACTGAAGGATTTGAGTGCCGAGGAAATAATGAATATCCTCGATACGGCGAAATCCATGAAGATGATTTTGACCAATCCTTCAAAAAAGACGCCGCATCTCCAGGGCAAGACGGTGGTCAATCTGTTTTACGAAAACAGCACAAGGACGAGGCTTTCGTTTGAGCTGGCGGCAAAATACATGAGCGCCAACGCCGCAAACATAAGCGCATCGGGATCATCTGTCGCAAAGGGCGAAACTCTGATTGACACGGCGGAAACGATAAACGCAATGGGAACGGACATATTGGTAATGCGCCACAACATGAGCGGAGCGCCGCATTTGATCGCGCCGCTTGTGAGCGCATCGGTCGTAAATGCCGGCGACGGCATGAACGAGCATCCGACGCAGGCGCTTTTGGATATGTTCACCATGATAGAGAAAAAAGGCTCGATAAACGGACTCAAGGTGGCGATAGTGGGTGACATAACCCACAGCCGTGTTGTGCGGAGCAATATTTACGGACTGAAAAAGCTCGGTGCGGAGGTTACGGTCGGCGGCCCGTCGACGCTTATGCCGCAGGGAATGGAGGAAATGGGCGTAAAGGTATTTACAACCGTTCACGAGGCGATAGTTGACGCAGATGTTGTAATGGGATTGAGAATACAGCTTGAACGTCAGAAAAAGGGACTGTTTCCGAGTGTAAGAGAATACAACAGATTTTTCGGAATAGATGAAACAAGACTGAAATTTGCCAAGGAGGACGCACTTCTCATGCACCCCGGACCCGTAAACAGAGGGGTGGAGTTTTCCTCAAGCGTAATCGACGGACCTCAAAGCGTTATAAACGAACAGGTCACAAACGGAGTTGCGGTGAGAATGGCAGTCATGTACTTGCTGTCAAGGGGCGGCTTTAAAGCATAGTTGAAATAAGGGCAGAAATTTTGTGCCGCTTAGGGGCGGCGGAATGGAGATAGAAATGAAAATTCTGATTAAAAACGGTCATGTTATCGATCCGGCAAACAATATAAACGGTATAATGGATATATTCGTTGATAAGGGAGTTATAAGCGAAATCGGCGAGAAACTTGAGCTTGACGGACTGGACATGGAGGTTATAGACGCTGCCGGAAAGGTGGTTGTACCGGGACTTGTGGATATGCACTGTCATCTTCGTGAACCGGGATATGAATATAAGGAGGATATAGAATCGGGTACAAGAGCGGCCGCAGCAGGCGGAATTACGTCCGTTGCGTGTATGCCGAACACAAAGCCCGTGACGGACAATGCCGCCGTCATTACGTATATAAAGGAAAAGGCAAAGGAGGCGGGATATGCAAATGTATATCCGATAGGTGCCGTTTCCAAGGGACTTGAGGGCAAGGAGCTTGCCGAGATAGGCGAGATGCGCTTTGCCGGAGCGGTTGCAATATCGGACGACGGACGTCCGGTTACCGAAAGCGGTCTTATGCGCCGTGCAATGGAATATGCAAAGATGTTTGACATAAAGGTAATATCGCACTGCGAGGACATAGGTCTTGCAAACGACGGATACATGAACGAGGGAGCGGTTGCGACTGCAATGGGATTAAGAGGAATATCCCGCGCTTCGGAGGAGGTAATGGTTTCGAGAGACATAATCATTGCCGAGGCGATAAATGCGCCGGTGCATATAGCGCACATTTCAACAAGAGGAAGCGTAGAGCTTGTGCGCCATGCAAAGCAGAGAGGTGTTGCCGTGACGTGCGAAACGTGTCCGCATTATTTTTCACTGACGGATAAGGCGTGCGAGGGATTTAACACAAACGCAAAAATGAATCCGCCGCTAAGAACTGCCGATGATGTGCAGGCAATAAAGGAAGGACTTGCGGACGGAACAATAGACTGCATAGTAACAGACCATGCTCCGCATCATATAGATGAGAAAAACTGCGAATTCGGATACGCATTAAACGGTATTGTCGGCTTTGAAACGTCATTGGGACTGGGAATAAAATGCCTTGTCAAGGAGGGTGTTCTGACAATGGAGGAGCTTGTGAGGAAAATGTCGCTCAATCCCTCCGGAATACTCGGAATATCAAAGGGTACGCTCGGCGAGGGCAAGGCAGCGGATATAACGATTTTTGATCCTGATAAGGAATGGACGGTTGACGTGTCGAAATTCCAATCAAAGAGCAAAAACTCACCGTATGACGGCTGGCAGCTTTACGGAAAGCCGGAATATGTCATACTCGGCGGTGAGATAATAGTAAATCAGGGTGTGATTCTCTGATGAACGGAGATCTGCTCATATGCGGTGTTTGAGGCAAGGATATAAGCATAGATAAACGAAAGGAATGATAAAAATGTCGGTAGATTTACTTGTACAGAAAATAAAGGAAAAGGGCAACCCGTCGGTTGCGGGACTTGACCCGCAGATTTCGTATGTTCCGCAGTATATACGTGAAAAGGCGTATAAGGAATACGGAAAAACATTAAAGGGTGCGTGCGAGGCAATATGGGAATTTAACAAAGGTCTTATAGATGCGCTGTATGACGTTGTGCCGGCGGTCAAGCCGCAGAGCGCATTTTACGAAATGTACGGACTTCCCGGTGAGGAGGTTCTCCACAGAACAATCGCATACGCAAAGGAAAAGGGACTTTATATAATCCTCGATGTAAAGAGAAATGACATAGGCTCAACCGCTGAGGCATATTCAAAAGCATATCTCGGAAAAACGGAGATAGACGGCGAGCTTGTTTCGGCGTGCGATGTTGACTGCGTAACCGTCAATCCGTATCTCGGAACGGACGGAGTTGCTCCGTTTGTTGCGGATTGCAAGGAATACGATAAGGCGATATTTGCGCTTGTTAAGACGTCAAATCCGTCATCGGGCGAGCTTCAGGATCTCGACAGCGAGGGCAGACACATATATGAGTGCGTGGCACAGAAGGTAAACGACTGGAACAGCGACACGATAGGCAAATCAGGCTACGGTGCAGTCGGTGCGGTTGTCGGAGCAACATATCCCGAACAGGCTCAGATTTTGAGAAAGCTTATGCCAAAATCCTACTTCCTTGTACCCGGATACGGCGCACAGGGCGGCGGAGCAATGGGTGTTAAGCCGTGCTTTAACGAGGACGGCTTGGGTGCGATAGTCAATTCCTCAAGAGGAATAATGTGTGCTTACAAAAAGGGAGATTGGAAAGAGGAGCAGTTTGCAGAGGCGGCAAGAGCCGAAGCACTACGCATGAAGGACGACATCACAAGCGTGCTGTAATTGCTGCGGAAGGAGATAAATTAATGAAGAAAACTCACAAATGCCAACTTATTAAAAAGAGCGAGCTTATTGACGGAATTTTTGATTTTACGGTAAAGGCTCCCGAAATTGCAGCCGATGTGCAGACGGGGCAGTTTCTGCATATTCTGTGCGGAAAGGACGCATTTTTGCGCAGACCGATAAGCATATGCGATTCGGACAGCGAAAATGTTCGCTTTATTTTCGAGGTAAAGGGCAAGGGTACGGAGTATCTGAGTGAATACTGCGAGGGTGATTTTATCGATATAATGGGGCCTCTCGGTCACGGCTTTGAGATTAAGCCGGAATTTAAAAAGCCGATAATAATCGGCGGCGGCATAGGCGTTTTCCCACTTTACAAGCTGGCAAAGGAGATCAAATCCGATGTATTTCTCGGATTCCGTTCAAAGGACAGAGTTGTCATGGAGGACGAGTTTAAGGCGGTTTCACGTTCGGTCACGGTCGGAACGGACGACGGCAGCTACGGATATAACGGATATATAGCCGATGAGGCTGCGAGGTTTATTGACGAAAACGGAGCTGATATTATTTACGCCTGCGGACCTCTGCCGATGCTCAGAGCCGTAAAAAAGCTTGCGGAGGACAGAGGTATACTGTGTCAGGTTTCGATGGAGCAGAGAATGGGCTGCGGAATAGGTGCATGCCTTGTCTGCACGTGCGAAACGAACAAGCCGGGCATGGACGGACAGGTCAGAGTGTGCAAGGACGGGCCTGTATTTTATTCGACGGAGGTGACCTTAAATGGCTGATCTTAAAATCGATTACTGCGGTATTGAATTTAAAAATCCGATAGTCACGGCATCGGGAACATTCGGCTTCGGCGAGGAATACGGAGAATATGCCGATTTGTCGGAGTACGGCGGCTTCGGCGCAAAGGGACTTACAAGACAGGCGAGAGCCGGCAATAAGGCTCCGAGAATTGCTGAAACTCCGAGCGGTATTTTGAACAGCGTCGGACTGCAAAATCCGGGTGTTGAATATTTTGCGTCGGATATAATGCCGGAGCTTGCAAAGCTTGATACTCACGTTATTGCCAATATGTCGGGAAATACGATAGAGGAATACTGCGAAATGGCGGAAATCCTGTCCGAAACGGATACGGCGGTGATTGAGATGAACGTGTCCTGCCCGAACGTAAAGCACGGCGGACTTGCTTTCGGAACGGATGCTGCGACAGTCTGTGAGCTTACATCGGCGGTTAAAAAATATTCCAAAAAGCCGCTCGTGGTCAAGCTTTCGCCGAATGTAACGTCAATCACCGATATTGCAAAGGCGGCCGAGGCGGGCGGTGCGGACGGAGTTTCGCTTATAAATACGCTTCTCGGAATGAAAATAGATATAAATACAAGAAAACCGATACTCGCAAACAATACCGGCGGACTGTCGGGACCGGCTGTGATGCCGATTGCGGTGAGAATGGTACACCAGGTATACAATGCGGTCAATATACCGATTATCGGCATGGGCGGCGTAATGAGCGGCGCAGACGTGCTTGAATTTATGATAGCCGGAGCAAGGCTTGTTGCGCTTGGTACGGGAATGTTTGTAAAGCCCGATCTTATCCTTGAGGTTAAGCGTGATATGGAGGAGTATATGGACGCTCACGGCATTAAGGAAATAAGCGAAATAGTCGGAACTCTTACGCTTAACTGATTATTCGGGATAGCGTCTGTAAGCACTGTGCCTGAATTGCGTGGGAGTTATGCCAAGCTCACGCTTAAACACATACCCAAAATACGACTGCGAACCAAAGCCTGTCCGAAATGCAATTTCGGACAGCGGCAGCGTGGTTGTGACAAGCAGCTTCTGGGCGTTGCATAGCTTTTTGCGCAGCATATACATATGCGGAGTCTGACCCATCACCGATGTGAAAAGACGGTGGAAATATATCGGACTTATGTTTAAAAATGATGCAATATCCTCAAGCTGCAAATTTTTTGAATAATTTTTATCCATAAATTTAAGCGCCTCGGTAATTAAGGGATTGCCCGAATTATCGGACGCTTTCTTTTTTTCGCTTTCTCGGTATATCCTGTCGATGAGGGTAAAAAGCCTTGCCGCAATATACAGCTCACTTCCCTCAAACGGCTGAGAATATGCGCCTATAATATCTGTAAAAAGCTTTTTAAATGCGTCCGTATCCGAAATTTTAAGGCGGCTCGGCACGGAAAAAAGCAGCTCACGCAGCGTCGTATCCTCTGCTGTGAAATGAACAAACAGGCAGCGAAACGGCAGACGTGTCCTCCGCAGCTGTCCCGGCTTTGCGAATATTATATGCTCGTGAGATATGGCATTCGGCTCTCCGCCGAAAAACGAAACTCCTCCGTCCTCAACGGGCAGCTCAAGCTCAAAAACGGAAACTCTCCTGTCGCTTGTTTCGGCACAGCCCTTGTGTGCGGCGGCTGCGTCGTACAAGCCTGCGTTTATAAGCTGCGGCATTTTTGTTATTTCCATTTTGGCGTTCTCCTTTATGTATAAAGTTAAGATTTCTACAAAAATAGTTAATTTCGTATCTATAAATAATCCGATAAACATGATATTATACAAGTATATTGATAATATAATATCATAAGAAAACGAAAAAATCAAGAAAAATCATCAGGTGATTGCAAAATGCTTGAAAGGAGTTAAAATTATGAAGGTAACAGACGTAAAAACATTTACCGTTGATTGTTTCCGTACAAATTGGGTGTTTGTCAAGGTTTATACGGACGAAGGAATAGACGGAGTGGGGGAGGCAACTCTCGAATACAAGGAAAAGGCGCTTATAGGTGCGGTAGAGCATATAAAGGAGTATCTTGTCGGAAAAAATCCGCTTGATATTGAAAAGCACTGGCACAGCATCTACAGGGACGCATACTGGAGAGGCGGTGCGGTGCTTATGTCTGCGCTGTCCGCAGTTGAAACAGCTCTTTGGGATATTTTGGGCAAGACTCTTAATGTACCTGTTTATCAGCTTTTGGGCGGCAGGGTAAACGACAAAGTCAGGATTTACGTAAACGGCTGGTTTGCCGGAGCGAAAACTCCGTCCGAATTTGCCGAAAAGGCAAAGACTGCCGTTAAGCGTGGAGTTACGGCGATGAAGTGGGATCCGTTTGGCAAAAGCTATCTGGAAATTTCAAACAAGGATTTGAATACGGCTCTTGAATGTGTAGGAGCGGTTCGTGAGGCTGTCGGAAATGAGGTTGATTTGCTTATCGAGGGTCACGGCAGATTTAACATTCCTACGGGAATAAAAATCGCCAAGGAGCTTGAGCAGTTCAAGCCGATGTTCTTTGAGGAGCCTGTTCCTCCCGATAATCTCGATGCGCTGCTTGAGGTGAAAAGACGGTCGCCCGTAGCGATTTCGGCAGGGGAAAGACTGTATACACGCTGGGATTATAAGCCGATGTTTGACAAAATGGCAGCCGATTACATACAGCCGGATATTTCGCACGCAGGCGGAATTATGGAGCTGAAAAAGCTTGCGGCAGAGGCAGAGTGCAGGTATATTCCGTTTGCACCGCACAATCCGTCGGGACCTGTTGCGAATGCGGCAACTCTGCAGCTTGCGGCAAGCTGCCCGAATTTCTGTATACTGGAAATCATGTACAGTGACGTTGAGTGGAGAAAGGACGTTACAAACGAAAGCCTTGAATACAAGGACGGATACATAACTATACCTGATAAGCCGGGATTGGGAATTGAGATAGACGAAACGGAGTGTCTGAAACACCCATACAAGCCCCACACACTGCGCCATTACACAGGTGCGCTGACGGATATTCGCCCGGCAAAGACAGAATTTTATTTTTAACGGAAAGGACTGATATTATGAAAAAAACAGTGCTGATAACAGGTGCATGTGTAAATACCGGCGTGGCAATAGTCGAGAAATTTGCCGGTGAGGGATACAACGTGGTTTTTACGGGCAGGGACGAGAAGAAGGTGCGTGATGCCGAGGATATGTATAAGGAAAAATTTCCAAATGTTAGCATTATCGGTTACTGCATAAATTCTCTGATAAACGAAACAACGGTTGATATTGAGGCGGCTGAAGAAATGTTTGACGAGCTTGACAAAAAGAATATTTTTGTCGAAACGCTTGTATTAAATGCCGCAGACCAGGGACTGGGCATGGAGATATTTAAAAATCCCGTTACGGATTTTATGCGTGTAATAAATACGAACATGACATGGAATTACTGTATGACGGAGCTTGCGGCAAAAAGAATGAAGGACAACGGCGGCGGAAATATCATATTTATAAATTCAAACACCGCATACCGTGCAATTCCCAACAGAATCGCCTACTCCGCATCAAAGGGCGGTCAGCTCGGAATGATGCGCGCGCTTGCGCTTGACTTGGGCAAGTACAATATCCGAGTAAATGCCGTCCTGCCCGGAATGATAAGGACGGACAGATGGGACAAAAATCCCGAATTTTACGCAAATGTTCCCTCGCGCTACACGCCTCTCGGAGATGTGGCAACGGGAGAGGATATTGCGGAGGCGATATGGTACTTTGCCGCACATTCAAGAAACACTACCGGCGCAGAACTGACGGTGGACGGCGGCAATACCGTTCAGCTTTATCCGATTATACCGAATGAATGATATGAGTGCGCCTTGTGTTAATATTTCTTTGTTCGGAGTGACATTTCCGTAGACTGTATCGAGCTGCGTGCGCTGTCGCTTCTGCACACAACGTAATAATAGAGCGCATTGATTATCGCAAGCTGAGCAATTCTCGAATTTAGGCCGAGAATGCTGTATTGGATTTCCCCCGAAGCGGTTGCAAGAACGCAGTCACTGTATTTGAGTATGGGTGATTTACCTGTATTCGTTACGGCAATCGTTTTTGCACCGTTTTCGCGGGCGGCGGCAAGCGCTTCGACAACGTCCCGTGACGAGCCTGAATGTGAAATCCCTATCGCAGCGTCATCCTCACACAGGTGCGATGCGGCGATAGCCTGCATATGGTTGTCGCAGTAGGCGTACACGTCACAGCCGAGCCTAAGGAATTTATGCTGAAAATCAAGCGCAACGGGCGCAGAATTTCCGAGACCGAACACGCAGAGCCGCTTTGCACCGAGAATAATTTTCGCCGCACGCTCAAGCTCCTCCGGAGAGAGAGCTTTTTTTGTCATTTCAAGAGTGCAGTATATATCATTCGATACCTTTTCAAAAATATCAAAGCACGAATCCTTTTCAGAAATTGTGTCGCTTATTTCCGAGCGTCCCTCCTCCTGCGCAAGCGAAATTTTAAGCTCCTGGTAGCCGCTGCACCCAAGACGCTTCGCAAATCGAACTATTGTTGCGTCCCCGCAGCCGCATTGCTCCGCAAGCTCACTGATCGAAAGCGGGATTATCGCGCCGGGATTTGCAAAAATCCAGTCGGCGATCTTTTTTTCCGCACTTCCCATTTCATTGTAAAGCATTTTGATCCTTAATGTAGTCTTACGCATGATTACGCCGTGATCTCCTTTCAAAAATATATTAGGTAATTGTAAAATGTCGGTTTGGGATTTGAGAGTGTTTTTGAATTTATTCGTACTCAAGCATCCCTTGCGGTAACTCGTCCGAACAAATTCAAAAACACTCTCAAATCCTATAAGAAATTACACTTTTGAAAGAATTTGTGATGTTTATGCTTGAGTTTCGGCGAGTTCCCGAACGAAGTGAGGGATGTCTGAGTCTAAATTCAAGCAGAAACATCTCAAATTCCGAGAAAATATCGAGTTTTACAATCGCCTAAAAACATATCTCATAATGAAAACATTTTTCATACATATTCTATCATAAATACCCGTAATTGTCAATGAATGAAAATATTTTTTAAAAAATTTCAAAAAGGGGTTGAAAAATATTTTTATTTATGATAGAATATAAAATAACAAATGAAACAAAAATGAAAATAATTTTCAAAAAATAATGAAAGGACGCACAGGCTATGCTTGATTACAAAATCAAAATCGGCTTGATTCCCGAAAGACGTCAGCTTGCCGACGAGGCAACGAGAAAGGGGATTTTTGAGCCGGCAAAGGCTAAGGAGAGAAAAGATAAGGCGGTAAGCTATATCAAGGAGCATTTCAGCGATGAAAACACGGAGTTTATCGATTTGGAATGGCTCAATGATGAGGGCTTGCTGTCAAGGGTAAGTCAATGCGAAGCTGTAAAGGAGGAATTTACACGCAGGGGCGTTGATGCGATTTTTATAATTAACTGCAACTTCGGAAACGAGGAGGCGGCGGGGCAGATAGCCAAAATGATGAATTTGCCGGTGCTTTTGTGGGGGCCGCAGGACGATGTATTCGAGGCGGACGGCATGAGATACACCGACAGTCAGTGCGGACTGTTTGCGATAAGCAAGCAGTTAAGACGCTTCAATATTCCGTTTTCGTACATAGAAAACTGCCGTATTGAGGATAAGGTATTTGCCGAGGGGCTTGAGCAATTCCTGTCCGTAGTCTGCATGGTAAAGAATTTCCGCAGCTTAAGAGCGGCGCAGGTCGGAACAAGACTCAATCCGTTTAAGAGCGTTATGGCAAACGAGCTTGAGCTTACCGAAAAATTCGGAATAAATATTTCGACTGTAAACATGACGTTGATGACGGAAAAGCTGAACAGGCTGCTTAAGGAAAAGATGGCGGAGCTTGATAAAGAGGCAGAGGAGATAAAGGCAAGGTATGATGTCGGAGAGCTTGACGATGAGCTTTTAAGGAAGATGCTTGTTTTTGTTCATGCATACAAGGAGGTATTTGAGGAAACGGACGCAGATGTGCTGCTGAGCGAGTGCTGGACGTGCATGCCTCAGGCATTCGGCGCAAATCCGTGCCTTGCGATGAGCATACTTTACGATATGGGATATATTGTAACGTGCGAATCAGATCTTCACGGAGCGATAAGTCAGGCGCTGCTGATGTGTGCGTCAAGAGGTACGGCTAAGCCGCTGTTCGGTGAGTTTACGACACGTCACCCGTCAAATAAAAATGCGGAGCTTTTGTGGCACTGCGGGCCGTTCCCGTATTCGTCAAAGCATGAAAGTGCAAAAGCAAGGCTGTTTAACACTAAGCCAAGCTTCAGAGTAAAAGACGGACGGTATACGATAGCAAGGTTCCAGGGCGACAAAGGAAAGTACACTCTTCTCGGCGGTGAGTTTAACACCACAGACGGCCCGGATACATTCGGAACGTACCTTTGGGCGGAATTTGAGGATCTGCCGCATATCGAAAGAAAGCTGATTGAAGGTCCGTACATACATCACATGAGCGAGCTGTACGGCGGCTATGCAGATGTGCTTAAGGAATTTTGCAAATATATACCCAATTTAGAGTATGACGATATAAATAATTAATATCAAGGAGGATTATCATGAACGAATTTTTAACGGATATGATTGCGTCGGAGCTTGAGGACGCAGTCGGCAGAGAAAACTGCTCAATGCGCCCGATAGATAAGCTGACGCACAGTGTAGACTATTTCTGGCTGTCAAGAATGTGGGCTGACAGAGGAAAGCGTATGCCGGAGGGGGATTTTATCGTATCGCCCAAGGACGCAAAGGAAACCTCAAAGGTTCTGCAAATAGCAAATTATTACAAAATCCCCGTAACAACATGGGGCGGCGGAGGCGGTACGCAGGGCGGAGCTATTCCCGTATGCGGCGGTATTCTGCTTGACACAAAGAGAATGAACGAAATCCATGATGTAAACACTCAGGGAATGTACATAGAATGCGGTGCCGGAGCTGTTTATAAGCATATCGAATGGGCGGCAAACGAAAAGGGCTATGCAACTATGCACTATCCAAGCTCCCTGACCTGTTCGACCGTCGGAGGATTTTTGGCGCACAGAGGAATAGGTGTTTCGTCAACAAAGTACGGTAAAATCGACGATATGGCTCTTCAGATGGAGGTCGTGCTCCCGAACGGCGATATTATCGAAACATCGCCTGCGCCCAAGCACGCAGCGGGGCCGGATCTTAATCAGATATTCATAGGCTCGGAGGGAACTCTCGGCGTAATCACAAAGGCGCAGATGCGAATTTACGAGCAGCCGGAGGAACGCCGCTTCAGAGGCTTCCTGTTCCATAATATGACGGATGCCTTCAATGCCGGCAGAGAGCTGCTGCAAAAGTTTAAGCCTTCGGTTATGAGATTGTATGACGAGGCTGAAACATCAACGCTCATCAAAAAGATTGTCGGTGTTGAGAAAAAGGGCGCATTCATGAACATAGCAATTGAGGGTGTTAAGGAGCTTGTTGAGGTTGAGCATAAGATTCTTATGGAAACCTTTGCAAAGTACGGTGCAGAGGATCTCGGCAGCGAATACGGCGAAAAATGGTGGAAAGAAAAAATAACGTTCTTCTATCCCGGTCACATGATGGATCTGCCGCAGATGTTCGGAACGATGGACACTATAGCACCTTATGACAAGATTGAGAAGATATATTGGGAAATGAAAAAGGCAATCGAAACCAATTTCCCGATGGCAAGATTCATAGCGCATTTTTCGCATTGGTATGAATGGGGCTGCATGATTTACGACAGATTTATAATAGACGACGTACCCGCCGATCCGCATGAGGCACTGAGACTTCACAATGCGGTATGGAACTGCGGCGTAAGAACCGCAATCGCAAACGGCGGTGTTGTAAACGACCATCACGGAGTCGGTATCAAGCTCGGCAGATTGATGAAGGAGCAGTACGGCCCGGCAATGCAGGTATTTGAGGGTATTAAAAAGCAGCTTGACCCGAACGGCATCATGAATCCGTTTAAGCTCGGACTGTAAGAAGGAGGTTTTGAAATGCTTATATCACAAAAAAGCAAGGAAATAATAGACAGCTGCCGCTTTTGCTGGATGTGCCGTCATATCTGCCCGATAGGCAACGCAACCGGACAGGAGAGAAACACCGCAAGAGCAAGGGCGCTCAGCCTTTCGCTTGTTGAAAGGGGAGCAGAGCCTTTGTCGGAGGCGGCTGATAATGTATATGAATGTGCGCTTTGCGGAGCGTGTACAAAAGAATGCGTGACAGGGTGGGATCCCGTTCTGTTCACAAGAGAGGTGCGGCTTGAGCTGGCGTTAAACGGTGAAACTCCGGAGTACATAAGCAAGCTTATCGAAAATATTTCCGAAACGGGAAACGTTTACGGAATGACAGATTACGATTCGGAGCTTAAGGCTGCGGTAAAGCGTCATGCGAAAAAGACGGATACTCTGCTGTTTTTGGGCAGGGACGCAGTTTATAAGAGTCCGTCATCGGCGGTAAATGCAATAAAGCTGCTTGAGGCTGCCGGTGCGGAATTTACCGTGCTTGAAAATGAACCCGACAGCGGCTTTGCGATGTATTTCCTTGTTGGAGCTGCTGAGGAAACAAAGGAGCTTATGGAAAAATGTGCGTCAGAGCTTGATTACAAGACAATAATCGCATATGACCCGGCAGACGCAAAAACTTTTGCAAGAGATTACGGCGAATGGGATATTCAGCTTAAGGGAAGTGCTGTGACGTTTACTTCGTACATAGCCGAGGCTGTTAAAAACGGTGTTCTTAAGCTTAAGAAATCGGATATGGCTTTAACTCCGCAGGATAATTACAATCTTTCAAGAGAGCTTGAGGAAACAGAGCCTGTGCGTGAGGTGCTTGCACAGTGCGGCGAAATACGGGAAATGCTTTTAAACCGTAGAGATACGATGCTTGGCGGCAATTTGATAATGAACGAATATATGCCCGATGTTATGAAGAAAACGGCGCATGACAGAATTGTAAATGCTCTTAATATCGGCGGTGAAATTGTTGTAACGCAGTCACCGTCGGAGTATGAGCTGATGAAGGCTGACGGCGGTGTAAGAGTTATGTCGTTTGAGGAGGTTGTGCTTTTATGCTTGTAGGATTTGACGAAGTGCTGAAGCTTGCCGAGGAGGGCGGCTTTGCAATACCGGCATTTAACGTATATAATATGGAAACGGCAATGGGTGTTATGCAGGCTGCGGAGGAGCAGCGTGCGCCGGTGATTATTCAGTGCTATTCACGTCTGTTTACTAACGGCGAGGGATATTTTCTTGCACCGATTATCCTTGCGGCTGCGAAAAAGGCAGATGTGCCGATATGCTTTCACCTTGACCACGGAGCGGGAATATGCGAGGTGACAAGGGCGTTAAGATACGGCGCAACTGGAATTATGATAGATAAGTCAATGCTTTCCCTTGATGAAAACATTGCCGAAACAAAGCGTGTGACAGAGATGTGCTCGGCTGTCGGCATAGGCGTCGAGGGTGAGCTGGGGCATATAGGCAGCGTAAACGAGGAAATTTCCACGCAGTATACCGAGGTAGGGGACGCTGTGAAATTTGTTGAGGAAACGGGAGTAAGAGCGCTTGCGGTTATGGTAGGAACGGCTCACGGAAGATACAAAAAAGCACCTAAGCTTGCGATTGACAGGATAGCGGAGCTGCACGGCAGCGTAAATGCCGCTCTTGTGCTGCACGGCGGCAGCGGAGTGCCTGACAGCGAAATCCGTGCGGCGATAGATGCGGGAATACGCAAGATTAATTTCGGCACGGACGTGTGCTATGCTTTTCTCGATAAGGTGTTTGAAACCTCAAGAGAGCTTGTCGGGATAGACTTGTTTATGAAGGACGCAGTGGAAAACGTAAAGAAATTTGCAATGAACAGAATTGAACTGCTCGGAGCAAAAGGCAGGGTATGAGTATGATTGTCGGAATAGGAGCAAATGTTTTTGATACGCTGATTACCGTTCCGTCATTTCCGAAGGAGGATACGAAGCTGCGCAGCGACGGCATAAAGCTCTGCGGCGGCGGCCCGTGCGCAACGGGACTTGTCGCTGCGGCAAAGCTCGGAGCGGAGTGCGCATATATCGGCTGTCTTGCCGATGATGCGGGCGGTGAGTTTTTGGCAGAGGATTTCAGACGTTACGGTGTTTTAACGGAATATATTGACGTTTGCGGCGGCTGCGTGTCATTTTCATCGTATATTCTGATAAGTGAGCAGAATGCGTCAAGGACGTGCGTTTTCAATAAGGGCACCGTCCCGCCGCTTAAGCTTGACGAAAAAAAGCGTGCGGCGGTTGCGGCGGCCGATATACTTATGGTTGACGGAAACGAGCTTGACGCGGCAGTCGAGGCGGCAAAGCTGGCAAGAGAAAACGGCGTGACGGTGCTCTACGATGCCGGAGGACTTTACGATGGAGTCGAAAGACTGCTGCCGTATGCGGACGTTCTGATTCCGTCCGAGGAATTTGCCGAGGGGCATACGGGTGAAAAATCTCCCGAAGCTGCGGCAAAGCGGCTTTTTGAGATGTATTATCCCAAGACTGTGGTCATAACCTGCGGAAGTGACGGAGGGATCATATACGAAAACGGCAGACTCAGACGTTATCCGGCATTTGAGGTGAAAGCGGTTGACACAAACGGTGCCGGAGATGTTTTTCACGGTGCGTTTGCGTTCGGACTGACAAAAGGCTTTGATTATTACAAATGCTGCGTTTTTGCGAGTGCGGTGTCTGCGATTAAATGCACAAATACCGGCGCAAGGCAGAGCATACCCGATTATAAAACTGTAACGGAATTTTTAAATGAGCATAAAAAATAAGCGGTGCATAGTGCTTTTTACACGAGCAGGGTGACGATGGTCTTATTTTTAATTTGTGCCGCATACGGCGGCGGAACGGAGGATTATAATGAGTTTTAAAAAGACATGGAACGGCGAAAACGGAATAAGTAAAATTATCGAGAAGGAAAACACATCGCTTAAGATGCTTGAAACGGACATGGTAAAGCTTCAGCCGGGCGAGGTTAAAAAATACAGCGAAAAGGATAAGGAGTTTGCACTTGTGATCCTGGGCGGTACGTGCAGCGTTGCGGGAGAGGGCTTTGAATACGAAAATATCGGCAAAAGAAAGAATGTGTTCGACGGCCCTGCGACTGCGGTGTATGTTCCGAGGAACAGAGTATTTACGATAACGGCAGTCACTGAGGTTACGGTGTGCGTTTCAAAATCGCCGGCGAAGAATGATTTTAAGCCTGTGCTTGTAAATCCGGAGGATGTAATCATAAAGCACCTCGGCAAGCCGGGTTGGGAGCGTGATGCACATTTTATCGTTGACGAAAGAATTGACGCAAATCTTATTTATATAGGGGAAGCATTCGTAAAGGGCGGTCAGTGGGCAAGCTATCCGCCGCACAAGCACGATGACGACAATATGCCGACAGAGGGCGTACTTGAGGAGATATACTACTATGAATTTGACAAGCCGCAGGGCTTCGGTATTCAGAGGGTTTATTCAAAGGAGGGGGATATAGACGAAACATATACCGTAAAGACGGGCGATTTTGTCGAGATACCGAAAGGGTATCACCCGTTCTGCTGTGCGCCCGGATACGATAATTATTATCTGTGGATCATGGCAGGCGAAAACAGAGGCTTTTACATGACAACGGAAGAAGGACATAAATGGCTTAACGAACAGTAAGGCTTGGGTGAGTATATGAAATATCTTTTGGGAATAGATTTCGGCGGAGGTGCGTCAAAGGCAACGCTGCTTGCCGAGGACGGAACAGTATCTGCCGAGAGTATCTACGAATATCCTACGTCCTATCCGAAAAGCGGTTGGGCAGAGCAAAATCCCGCCGACTGGTATACGGCTGTCTGCAAAAACGTGAGGTCTGTATTGGAAAAAAGCGGTGTTTCTCCGTCCGATATTGAAGCGGTTGCACTTGATGCGGCAACGCATACGGCGGTGCTTGCGGACGAGGATTTTAACGTAATTTGTCCTGCGATATACTGGACGGATACACGATGCGTCGAGCAAGTGAAAAAGCTTAAGGAAAGTGCCGAGCTTATACAAAAACAGGCACTCCACAGTCCCGATACGATATGGACGCTGCCGCAGCTTATGTGGGTTCGTGAGCATGAGCCTGAGGTATGGAGCAGAACAAAGCGGATCATGTTTGCCAAAGATTACGTGCGCCATATGCTGACGGGAGATTACGTGACCGATTATATTGAGGCAGAGGGAAGTATGCTGTTTGACTTCGGAAATATGCGTTGGTCGGAGGAGCTTTGCGGGATTGCGGGACTCAAGACGGAGCTTTTGCCGAGGATAGTCAAGCCGTCCGATATTGTCGGTGAAATCAATACTGCTGCCGCTTCCGATACGGGACTTTGCGCCGGTACGCCGGTTGTCTGCGGAACAACGGACACTGTTATGGAGGTGTTTGCATCGGGCAGTGTTAAAAAGGGAAGCATGACGGTAAAGCTTGCGACTGCCGGGAGAATATGCGTTGTAACGGACAGAGCATATCCCGACAAGCAGCTTGTGAATTATTCGCACGCAATAGACGGACTGTGGTATCCCGGTACGGCTACAAAATCCTGTGCCGCATCATATCGGTGGTATCGTGACACGTTCGGCGGTGATTATCGTGAGCTTGACGAAAAAGCGGCAGAAATCCCTCCCGGAGCGGACGGACTTGTTTTTCACCCGTACCTTAACGGCGAGCTTACGCCGTATGCCGATCCGTCACTTTGCGCAAGCTTTGTGGGAATGCGTGCCGGGCATACAAAGGCGCATTTTTCGAGAGCCGTGCTTGAGGGAGTGGCGATGTCGCTGCTTGATTGTAAGAGGGAGCTTGAAAGAATAGGTATTCCGCATGAGGAAAGCGCCTCCATAATCGGCGGTGGAGGGAAAAGCCCTCTGTGGCGGCAGATTACGGCGGATGTTCTCGGAATTACACTTGTGCAGAAAAAGTACAGCGATTCCTCGTTCGGCAGTGCAATGCTTGCCGGTACGGCGGTCGGCGTGTTCGCAAGCCTTGAGAGTGCGGCGGAAATATGTTGTAAAACCGTTTCCGAAACCTCTCCCGATATGGAGCGGCATGAGGAATATCTGAAGATTTTTGAACGGTATAAGGCGGTGCATGACGCACTTGCGCCGTTATATAATGCTCACTGAACAAATGCGATTTTCAATCGCATTTGGAAAAATTATGACTATTGTCAAAATTTTTCGTGTAAAATCAGAGATTTTACACAGTTCGCATTGATAAAGTCTGCCCAAATAAATATTTTGAGAAC
>JAXDRV010000008.1:0-3555 GCA_034090805.1 Clostridia bacterium
TACTTGGCGGGAGACTGCCCGGGAAAGCAGATAGCTGCCGGAACAAGCAAAGGATAATGGCAAGGCCATTATCCTTACTGCTTAAGCAGTAAAAGTTAAATCAATATAACATAATCTCGCATAGCTCAGTTGGCAGGGCAAACGTCAACAAAACAACCCGGAAAATTGAGCATGAAAGAGGAAAATAGCAAAATCCAAAATTGGTAATAAACTGAATAATTTCCATATTCTTCCATAGCTCAGTTGGCAGAGCATCTGACTGTTAATCAGAGGGTCACTGGTTCGAGCCCAGTTGGAAGAGCCAGAAAAGCTGATACCTACGCGGTTTATCAGCTTTTTTCATTCAGAAAAAAACTAAATAAGGCTTGTTCATATATACATATGCCTGCATATGATTGTTAACCGATAAACTGCGTTTCAATGTTCGGTTCATGCAAAGCTATTGCATTGCGTCAAGCCACGAGAGATGTCTATAAAGACCTAATTTTCAAAATACGAAGATTAGGTCTTTTTTATATGCAAAAAATATGCCAAAAATATAGGAGGTACATATCATGGCAATTTTCAGAGTAAAGAAAACAAGAGATTTTACAATCATGTCCAATCATCATTTGAGAGATAAGAAGCTTTCATTAAAGGCAAAGGGGTTGCTGTCGCTTATCCTCAGCTTGCCGGAGGATTGGGACTACACATTAAAGGGATTATCATATATCTGCAAAGAGGGCATTGACGCCGTTAGAATGGCTGTTAAGGAGCTTGAGGACGCAGGATATATTGAACGTAGAAGATTTCGCAATGAGCGAGGACAGCTAAAGAGCATTGAATATATCATTCATGAAGTCCCGGAAACAGAAGAAGATACAATCGAGGAGCCGAAGTCGGAAAATACCGCACAGGAGCCTGTTTTTTGTCAACCAATACCGGAAAAGTCCATAGAGGAGGCACCTACGTCCGAAATTCCAATATTGGCGGGGACAACGCAATTAAATACTAATATACAAAATACTAAAGGAAGAAATACTGATTTGAGTAAGTACCCATCCATCAATCTTTCGCCAAAAAATAATTTGGAACCCGAGAGTAATGCAGAATCGGAAGAAAGATGGATTGATAGATACAATCAAAACATTGAATTTGTCAAGAGTAATATCGAGTATGAGGGTTTATGTACGATACACGACAGGGCAACACTTGATAACATTGTAAGCATAATGGCGGAGGTACTGACAGTTGACAGGCACAGCTATACCATTGAGGGCTGTGAGTATCCGGCAGTGCTTATCAAAAAGCGGTTCAGTGAGGTAGACTATTCAGTCATGGACGCATTCTTAATGCAGTTTGAGAACAAGACCGAAAAGATACGAAACATAAAATCTTATCTCATAACCTCAATGTATAACGCTCCGTCAACAGCATCGGCACAGATACACAACGCTGTAATACACGATATATACGGTATGCAGCGTTAAATATAAGCTATGTTAAACAAGTGCCGTTAAATAGCGGCAGAAAGGAGTTTTTATGAGCAATAACAAAAAACAAAACAATTCAAAACCCACCCCTAACAGAAAACATTGGGGAGAGGACTTGCAGCTGTACAAAAGTCAGAAACCGAATGATGAGATACGGCAGATGTCTGTTTCTGAATTAAAGCCGTTTGAAGCGCAGCCGTTTAAGGTGCTTATGGATGAAAGCATGGACGAACTTGTACAGAGCATCAAGGAAAGCGGAGTATTATCACCGCTTGTAGTAAGACCGCATAAGGACGGAGGTTATGAGATACTGTCCGGACATCGCCGAGCAACAGCGTGTAAGCTTGCAGGGCGGGATAAAGTGCCTGTTATCATCAGACACCTTGACGATGATATGGCAGCCATTTTCCTTGTGGACAGCAATCTTCAGAGAGAAAATATATTGCCGAGTGAAAAAGCGTATGCTTATCAGTTAAAAATGGAAGCCCTAAAGCATCAAGGGCGAGCAACTTCGTGCCAATTTGGCACGAAGTTAGTTGGCACGCGTTCTGATGAAAGATTATCGGAAAAATCGGGTGATAGTGCAAGACAAATCCAAAGATATATTCGATTAACTGAATTGATTGATCCGCTTTTGGATATGGTAGACAACAAGAAACTGCCGATTAACTCTGCGGTTGAACTGTCATACTTAGGTTCAAAGGCTCAGTCCGATGTTGCAAAGGCTATTGAGAGAGAGGAAACAGCACCGTCCATCGAGCAAGCGGCAAAGATACGCCGATTTGCTGAGGGTGGGATATTGTCTGCAAAAGCAATAGATAGAATTATGCGAGAGGAAAGACGGAAAAAGCGCAGCTTTACACTGAAAGAAGATATGCTGAATCAGTATTTCCCAGAGGAGTTTACGGTTGAGCAGATACGAGAAGTCTTAGTAAAGCTGCTTGAGCACTGGTCGAGAAGGAGAAACGAACCGGAAAGATAAAAATTTATGCAGAGAGGAGAAAGATTATGTTAAAGTTAATAATAGCTTTTTCAATAGGCACCGTATTCGGTGTTGCGGTTATGTGCTGTTGTGCAGTAGCGGGACGTGCCGATAGGAACATGGGAGAAAGTTTTAAAGATGAAACCGATATTTCTTGATTTTAAGAGGTATCGGTTTTTTTTGTTGGAGGTGTGTATGGCAAAAGAAATAAATGCCGGCTATGAAATTTTAAAGACCTCATATGTCGGCAACAGAAAATTCGTTTTGGGATATAACCCGAAAGCACCGCAGCCTTATGTTACTTGGAAAAGTAAAGCCACCGATAATGATTATTATCACGGGCATTATTTTACCGATAAGGGCAGAGCGGAGAGGGATTTTAACAAACGTGTGAAAGAAGAAAAATCATATGAAAGGTAGGTGAAGTGCAATGCCGATGAGCAGAAGTCCGAATATCAAATATAACGGGAGCGGTTATATTGATTTAACGGCAAGGGACGCTATTTCCAAAGCCGACCGAGAACAGCTGACCGAACGCAGAAAACGTGTAATGGATAAATTCTATGAGATTGCAGCAGAAGAAGGGCTTAGAATAGCAAGCTATGTGAAATTAGAGGAGATTGGAAGTGATACAGATGTATGAGGATTGTTTTGCTCGTGTCGATTTTAGGTGCGGGGTTTTAAAGGAAACACTTTGTAAAAAAGGCTCATGCCCTTTCTATAAATCCAAAATGAAATATGACGAGGACAAAAAGAAATATCCCCACAGAGATTGCATAGGAAGAATAGAGAAAGGGGGCAGCAACGATGGCTGATGAAAAGCGCATGGCGGGAGATTATGAGATTACCCATTCCGTACATATAGGCGATAAAGAGATTATTCTCGGAGAGGATTTGGATAATAAGGACGGTTACTTTTATATGGTTGCCGACTGCATAGGCTCAGATTTGTTTTTAAAATATGAAAATTGCATGATAAGCGATGATTTTACAGAGCTTGCGGAAATATTTGCACAGCGATTGACAGAGCAGGTGCAGAAGGTAAAAGCCGAGCATGAGCAGATTACCGTTCCGACAGCATTCATAACCTCCGATAAATGT
>JAXDRV010000009.1:0-7715 GCA_034090805.1 Clostridia bacterium
ATTGTATCATTTTCTTTTGAACGGTCAAGAGCAAGCCGCTGCGCGGTGCTACGTTCGGTGCAAAACTTTAAATTTGCTCCGGCTTAGAAAATCTAAAAATATGATATTGGAAATTTAGTGTATTTTATGACTGTACATATATTGACAATTCCACTCCAACGGATTTTCAAACATATCAATTCCGCATATTTTTATACTTCCGCCGTCGGGCGATATATAACCCGTTATTATATTCATTGTCGTCGATTTTCCTGCGCCGTTAGGTCCGAGAAATCCCACCATCGAACCCTTATCTATCGAAAATGTCACATTATCAAGAACCTTTTTATCGCCGTAGCTTTTGCACAGTCCCGAAACTTCAATCGCTTTTTCCGTCACAAGCCTTTCCTCTTTTTTGATATTAAGCCGAAATATCCGCCTTAATTCGTTATATTTTTATTCCCGATACCCGCCTGTCAAGCACTGTACCGCTCCCAGTCGGTCAAAAAAACAACCGCATAGCTGAGTGTAAGATGAAACAGTGAGGTGTTTCTTTTGCAGTCCTTTCCCCAACCCTCAAAGGTTGTTGTCGCACCCTCGCGCAGCATACGTTTCCATGCCCCCCCATTGCTCCGTTGCCCGTCAGGAACATATTGCCATGGTAAGCGGAATCGGGTTTATTGTAGCCGTCTATTGTAATAGTTTTTATTCTCATCTTAACCTACCTCACTCGCTGAAATCTGCGCATTGCCTACAAATATTCGCGGAACGGAACGTCCCCCTCTTTTCTTTATTGACACTGCCTATCCTCATCATCCTTTTACGCCACCGATATTGATACCGCCCAAGATATGTCTTTGAAAGATTATAAATATTAAAAACTGCGGGATACTCGCTAATACAAGACCCATAAATTTAATATTCATCTGTATTTTATTATCTAACTGCATCCTGTATACTTTAAGCGGCGTAACCACATTCTTATCTAAATACAGCATCGGTTCAAAAAATTCCGACCATGCAGCACTGAGTGTTCCGATTGCAACATATATAATTACAGGCATTGCCAGCGGGAACATAATGCGAAAGAAAATCCCGAAGTTTCCGCAGCCGTCTAACTGGGCTGCTTCCACATATGACTTCGAAAGCCCGTCAAACGCATTTTTAAACAATATAATGTTAAATGCGTTTGCGGCTGCACCCAGCCACATCGGCCAGTATGTGTCAAGCAAACTTATGCCAACCCCAAAATCATATGCAAACGGAAAGTGAAGCATGGAAATATAGTTCGGCACAATACGCATCTGCGCCGGCATCATCATTGTCCATACCACAAGCGGAAATATCAATTTAGAGCCTCTTGGTCTAAGCTTTGATAAAACATACCCACCAAATCCACAAACAATAATAGTTGACGCAAGACTCCCCAGAGACATTACGATCGTATTTAAAAATGAATTTGCCAGTTGAAGCTCATTCCATGCTTCCGACAGGCGATGGACGATATTTCCCAACGACATATCTTTCGGGAAAAAACTGAATGTACTGTAAATTTCCCGCGTATCTTTAAATGCTGTCAGTATTGTCCATATTGCAGGGAAAACCGATATGAAACATGTTATCAGCAGAATTGCAAAAAACAGCCAATATATCAGTTTCCCCTTAAAAGTTTTAAGATCGGAGCTACTGAGCAGTCCTGTTTGCTTATTATCAAATCGTTTCATTATATCCCCCTCCTTAATATCTATCTTCTACCTTGTTGTTCAACCAAAAATAGAAACAGGTGAACACTATAAGGATAAGAAACATAATTACACTCAGTGCCATTGCCTGCCCTGTTCCCTTACCTCCGCTGTTAAAACCGTACTGATATAATTGATACCCCAATGATATTGAAGCGCCGTTCGGTCCGCCGCCCGTCATCGCAAGCGGTTGCTCCATAATCTGGAAAACGCCGATAATTTGGCGTACAAGATTTAATAGTATGATTCCTTCCATTTGCGGTCTTGTTACATGCCATGCACGTTTCCACACGCCTGCTCCGTCCATCAACGCAGCTTCATACAGTTCAACCGATACCGACTGCACCGACGCATAATAGAGAAGCATTGTACCTGCAAAGCCCTGCCATGTGGAATATATCATAATACCCGGAATCGCAAACGAAGGATTGTTAAGCCACTGGAACGGTTCTATTCCAAACTTTGCCAGAAGCATATTCAAAAGTCCGGACTGATCGGGATAGTATATATAATACCATATCAGCATTGCAGCAATAGCCGGAATAACTGCCGGCAGATAGATTGTAATTCTAAAAAAATTTTTTAAATGAACCATTTCATTTACTATAACAGCAATGATAATCGGCGGCAAAAACCCCAACACAAGAGACCATAACACATACTTCACAGTATTCCACAATGTGGGCAAAAACTGCGTATGTGTAATAACCTTTATGAAATTGTCAAATCCACAGAAATCACCGGGGGTGTAGGAATTCATTTTGAAAAAAGACCATACCACACCCAGCACAGTCGGTCGCCATATCATCAAGTACAGTACAATAACCGCCGGCAAAAATAATATCCACGCATCAAAATCGTTTTTGAGCCGCGATCTTTTTTTTATCTTTTTCCCTAAATTATTTTTATCAACCTGTGAAAATTTCATTTGCAACTACCTTTCTTAAATATATATCCACATCTCATTCTTACGACTTAACTCTATCTTCTGCAGACAAAAATACGTTTCTGCAGGGGCATCTGTTTGATCACCCCTGCAGCGTAATTGAAACTTAATAATCCAAATTGTCGAGGTAATTTTTCTGGAAATCTGATGCTGCTTTCTTCAAAATTTCAGTACAATCCGCATCTTCATTCACCAATACCTCCTGTATACAGGAATCCAGTACACCGTAAAGCTCCTGTGCACAAACCGGCTCCTCTGCCTGAAGCTCGCACTCTCCAAGGTCGGATGTAAAGTCATTATACAGCTTAACATGATTTATATTCGTATTTGCTTTATCGTCAATCAGCTTATGGGAATATTTTACTGAATCTGTATCGTTTGACCATATATTCAACGATTTAATACCGATGAGCTGATTTTTTTCAATGGCATTATTCATTTCCGTTTCGGTAATGGTTTTAAACTCGTCCGTTACCTCAGGTGTATACTCTCCCTCTAACCAACGCAGCGCAGCATCAATCTGAGCCTCCGTAGCTTTATTTGACAGTTCAAATACCGAACCGCCCAACAATGTCACATGACGCTTGGGGCCCGCAGGCATGGCAAGCATACCAAAATCATCGGGCTGCATACCATATTCGGTCAATTTTGCGGGAATATCGCCGGCAGAAATCATCATACCTGCATTTGCGGTGCCAAATCCCTTGTAATATTCCGTTCCGTCAATCAGTGTATTTGCAGGCAAAACATCATACTTCCACTTTAAATCCTTGATCCATTGAAGCGCAGCTGCTGTTTCCGGACTGTCGAAGGTTGCTTTCCATTTGCCATCGGAATCCTGCTCCATAAACTTAGCACCAAATGACCATGCAAGACATGTAAATATCCATCCGCCGTTGTTATTTGCTGTCGGGAAAATAAACCCGGGCTTTCCTGTTGCTTCCTTAATCTTTACAGCAAACTCCACAACCTCGTCCCAGTTTTTGGGCTGCTTGGGCGTTCCGTCAGCCTCCATCAAGCCTGCCGCTTCAAACATTTCCACATTATATGCCATACCAAGCGCATATGCGGCAAATGGAAAAGCGTAAACCCTGCCGTCCTTGGACACGATATCCAAAATCTGCTTATTAAACTTATCATATAATCCGTGCTTTTTAAGTACATCTGTAATATCTGCTGAATATCCTGCCGACATAATCTGCGGAACCTCGGTAAAATGTGTGTTATATAAGGTTGGAAGCTGACCGCCCGCAGCCTTTGCAGAAAATGTCTTGATGTCAAACACCCATGTATCAGGAAGTATAGCGACATCACTATTTGCTTCTTCAAAACGAGCCTTTCTTGCGTCCAACGCTTCCTTTTCGGCTCCCTCCTTGTCCGGCCAGCTTCCAATGGATATGACGGTTCTGCCCTGCTCGTCCTTATCCGATGCCTTGTTGCCGCAACCCGCAAGTGCCCCCGTCATCATCGTAACCGCCGCAAACATCGCAAGCAGCCTTTTCCCTGTTTTCCATGTCATTCTTTTCATCTTGATCTCTCCTTTATCATAATTTTAATTATTGCTTTGTTTTGCATAACCATCTTCTACGGCAATGCTACATATGTGTTATCCTCGGCAGACTCGGCCGCCTTTTCGGCAGCCAATGGTATTCTGACCGCATTAGAAATGGCATTCAGACATTTGCCGCTTCTAAGTACATATACCTTAATATACGCACCTTTTTCCTTATAGGTTTCCTCCAAGGTCATCCCGATGTTAACTGTCTTATTCTCACCGCTGTTCATCCCAAACCGTTTTCGTACGAAACTTATCGGGCAGTTATCCGAGCCATAGAGAACCGACAGCATCATAACATCACAAGCATTAACCATTGTGGATTTCAAATCTACAATGACATTTATATAATCCTGCTCCGCTAAATCTTCTACCTTTGCCCCATTTTCATCCGTAAATCCGGGAACTGTAATCATAATTCCCGATTTATATCCGAAAACATCCCATAATTCCTCATCGGTATATATGTTTTGAAGATCATCCATGCTGTACATCTTCTTAAACATTGAGATTACGTTATCGCCAAGGTTGTTCAGATCCAGCTTTACCTCTTTAAAGAATTCTTTGTCAAGGTAAAACACCGGACGTATTGCAATGCCCTTTCCCGCCGTATCCCATGAAAATATATCTCCAAAGCCGTTGAACCCCTCCTCGGGAGCATTGTAACGGAAGGATAAGGGACCTATATAAACATCTCTGAGCATCCAGCCATGCGCAGTATAAACATCCGCATCATCAAGTCCGTCTTCGACGCCAATTTTATCCTTATGCTTTAAAACTTCCTCCTGGGAGGGCAAGCATACCCCGCATACGACCGAGTGTGCGGGCGTGTTCTCGCCCGCTTCTATTTTCCACTCGTGATTAGTATCAATATGCTCAATAATACCCTCCGGAAGCTTGAAAGTTTTTCGATTTTCTCCGACAAATCCACTTGAAAGCAATCCATTATTTAGCCAAAATCCAACATTTTTCGTATTGGTCGGATCAAAAACAGGACTTCCGCCTGTATCAAACGGCATATTGCCATAAAAATCTTTGGCAAAAACAAAGAATGTTGATGTATCGCTGTCGGTTGTTTCAAGCAGCACAAATTCCTGCGATGTTCCATCTATGCTAAATATATTCTCTTTCGGCGAATTTTTGAGCCAATTCCTGTTTGTACTCGGCTTTACTGCGCCAACGGGTACGGATGTGCCTATCATACAGAGCAATGCCGCAAAGCACACAAAGCATTTCATTTTTCTTATCATACCGCATCTCCCCCTTACTTCTTTAATAGATGAATATGCTTAAACAAAGACACATCCTTAGAGTAAGCAATGCCGCCGCCCCACTCAAACCAGCCGTCTCGTCCGTTCAGATCATTCTCAACGACAACTACGGACATACGCAAATCCTCAACCTTCTCCGGCGTGAGAGGATATATGGTGCTCCACGGGACTGCAAGTTCATATACTGTGTGCTTCGTTGTTTCATCACGTGTTATTACACAATTATAAGGATAGTCCCTCCTTGGTGTTGTGCCGTTTGCAACATCACGCCAACACGCCTTTTCCGTAACACCTGAATCCAACAGCGACACACCAAATTCATAATAGAATTGCTTACCCATCGCCGATGTATCATCTTTATCCGATATTGGCGGATACTTCAAATCCCCAAATCCATCGGCATAAAATGTGAACTGAATACTATCATTACTCCATATGTTACTTCCTGCTTGCGGTGCGGAATGTATATCATCCGTTGCGTCCACACATAGATATACATTATCATCATCGTAGCACAGCCATGCTTGTGCATTATAATCCTCGGTATTTGACAGTGATGCCGGCATCAATACCGCTTTCACCATGGATTCCGGCGGGATATACAAACAGTTTTTCAGATTTTCAAGGTTCTCGTCAATCTTTCCGTCGATTACCATTTTTCCGCGAGGCATTATATTATAGTCATAATTGCCTTCAAAATCTGCAGTTTTGGATTCATATTTGTCGCAAATCAGGTTGAACCTTGCGTTATAAACCAGGCCGGACGTCAGTTTGTCAAAGGAATACTGCCATGTCTGACTTTCTTTTGCAGGAATAACACCCGAAACCTCTATGGTTCCTTCCCGATCACCAAACTGATATCGGATGCCGTTTACGGTTATATCCTCATCCATGTTGTTTTGTACGGCAAAATCAAGATCACATACAATGTTCATATCTTCCTTCACATACAAATTTTCTTTCACTGTTAAGTCGTAAGGATGTCTGTATTCCACATCATCATACAATCTTGCAAACGGCTTGCCGTCAGCCTTAACCACCGTCACAACAGAAGCCTTTTCTTGTTCCTTTGTGGTCACAAACGAAAATTCTTCGCCCGGCATAAAGCTCTCTCCGTTAAATTCTGCGGTAATGTTTTCTGCATTGAAGTCATCATCCACTTCAACACGAAGCTTCGCCATTGAATCAACGATTAAATTTGACAGCTCTGCCTTAACCGGCAGCTTTTCCTCTTTTACATCTATAGTTCCTTCAATATATACAGGTTCGGGTTTTAGTTCAAGATAGATTTTCCCATTTACCGGTGTATAGATTTCCTCTTTGCCCATAATGTTCGTAATCTTAACCGGTTCATCGGTATACACTGCAACATCCGCTCCGTTCAGCGCATTAAGCACACTCAAATCCTTCCCGTCTTCTGTGGTAAACACATACCGATATATATTGCCATCCGTTATGGTTTCTTTCACATTGGCTCTCGAAAGTTTTCTTGTCGCCACGCAGTATGCCTGGTAAGCCTCTTTCGGTGCCCAATCTCCGTATTTACCTTTTCTGGAATAAATGAGTCCGAAATTCTGCTCGTTGATATTCTCATCATGTCCATCGTTCATCAAGGAATACCATATTACATTCTCAAAGCCTGCCGACAGTGCCGTAGCCAGAATACGCGGCACATACTCCGCCTGCTCACGATATGTAACTCCGGCAGAAAAATTAGCCGTATGTCCTCCCGTTTCGTTCATGTAAATATGTACCTTGTGTCCGCTTGTATTATACTTATCCACCATGGCCTTTATTTTATCGTACAGCGGCTTAATATCCGTTTCGGGTCCTAAACCGGGTGTATCACCTATTACCATCTTCGGATAACGGTGTACTCCCAGATAGTCAAGATAATTAAAAGCTCCGAGCTTATAAAATTCTTCGTCCCATTCACTGCCGTATGCGGTAACACCAATTTGGACGTCCGGATGGTTTTGCTTTACAACCTCATAGCAGCGCTTTACAATATTATATAAGGTCTGCGGTTTCTTGCCTTCCGGTCCCGAGCTTGTATCCTCAAACTCATTGAGTATGTCAACCCATTTCATTCTACCGTTCCAGCAATCTGCAAGAGCATTTGCAAAATTTGCCTGCCCGTTTATACCTTCCTCCGTATAAGGTGTCACGCCGCCGTCGTAAAATCTATGCGTCTGAACAGTTAAATCCCATGCAGCCATATT
>JAXDRV010000010.1:0-13806 GCA_034090805.1 Clostridia bacterium
AAAATTATGACTATTGTCAAAATTTTTCGTGTAAAATCAGAGATTTTACACAGTTCGCATTGATAAAGTCTGCCCAAATAAATATTTTGAGAACAAAATATTTATTTGGGGTGCAAGGATTTTTTCATATTTATGAAAAAAACTTGCACCTGAACAATTATGAAACGCTTTTAAGCCGCTATGCGGCTGCGTTTCATAATTGTTCAGCAGTCATTAAATAAGACAGGCGGCGGAGCAATACAGGCTCTGCCGCCGTTTTTGTTTTACAATTATGGATTAAATTTTAAATTAGGTCTTTTCTTTTCGTAATATCTGTGGTATACTTAATAGGAAATCATTTATAAAATGTATAATTTTGAAAGGAACATAAAATTGAAAACATCTGATTTTTATTATGATTTACCGCAGGAGCTTATTGCTCAGACGCCGTTGGAGGACAGAAGCTCATCAAGGCTTATGGTACTCGATAAGGAAACGGGAGCGGTGGAGCACAGACACTTTTATGAGATAGCCGATTACCTTGAAGAGGGCGATGCGCTAATACTGAATGATACGAGAGTGCTTCCGGCGAGGCTCTACGGAGCAAGAGAGGACACGGGCGGTGCGATTGAGTTTTTGCTGCTGCACAAGCACACGCTTGATACATGGGAGGTAATCTTAAAGCCCGGCCGCAGAGCAAAGCCGGGGGCGAGGTTTGTTTTCGGAAACGGTGAGCTTAAGGCGGAGGTGCTGGAGATTGTAAACGAGGGAAACCGCCTTGTCAGGTTTTATTATGACGGAGTGTTCGAGGAGGTTCTCGACAGGCTCGGAGAAATGCCTATACCTCCGTATATTACCGAAAAGCTTAAGGATAAAAACCGCTATCAGACCGTGTACGCAAAAAATCCCGGTTCGGCGGCGGCTCCGACTGCGGGACTGCATTTTACGCCGGAGCTGCTTGAGAAAATAAAGCAAAAGGGCATAAATGTCGGATTCCTTACGCTGCACGTCGGACTCGGAACCTTCCGCCCGGTTAAAGCGGACGAGGTTACGGAGCATAAAATGCACTCGGAATTTTATATACTTCCTCAGGAAACGGCGGAGCTTGTCAATAAAACAAAGGCGGCGGGGAAGAAGGTCGTATCCGTTGGCACGACGGCAACGAGAGTGCTTGAAACCGCAGGCATGGAGGGACTTCCTCTTAAGGCGGCGACAGGCTGGACGGATATATTCATTTATCCCGGCAAAAGCTTAAATGTGATTGACGCACTTATAACCAATTTTCATCTGCCGGAGTCAACGCTGATAATGCTTGTGAGCGCATTTGCGGGACGTGATAACGTGCTTAAGGCATATAAAACCGCAGTTGACGAAAAATACAGATTTTTCAGCTTCGGCGATGCGATGCTGATTAAGTAGAACACAATAAGGAAGGAGATTTAATATACTTAACCTCATTTTGGGATAAATATATTATATGTGAATTTTATGACGGCTATTTTTGTTGTGCTGATATTTTATGCCATAGCATGCTTTGCACTTTGGTCGTATTACCTTGCTCCGGCTCTGGCAAAGGGCAGAAGGGGAGAGGAAAATGCGGTTTATATTATTGCTTTGACAGCACTGTCTGCGGCGGTGCATATTGTCTGCGCCGTCAAATATCGGGGGCATAATACCGATATGGGCTGCTTTACCGGCTGGGCGGATATGATTTACCAAAACGGCTTCGGGAATTTTTATTCCTCCGATGCGTTCACGGACTATCCTCCGGGATATATGTATGTGCTTTATATCATAGGTGCGGTCAAGCATTTATTCAATCCGCAGGAGGGCGGTCTTTGGCTGCTTGTCAAGCTTCCGGCGATAATATGCGATATTCTTACTGGAATACTGATATATAAAATCGCAAAGAAAAAGCTCGGTGACGGAGTATCGGCGGCGGTTGCGGCTGCGTATCTCTTTAATCCGGCGGTGATACTGAACAGCTCGCTTTGGGGGCAGGTGGACAGTGTGTACACGCTTTTTACGGTGCTTATGGTGTACCTTGTTTCGCAGCGGCAGATGATAAAAGCATATTTTGTGTTTGCGATTTGTATATTTATTAAACCGCAGGCGTTTATGTTTATGCCGATAATTATTTTCGGAATAATCGAAAACGTCTTTCTGCCGAAATTCGACTCGAAAGCGTTTGCCAGAAATCTTGCGGGCGGACTGTGCGCCGTAGCGGCTGTTTTTGCGCTTTCCGTGCCGTTTGGGATAGGAAATGTAATAAAGCAGTACACCGAAACGCTCAGCTCGTACCCATATATGACGGTCAACGCTTTTAATGTATGGGGAGCACTCGGCAAAAACTGGACGGAGCTTTCACCGTTTATGTCGGCGGCGAATTACGTGATACTTGCCGCTGCGGCAGTTTACTCGGCTTACGTGTTTTTCAGAACAAAAAGCGAGGCGAGATATTATATTGCCGCTGCGGTGCTGTCGTTTGTGACGTTTATGCTGTCCGTTAAAATGCACGACAGATATGCGTTTCCGACAATGGCAATGCTGCTGCTTGCGTTTGTGTATATATCGACCGCAAAAGGCTTTTGGATTTACGTGCTGTCGGCTCTGACGCAGTTCTTTAATACGGCATGGGTGCTGTTTATTTATGAGCAGGATATAAACAAATACTTCAAAAGTCCTGTAATAGTTGCGGCTTCAATAGTAAATATCGCATTTCTTGCGCTGTTTTTGGGATTTGTGCAAAAGGGCATAAATGAAGCACCCGTTGCAGAAAAGGAAGAGAAAAAAAACAGTGCCAATGCTGAAAAATCGGCAAAAACGATGCGGTTCAAGCGTTCCGAACAGCTCGGCAGGCTTGACAAATTCGACTTTGCGGCGATGGCGGTGCTTATGACAGTGTACGGAGCGATTGCGTTTTATCATCTCGGTGATACTCATGCGCCGCAGACTTTTGTCGATATAGGCTCAAACAACTCGGTTGAGATCGACTTGGGCAGCGAAAAGACAGTATCAAAGATGAAGCTGTACCTCGGCTCGTATCAGCTTGCGGAGGACAGGCTGCTTAATATTGAATACTGTGACGAAAACGGCACGCAGGTTTCGTCAAGCTCAATCAATTCGGGAGCGGTATTTTACTGGAGCGATATAGAGGCAGGCGAGAGGGTGAGGTACATCCGCTTGTCAACAAACAACAAAAACCTGTCGATTATGGAGCTGGGAATAATCGATGAAAACGGCAGCGTAATAACTCCGTCAAACGCTCAGTCTGCGGAGCTTGCGCCCATGTTTGACGAGCAGCGGTATATCCCCGAACGCACGACATATATGAACAGCACATATTTTGATGAAATATACCATGCAAGGACGGGATATGAATTTGTGCATGGACTTGAGGTTTACGAATGGACTCATCCGCCTCTCGGCAAGGATTTCATTGCACTCGGAATTAAGATGTTCGGCATGACTCCGTTTGGGTGGAGATTTATGGGGACGCTTTTCGGGGTGCTGATGATACCGGTGATATACGTGTTTGCAAGGCGGTTGCTGAAATGCCGTTGGGCGGCGGTGCTGACTGCGGTGATATTCACATTTGACTTCATGCACTTCGCTCAGACGAGAATCGCAACTATAGACGTGTACGTGACGTTCTTTATCATGCTGATGTATTATTATATGTACAAATATTTCACCATGAGCTTTTATGATACGCCTTTAAAAAAGACACTTGTGCCACTGGCACTTTCGGGAATATTCATGGGACTGGGCATTGCCTCAAAATGGACGGGAATATATGCCGGAGTCGGGCTGGCGATAATATTTTTCATATCGCTTTACAAACGCTACAGTGAATATCTTTACGCAAAGAAAACGCCAAACGGCGAAACGGACGGCATAAGCCATAAGCACGTGATTGAAAGCTTTGTGCCGAATTTCCGTGTGACGGCGGTTTGGTGCTGCATATTCTTTGTATTTGTGCCGCTGCTGATTTACGGACTGTCGTATATTCCGTATCTGAGAGCACCGAGCGCGCAGGGGATAAAAACAATAATTGAAAACCAAAGTGCGATTTACGCATACCATTCAAAAACGGTAGTCGAATCAACTCACCCGTTTTCGTCAAAATGGTATGAATGGATTGTGATGACACGTCCGATATGGTATTATTCGGGAGAGATAAGCGAAACGGTCAAGGAGGGGATAAGCTCCTTCGGAAATCCGCTTGTTTGGTGGGTAGGAATACCGGCACTCTTTTTGATGATTTACAGAATGATTTTCAGCAGAGATAAAAAGGCACTGTTTTTGGTAATAGGATACGTTATTCAGATACTTTTCTGGATTCCGGTAACACGAACGACATTTATATACCACTATTTCCCATGCGTGCCGTTTTTGGTACTGATGATAGGCTGCTGTATGGTTAATTTGTACAGTGATGCGTCGGACGGAATGATTTTTGCAGGTAAGAAGATAGGAGTGACACATAAACAGGGAGTGATTATTCTGTGCTGCCTGTATGCGGCGGCGGTTGTCGGAATGTTTATAATGTTCTATCCTGTGCTTTCCGGAGCACCGTGTACGGTGGATTACGCAAAGCATTTAAAATGGTTCGACACATGGGTGCTGCTCGCATCATAATAAATACCGGGTAATTGTAAAATGTCGGTTTGGAATTTAAGAGTATGTTTGAATTTATTCGTACTCAAACAGCTCTTGCGGCAACTCGTCCGAAAAAAATCAAAAACACTCTCAAAATCCGAGGAAATATTGAGTTTTACAATTGCCCGTAATAAACACAATAAGGAGACTAATATGCGTATAATAAATTCAAAAGAAATAACTGAGGCTGTTGCGAAAATGTGCGTTGAGGCAAACTGCCGCCTTAACGGTGACATACGTAGCGCACTTAACGAGGGGATAAAAACCGAGGAGTCGGACGTATCGAGAGGTGTTTTGGAAAATCTCATTAAAAATGCGGATATAGCCGATGCAAAAACAGTGCCGATATGCCAGGACACCGGTATGGCGGTATTCTTTGCCGAGATAGGCAGCGAGGTTTTTGTCGAGGGTGACACGATAACCGACGCAATAAATAAGGGAGTGGCAAAGGGATACACGGAGGGTTATCTCCGCAAATCCGTTGTTGCGGATCCTCTTGACAGGGTGAACACACGTGATAACACTCCCGCAGTGATACATTATGATTTTGTCAAGGGTGATAAGATAAAGCTTACCTTTGCGCCCAAAGGCTTCGGCAGCGAAAACAAAAGTGCGCTGAAGATGCTCAATCCCTCCGACGGAGTTGAGGGGATTATTGATTTTGTTGTTGAAACGGTACGAAAAGCCGGAGCAAATCCCTGTCCGCCCATGGTTATAGGTGTTGGGATAGGCGGAACGATGGATAAATGTGCACAGCTTGCCAAAAAGGCTCTTACAAGAGATATAACCTCGTCAAATCCAAAGGAACGGTATGCAGAGCTTGAGCGCATATTGCTTGAACGTATCAATAAGCTTGGAATAGGGCCGCAGGGTATGGGCGGAACAACGACGTGCCTCGGTGTAAATATCGAGGTGTATCCGACGCATATCGCCGGACTTCCCGTAGCGGTAAACGTAAACTGCCATGCAACTCGTCATGCGGTGACGATACTGTAAAATACGCAGCAGAAATAAATGTGAAATAAGAAAAGTAATTTTTCTGACATTCTTGACAAAATACACAATTTTTGTTATAATTTTATTGTAAATTATTATATGAAAGGATTTGAACTATTATGAAAAAGCAAATTATCGGTCTGGCATTGAGTGTTGCCTGCATTCTCGGCAGTGCTTCGGCATTCGCTGAGGTTACTCCCAAAGTTATTGTTGACGGATGCGAGATTGCATTTGACGATCAGGCTCCCATTATCGAGAAGGACAGAATTCTTATTCCGGTAAGAGGTGTAATGGAGGCTGCCGGCGCAAGAGTTGGCTGGTTCAAGGAGTCTAAGCTTGTGCAAATTCAAAGCCATGATAACTGGAAGATAACGGAGCTTACTCTTGATTCCGACATCATGAAAGCATCTGCTTTCAGTAAAACCGACCTTATCAGCGCAGATACAAAGGAAATCAAGCTTGATGTTCCCGCAACACTCAGAAACGACAGAACTCTTATTCCGCTGAGAGCCGTAAACGATTCGTTCGATTACGATACATCATGGGACGATGCAACAAAAACAGCATCCGTAAGAACGGACAGGCTTCTGCCGGAGGCGAGCGATACGGGTATATCAATATCCGCAAGCAAGGAGGATATATCAAAGGGCGATACAGTTGATATTCTTGTAAGCATCAATAATTTTACAAACGAGGACGTTAAGGTTATCAACGGCGCTTCAATCGGACTTATTTACGATAAATCAAAGCTTAAGCTTGTGTCGGCGGGACTTTGCAACGGTGATAAAGAAATTAACGGTCTCGGAGCAGTCAATCCGGATTTCTCGGAGGACAGCTTAAAAACCGTTCATGTTACGGTTGATGAAGAAGCTTGCCCCACAACGGACGGTGTATTCTATAAGCTGACATTTGAGGCTCTTGCCGACGATGGCGGCGAGGTTGCTCTGTCAAAGAGATATAACACAAGACTCGGCTATGATACGACAGTTTTGATGTCCAAGGATAAAAAGAGCACAAACTGCACACCTGTTACAATATACGTTGACGACACTCCCGTTGAGCTTAAGTAATGAGACTTGATAAGTTTCTCGCCGGCTGCGGATACGGAACACGGCGCGAGGTTAAAGCACTTGTTAAAAGCGGTGCGGTATCGGTCAACGGAGTGACGGAGCGCGACGGCGGAAAAAACGTTTCCGAAAGCGATAATATTACGGTAGGGGGCAATTCGGCGGTATACAAGGAGTTTGTGTATATTATGCTGAATAAGCCTCAGGGATATGTCAGTGCAACGGAGGATAGGCATTATCCGGTTGTCACGGAGCTTATCGGAGAGGAGTACGCACACTTTAAGCCGGCGCCTGTCGGACGGCTCGACATAGACACAGAGGGACTGCTGCTGCTTACCAACGACGGCGACTTGAATCATCGTCTTACATCTCCGTCAAAGCATGTTGACAAAACATACTTTGCCGTTCTCGATAAGCCTGCGGAGGCCTCCGATACAGACGCTTTTGCCGCCGGTATGGAGTTCAAGGACTTCACGGCTAGGAGCGCAAAGCTGGAAATATGCGAAAACAGAAACGAGGTTTTTGTGACGATTTCAGAAGGGAAGTATCATCAGGTCAAGAGAATGTGCGAAAGAGTAGGTAAAAAAGTAACATATTTAAAACGCATCTCAATGGGCGGATTGAAGCTTGATCCAAAGCTTGCGCCGGGAGAGTATCGTGAGCTTACTCCGAATGAGCTTGAGATGCTGAACTAAAATACAAGAGCCTGTCGTATTAAGGCGATATTGTACGATAATATATTGCAGGGAACGGCGTGTTGCGGTGTCTCGGCATAATGCCGGTTTGCCGCAAATGCCGAGCCTTGCATTTTTTATCTATTAGGAGATTTTTCGATTTCCTAATAGCAAAAACTACATATTGAAGTGGAGCGCAGCGGAAAGGCTTATAATAGTGACTTTTTATCTGTAATATTTCCGGCTGCGCAGGTTCATTCTGTACGATTACATTTTTGTGAACCGCAGAAATTATCAATCTTCCGAGAATATATTTTAAAATATGGTAAAATATATATTTGAAAGGAAGTCGATGAAGATGAGATTTATTACAAATAAAATCGTAAACGGTTTTAAGCTGTATCTTTATGAGGAGGAGAAAAGCGGTAGCACCATTGAAAAATATATGCGTGACATTAATAAGTTTTTAAAATGGCTCGGCGGCAGAGAAGCGGACAAATCCGCTGTGCTTGATTACAAAAAAGAGCTTTGCGTCCATTATGCGCCGAGAAGTGTAAATTCCGTTTTGTCATCGCTCAATGCGCTGTTCGTATTTGCGGGCTGGCATGAATTAAAGGTAAAAACTCTTAAAATCCAAAAGCAAATGTTTGCCGACAGGGAAAAGGAGCTTACCAAGCCGGAATACGAAAGACTGCTCACAGCCGCCAAATGTAGAAACAACCAAAGACTGTACCACCTGATACAGACGATAGGGAGCACGGGAATAAGAATTTCCGAATTGCAATATATCACCTGTGAGGCGGTCAACGCAGGACAAGCCATCATAAACTGCAAGGGCAAGCTGCGCAGGATATTTATCCCCAAAAAGCTGTGCGCAATGCTTAAGCTCTATACCAAAAATCACGGCATAAAAAGCGGCCCCGTATTTATCTCCAAAAACGGTAAACCGCTGGACAGGACTAATGTATGGAAAATGCTTAAATCACTCTGCAAAAGCGCAGACGTACCATCGGAAAAGGTTTTTCCCCATAATCTGCGCCACCTGTTTGCAAGAACATTTTACTCAATACAAAAGGATATAGTCCGACTTGCCGATATTTTGGGGCATTCAAGCGTAAATACCACCCGCATTTACACCATGGAAACCGGCGAAATACACCGCAGACAAATCCAGGAACTGGGACTTTTGCAATGCTGAATAAAAAAACACCACATAATCTGTATTATGTGGTTATAAATAACTGTATACATAGTTTTATATAGAATTATTATAACAGCTGGAATTTCATTTGTCAATGGATTACTATCAAATTTTGTAAAAAATAGTTATAATGTGAAAAGAAAATCATGAAAATCAGACCAATGCTATAAATTTATTTTAACATTGGTCCATTTTGCGTGCTTTTTTATGAATTTTTTTGCATAAATTTCCATAAATTCAAAAAAAATCCGCAGTTACTATATAATAGTTCTGAGATTTTGCAGTTGCCTGCAACATAATACAGATTATGTTGCAGGCATTTTTTTGTTTCAAACACGACTTTAAAAATAAAACAGGCGTTTAGCCGCAGAGGGGGATTATCAACAAATGAGAATTGCAACTTACAACGTAGACGCGGAAGATATGCTCGAGCGTGCATTTGCTTATTTGGTGTCGCACGGGCTTGAGAATGTTACAATGCGTAGGCTGTGCAATGACACGGGACTGGCATTGGGCAGTATGTACTACTGGTTCAAAAATAAGGACGAACTGGTTATTGAGGTTGCCGTATACGGTATGAAAAAGGTCTTTGACGAGATTTTCAACAAAGTTCATGAAACGATGCACGACTTGAACACGTTTTTTTCGCACTTTATTGATGCGGCAGGCGAATATAAAAATGAACTGCGTTTTATTTACCAAATAGCGGCAAGCCCCGTTTACGGTGACATAATACGTATGGGCAATAAGCATATGGATTTTATCTATAGCAGATGTATCCAAAAGCTCTCCGAATTAATGAATTGTTCGGAAAATGCGCTCAGACCGCTCGTGTATTTGTTTACGGAGGTGGTGTTTGATTACGTTATCTGGGACAATTCGGAAAAATTCCGGGTTCAGCTTGAGTTTATTTATTCCGTTTTGAAGGATGCGGCAATAAAAAGCGATGCTTCGGCAGTGTAAAAATAAAAATTATATAGGGAGGAATAACCATTATGAAATTCAAACGTGCAATGGGACTGGGTGCACTTGCGCTTGCGGCGTGCATTGCATTCCCGTCATTTCCGGCTCTTGCGGCGGGAGATGACAAAATCGAGGTAGTATTTACCGACATAACGGAAAGTGATCCGACTACGCTTTCCGGAGAGGCAAAAATCAAGGTAAGCGTAAAGGGTGCGCAGGGAGATGCGGCAATAGCTCAAATGGCGCTTGGCTTCAGCGGGGATTTAAAATATAAATCCATAAGATTCTTAAAGGGAGAAAACAATCCCCCCGAATGTTTCCTTTATTCGCCGAATACTGCTCTGTCCAACTCAACAAAGCAGCTTATGCCGAGCATAATAGCGAATAAGGTGATTAAATTCGATGAAGAAACGGATCTGTTCGTGCTGACCTTTGCGGGGGAAGAGGGCAAGTCGGTAAAGCTTGATATTTCCGATCTTGACAACACCTACTGTACCGTAGGCGGAAAAGACCTTAAGGCAGCGGAAAACGAAAGCATAACGGTAAACGCAAGCGGCAAGACAAACACAGGTAAAAATGCCGTGCTTAAGCTTGTTATGGATAAGGTAGATGACTTCACTGCGGGCAGCACTGAGGACGGCTATCTCGGCAGCGGAATCGAAGTGAGAATCACAAGCGACACAACAGACGGATATACAGTTTATACCGTACTTAACAATACCCTCGTTTCAAAGGGCGGTCACCGTGAAAGCGAAAGTGTTCCGACATTCACCGTGGAAAATACAGTCCTTGCGGACGATACATATACGGTTGAGGTATCGGGTATAGGCTATGTTCCGTACAAAAAGACGGGCGTGACCTTTGACGCTCCGCTGTCGCTCACAAATGCCGACTTTATTCCGGGCGATGTGAATGCGGATAATAAGGTTGATATTGAAGATAAAAAAGAGTGCGAAAAGGCAATGGCAGACCCGTCCTATGCGGCGGATCTTGAGGGTGCCGCCGACTTCAATCGTGACGGCAAGGTGGATAAATACGATTTGGAAGTATTTGACGGCATCGAAGAGCCGTCCGCCGTTCCGTCAAAGCTTGAAAAACCGACTGCTGTCGGCGGAACGGGCAAAATCACGCTTACGTGGAAAAAGCCCGCAAACGAAACGGTTACGGGATATGTCATTAAATACAGCATAGACCCGGCAAGCCTCACCCTCACACAGGAAATCACAAACCCCGATACAACAAGCGTTGACATAACGGGCTTGTCATCGGGTGTACCGTATTATTTCGCAATTGCCGCAAAGAATGAAGAAGGCATCGGCGAATATTCCGATACGGTAAGTGCGACCGCAAATGCAAATAATACAAACAACGGCGCAGGCGGCGGTGGCGGCGGTGGCGGCTCAACCGGCGGTGGCGGCGGTTCAGCAGGCGGCGGATCTGCCGGAGGAGGCGGCGGCTCAATGGGCGGCGGCGGTTCGACAGGCGGCAGCAATACCAATACGCCGACATCAAACGAACCGTTCACAGACCTCGGCAGCCACGAATGGGCAAAGGCTTCGATTTACACGCTAAAGAATAAGGGTATCATCAGCGGAGTGAGCGATACTGAATTTGCTCCGGCAAACAACATCAAAAGAGGAGATTTCATTCTTATTTTAACAAGAATGCTCGGAGTTAAGGACGAATTTGCGGAGAATTTCTCCGACGTGCCGGAAAGTGCGTATTATTATAACGCAGTAGGCAGTGCAAAGGCGGCGGGGATAGCGAACGGCTCGGACGGAATGTTCATGCCGGAAAATAATATCACACGTCAGGATTTGATTACCCTTGCATACCGTGCATTTCTCGGAAAAGGATATATCAGCGAATCGGAGGATTTAACCGCACTTGACGAATTTGCGGATAAGGACGCAATCGCGGATTATGCGCTGGCGCCCATGGCATCAATGGTGAATGCAGGGATAATCAAAGGAGCGGACGGCGGCGTAAACCCCGCAGGAAGTGCAACGAGAGCCGAGGTAGCGGTTATGTGCGCAAGACTGCTCGACTTGATGAAATAATAGGTAATTACCCTTTGGGGATAATTATAAATGTATAGGAATAAGGATTCCTAAGTAAAGGCTATGCAAAGTACGTCAATCCGCCGTGGGGAGGAGGAATATACTGGGCAAGACGGAAACGCAAAAAATAATATTATGAAAGAAGGAAAAAATATGAAAGGCAAAAAATTATTGTCTGCACTTATAGCAGGCGCAATGGTAATAGGCACAATGAGTTTCCCAGTGTTTGCGGCAGCTGAGCCTGATGAAAGTGTGCTTGATGATGTTCAAGAAATGCAAGAAAATGAAGTTTCATTATTTTCAACCGGAGTTTCTTGGAGCAGTGTTGCAGACGATTCGTGGTACCGTGAAAAAGATGAAAACGAAAATGTAATCAAGGAATTTACACTTACTAAACCGGCACAGCTTGCAGGCCTTGCAAAGCTTGTAAATGCCGGCAACAATTTCAGCGGTAAGACAATTAAGCTTGGTGCTGATATGGATTTGAATGGTGATAGTTGGACACCTATAGGAAAAAGTGGAAAATCGTTTAATGGTCATTTTGACGGGCAAAACCACACAATAAGTAACTTAGTGAGTGGAAAATGGTATCAAAATGATATAGGATTATTTGGATTTACTCAAAATGGTTCAGTAAAGAATATCAAAATCCATAATGCAGAAGTTTGTGGTTATTTAGACGTTGGTGTTGTTGCTGGAACACCATATACATCTACGTATAGCGACATTTATGTTGACGGCTTGATTAAGGTTGACGGAATGGCATATGTTGGCGGAGCTTTTGGAAAGAATGTATATGCCGCAATTGACAATATAGATGTAATAGGCGATCAAGGAAGTTATGTGTATGCAGACAGCATTGAAGATGGTACTGCTTACAGAACATATGTCGGTGGATTGTGTGGATTTACAGGAGAAGGAAAAAAAGAAATAAAGAACTGTGATATTAAAATTGATGTTGAAGGTACTGTTTGTGATATAGGCGGTATTTTAGGAATGCTTCATTACGGAATATCAATGGACAATTGCACATATGAGGGAAACTTGAAGTCCCATGATGTTACAGAACCGGAATTTGGAGTATTTTGCGGAACAGTGCATACGGGTGCAGAAGGGCAGGCTCATAAAATTACAAATTGTACAGCTACAGTAATCAGTGCAATATGGGGCGATGAAGATGTAACTGAAACAATTACACCATATGGAGCAGAGTATACTACACCGAAAGATTGGTTTGAAATTGAAAATTGTACGATAAATGGAAAACCTATATCATTTATAAATGCAATGGCTGAAATAAACGGTGTTAAATATTTGAATCTTGATACATTAAAGACCACGTTGGAAAATGAGGATAACATTGAGTTAAAACTTTATAAAGATGTAAAATCAGATGGTATATTCATTGGAAGCAACAAATCGGTTACAATTGACTTGAACGGATATACATATACAGTTTCTGGTACAACAGTCGGCTCGTCCAACACAGAGAACCAAGGCTTGCACATTGAAAAGGACTCGAATGTTACAATTAAAAATGGTACAATCACAGCCACAGCACCTACGTGTGTAATGCTTGTTCAAAACTACAGCAATCTTACACTTGAGGACGTAACTCTTGACGGTACAAATTTACAAGGTGATTATGTATTGTCAAATAATTACGGTGATACGGTATTAAAGGGCAACACAAACATTATTGCACCTAACGGCGGTTGTGCTTTCGATGTATATAACTGGAAACCAACCTATTCGGCTGTATCCGTTACCCTTGATGAAACAATGACAGGTACAATAGACGGAAGAATAGAGTTTTCGACTGTTGATAATGTATCAAATCCCGAAACGCATAAGCTTGTTATTAACGGCGGTACATTTACAAATTCAGACGTGACGGTTTATACTGATAATTATAAAACACAATCACAAAAAACAGTTGGAAAATTTATAGAAAAAAATACATTGTACCTTAAAGATAACAATGACGGAACATACACAGTTGCACCTGCTGAGGCAAAGGTTATCGACACAGCGAAGACAACAGGCGCAGAGATAACTTTGGACGGACTTCACAAGAGCGATGCAGTTGATTCCACAGCAGACGCAACCTACAAAGTAGTAGTATCAACAGCACCCAAGGCAGACGCTGAAAAGGCTAATGCTAAAATTAAAGCTGATGGCGACACCAACACAGACAAGGCAAT
>JAXDRV010000011.1:0-3088 GCA_034090805.1 Clostridia bacterium
GAAAGCCCTGTCTGAAAAACACTATTTTACCATAGAAAGCTAATTTACAGAAAAAACTTCGCACGCCCGGTGTCGCCAAATAAGTGCATAAAATCGCAAAAATCCTGCGACGATTTGCAAATGCGAACCGCCGCAAATGGCTTGCATATGCGATTTTGGGTACAAAAAAATCGTAGGTTAAATTGTATCAAAATTAACCTACGATTATGTCTATACACTCAGAAAATGATACAATTACGCAAAACAAACCTTTTCGCAAAAGAGATTACTTTTCCGCAAATCCCTTGTCCTATCTAAGTTTCAGCGTGAATCACTTATTTTTTTGATATAAATGCTACCACCTCAACATGAAACGGTAGCTTTAAATTGATGTCTGCAACTCTGATGGTTTTAGGAAACATTTCAACACATCCATCTTTTTTTGTAGCCAATGCTTATTATATCACTTCCGATAGAATGTGGCAAGGATTTTCCGCAAAAATAATCACGCCCTGCATCTGAACATATATCGTTCAAAATACAGAGCGGATCTGATTAACGATTCGAAATATGGTGTGTTACTAAACTAGTTATATTATTTATTCTGAGCATACCTACCCATCTGAAAAGTAACTAGTTTTGAAGGGAACAGTTCCTACTGCCAAGCCTGTAGCGGACTTTCACCGCCAAGTTATTACGCGTGCCGAGCACACTACTAAAAACCGGACTATAGTCAAAATTTTGACTATAGTCCGGTTTAACTATTTATTTATTTCCGTAATAATATGCTGCACAGTATGCACGATACACAAGAAGTATCGATTCTTCACGGCTTGTGTTAGCCTGCGGATTAATTCTGCCGGCTTCGTCACCGTTCATTATTTTATTTTCATTTAAGAAGTCAACAGATTCTTTTGCCCAATCTGAGATACTTTCGGAATCCGGATATTCACCCACTGCAGAAACAACTGCCTCGGGAGCAACCAGCTTAAACGCGCGGTAAAGCATTGCCGCCATCTCTTCTCTTGTTGCTTTATTATCGGGTGCAAATTCCTTATCTGACATTCCATTTACAACACCAACGGAATATGCATAACCAACAGCATCATCATCACAATCATCAAAAGATGCAGTTCTTGAAGCTTCAAGATTTTCAGGAAGCATATTTACAACCATCTGACAGAATTCTTTTCTTGTGATATCGGCAGTATAGCCACCTATTAATGTTGCAGGCATAATTTCAGATGCATATGCAAGAGCAATTTCATCTTTTGCCCAGTCACTTGCACCATCTGTAACAGGAATAACTGTTTCATCTGCCGGAGCGAACATAACCTCTTCAACTATTTTTGCAAACACTTTGTTTCCTTCTTCTGCCGGATGGAGAAAATCAGGAAAAAGCTCGGGAGAATCCATAGTAGGCGTAAAGAAATCTACAGGTGTTGCACCAACTTCCTCAATCACCTTATACACAGCAGGAATGCCTTCTTTTTCAAGAATTTCGGGAGAACGTTCACCGAATACATTTTCTTTGAAAATTCTCGGCGGAATACCAATATAAATTTTTAATGAAGGTTTAATCATTCTGTAGCTATTGATAAGTTCAACATAATCGGCAACGAAATTATCTTTTCCTTCATCCCAGTTTTCATATTTGATATCATTGGTACCAAGCATAATGAAAAGGATATCAGGCTCAAATTCAAGAGAAGCCTTATATTGATCTTTATCTACATAAGGCTGTTTGGCTGTTTTAAGTGCAGAGGTCGCACTTACTCCGAAGTTGGAAATCTCATATTTGTCACCATACTGAGCCTTTATAATTGAAGCAAACGCATCGGTATCACGGTTCGCAACACCGGCACCGTATGTAATGCTGTCGCCAACAAATGCAATCTTTTTGGTTTCTTTGGTGTGGTTATAGAGCCACTGAAGAAGCTCCGGTTCTGCGTAACCCTTTGTCCACGCATTATGGACAGTATCGAAATACGGAGTGAATTTAACCTCTGCACCTGCATCGATAAGAGCTTTTACCATTGCAACAGTACCATCAGATGCAACAACAGGATCATGAAGCTGGTGGAAAGTCCATACAGGTGTATTTTTAATAACATCAGCTTTTGATGTGTCACCTGCTCCGCCCATCGGAATTGCAGCTGCAAAGAGATCCGGATAACGCATAAGAAGATCCCACGTACCAAAACCGCCCATTGAAAGACCTGTTGCATACATTCTTGATGAATTAAGATTGTATTTCACTTTCATTGAATCAATAAGCTCAACAACGGCAGTCATATATTTGCTTTGGGGTATTTCATCAAGCTTATATGATGGGTCAGGGATCACCGACCACGAAGTATCTACCCATTGAAATTCCGTTGCACACTGGGGAGCAACAATGATAAATTCTTTTGAGGAATCTATTGTCTGTCCGTTTGCAATAATGGTTTCACCACTAATTATGCGGTTTATAAGCCCGGTATTAACCGATACCTGGCTTTCATTATCATTACCACGGTTTCCTGCGCCGTGAAGAAACAAAAGGAAAGAATATTCCTTTTCGGCGCTGTAGTCATCAGGAACATACAATCTGTATGGCATACTGATACCATTTGAAGCTTCAAACACTTCTTTTGTCATTACCTCTGCAGCAAGATTTTCCTCTTCATCCGCAAATATTATGATGTTAAACGACATAGTCAGCATCATAATACACAAAACAAACGATAATACTTTTTTCATATACACAACTCCTTGTAGTTTATTATGGGAACCTCTAAAAATTGATTCCCAATCATAATATTTTTCTATTTCGATTATTTTTTCAAAAATCAAGGCAAGAAATAGCCGATTGCCATTGATTCTCGCTAAATATTCAGGGAGGATAAGCCCTAAATATTCAGAATTATTCTCATTTGGGCATAGTTATCCCATGTACACCTCTTTTCGTTTTAAAATAGTATATCTGCAAAAGTTATAAACAAGGTTTGTAAGACCTATATTAAACTCTGCTCGCTTTATGCCAATGGAACGCACAGTAAGACCATGCATAGATACGGTAATAAATCCAAACACATGCTCAATTCTGCATCGAATTTTTGATTTTCTT
>JAXDRV010000012.1:0-2157 GCA_034090805.1 Clostridia bacterium
GCATTGATAAAGTCTGCTAAAATAAATATTTTGAGAACAAAATATTTATTTGTGGTGCAAGGATTTTTTCATATTTATGAAAAAATCCTTGCACCCAAACAATTATGAAACGCTTTTAAGCCGCTATGCGGCTGCGTTTCAAATTGTTCAGCAGTCATTATATAAGGCAGAGTGCCTTACTTGATTTTCTTACATTCAAGATAAAATCTCTTATCCTGAGCTTCGCCCATGGAGAAGGTTTTCCTCGGCAGTGCACCGTCCTTTATTACGGTTGCAAACAGGTCGTTCTTCTCCATTTTATCTACCATAAAGCCGATTGTATCCGGCTCTTTTGCAAGCTCTCTCACAACGTCATCGCCGTGGATATAATCCACCTCGCCGCCGTTGTTTTTTATGTATTCGTCAAGATATTTTTGCAGCGTGCCTACAGGGAGATTGCTCGGTGCGTCCTTGACGTACACAGCACCTTCATTGCCATGGTATGTAAATCTTATCTCCTGTCCTCCGTTATTTTCATAGGACGCACTCGGATAATATTCAAACAATCCTTTTAAAAGCTTCTCAGGGTCAACGCCGAACACCGCTCTCTGTATAGGCTCAAACTCCAGTGCATCGTCATGGATATTATTAAGCTCAACGAGGGCAAATCTTGCGGGGTGAGTTTCTCTTTCCTCCTCCGACAAACCCGCTTTTATCTCCTCCCAGCAGCTTTTTGCCGTTGCTAAAGAGTGATTGCCGTCACCCGCGGCGAAGAGAAGCACCTCTTTATCCGTCACACCGTATTTTTCGGAAAATGCCGCCTTGTCCTCAAGTGCGTCGAGTGCCGCAAGAATCTGCGGCTTTAACTCATCACTTACAAGATACCCTTCAATATGACCGCCGCCGAGCATTAAGTCAAAATCATACAGCTTCTTAAGCTCTGATTTACGCTCGCTTACGGGTTCTATAACGCTCTTTCTGCGGTCGTCTATCAGCATCAAAATATGTGGCAGTTCAAGTGGTGCATTTCTTCTGATTTTTTGTCTCGGAGGTATACGTGACAGTATCGTTCCCTCTGTTGCACGAATTTTTGACTGCGATCCCTTTGAAAAATCGTACTCCTCAAGATCAAGACAGCCGATAATTCCACGCCGCACTTTACCGTTTGACTGCATTCTTTCAACGAGGATAAAGCTGTCCTTAAGCTCCTCGAATATATCGCTCTGTATATATTTGTTCATTGTTTCATTGATTTTTTTGATTCTTTCATCACCGTCACCGTCATTCAGATAAACCTCCGGGAATATGATATTAAGCGTTGACGGAGATCCGTCCGCAAGCTGTGCCGCCTTCTCCCAGTAATCCGGCTGAGAGGTGTACTGATCGCACGCAACTACGCTCCACTTCGCAAAATCAATGTTCTTTGGGATAAGTATATCCGCCGTCTTAAAAATATTCATAATTATGACCATTAACTCCTTTCATAAATGCTTTTTATACCGTTATATCCGCAAATACGGCATTGGTTATCTTTTGTATATCCTGCGGCGTCATGCGTACCGCTATTCCGCACATACCACCGGAGACTAATATTTTATCAAATTTAAGCGCACGGTCGCTTATATATGTCGGGTATTTTTTCTTCATGCCTATCGGGGAAACCGAGCCTCTGATATATCCCGTCAGCTCAAGCAGCTCCTTAACATGAATCATTTCCGCTTTTTTATCTCCTGCCGCACGTGCGAATTTTTTCAAATCCACCTCGCAGCAGCTTGGAATACAGGCAACCGATATACCCGTTCTCTCGCCTCTTATTACCAGAGTTTTAAATGATTGCTCCTTGTCAACTCCCATTTTTTCGGCAGAACGCTCGCCGAAATTTTCGCCTATTTCTCCGTCTGATTCATAGGTGAGAATTTCGTGAGGCAGCTTTGCGGCTGTTATAAGACGAATTGCGTTTGTAACGGTTGTTTTTTGTTTTTTTGCCAATTGTAATCCCTCCATTCCACCGCAATGCGGCGGCACAAATCATAACGCGGAAAAGAAGCCTGTCATCACTTTTGCTTCGCAAAAGCCGCACTCCGTGCGTCCGCCCTTCTTGGCGGTGAGTGCAGATTGCTCTTTTGAGGAGTGCCGACGTATGTTGATACTTCAAGCTCCGATAAAGGGCAAGATGCG
>JAXDRV010000013.1:0-25050 GCA_034090805.1 Clostridia bacterium
GTTCTCAAAATATTTATTTGGGCAGACTTTATCAATGCGAACTGTGTAAAATCTCTGATTTTACACGAAAAATTTTGACAATAGTCATAATTTTTCCAAATGCGATTGAAAATCGCATTTGTTCAGTGAGCATTATTTTAATGGTCGCTGTAATGGTATCTGCAAGATAATATATAAATATTATTTTTATCAATTTTATAAATTAACCTATCTTTATCGTTAATACGTCTGCTCCAAAAGCCTGACAAATCACCCGTCAAAGGTTCGGGCTTACCCATTCCCTCATTTCCGTTGCGAGATATATCATTTAATAACGCATTAATTTTCTTTAGCGTTTTTCTGTCTTCGGTTTGCCAAGAAACATAGTCTTTCCAACCGTTTACGGTAAAAACTTTATTCATCTTCCGATACCTCGATTAATTCCTTTGTACAAAAGTCACCGTTCTCAAGCTGCTGTTTGGATTCCATGAGCCAATTATAGTTTGCTTTGTCACTCATTATATAAACATTTTCCATAAGTGTATTATAGCTTTCTTCTGACATCATGACTATGTTTTTATTGTTTTTTCGTGTGACAATCATTGTTTCGTAATCATCAGTGATTTTATCAAAATGCTTTTTCATATTGTCACGTAGATTAGTGTAATTGACAGCTAACATATAACTACCTCCTTATAAGTACAATTTTCTGTACTTATATTATATCATATCATATGATATAAGTCAATATAATATTCACAAAATAATATTTGCCAATCAAAATTAATACCCTTATTATTTCCGTATCAAAAACATGGAGGGGTGCTGTTTAATGCAACACCCCTCATTTTTTCGTTATACCTTTTCGACTGCAAATTTTTCGTCCTTATAATCAACCTTAACATGATCGCCCTTGGCAATCTCGCCGTTGATTATTGCCTCGCTCAGCAGATCCTCTACCTCGTTTTGGATTGCTCTTCTCAGCGGACGTGCGCCGTAGGTCGGATCAAATCCCGATTTTGCAAGCTGTGCGACAGCCTCGTCCGTAAACTCCGATTCAATCTCGTTATCACGCATACGCTGCTCAAGGGATTTAAGCATAAGCCTTGCAATCTCCTTGATGTTATCCTCCGTAAGACGGTCGAATACTATTATCTCATCGATACGATTCAGGAACTCCGGCTTAAACGCACGCTTGACCTCCTCCATGACCTTGTTCTTTATTCTCTCGTTTTCGTCAAGGTTTTTGTCCTTTTCGCTTGAGTCAAAGCCGAGCTTTGAGTGCATATTACCCAAAATCTCCTTTGCTCCGAGGTTCGAGGTCATGATGATTACGGTGTTCTTAAAGTCCACACGTCTGCCCTGTGCGTCGGTCAGAATACCATCGTCAAGGATTTGCAGCATGATATTGAACACATCGGGGTGCGCCTTTTCTATCTCATCAAAAAGTATTACCGAATACGGCTGCTTTCTTATCTTTTCGGTAAGCTGTCCGCCCTCCTCAAAGCCTACGTATCCCGGAGGTGAGCCGATAAATTTCGACACAGCGTGCTTCTCCATATACTCCGACATATCTACTCTGATAAGCGCATTTTCACTTCCGAACATAACCTCGGCAAGCGTCTTTGACAGCTCTGTTTTACCTACGCCGGTAGGTCCGAGGAACAGGAACGAGCCTATCGGACGCTTCGGGTCCTTGAGTCCCGCACGGCCTCTCTTTATTGCTTTTGCAACAGCCGTTACAGCCTTATCCTGTCCGATTACACGTGCATGGAGCAGCTCCTCAAGCTTTCTCAGTTTTTCAGCCTCGCCCTCCTTAAGGCTTGACGCCGGGATATGCGTCCATTCCGCAAGGATTTCGGCTATATCGTCCTCCGTTACAACAAGCTCGGACGAGGTTCCGGTACCTTTCCAATCCTTTGTAAGGCTTTCTATCTGCTCACGCAGCTCCTTTTCCTCATCACGCAGCTTTGCCGCTTTTTCAAAGTCCTGGGCGGTGATTGCCTCCTCCTTTTCACTCAGCAGCTTTTCAAGCTTTGTGTCCTTATCACGCAGCTCCGCCGGCTCTGTCTGTGAGCTTAACCGCTTCTTTGACGATGCTTCGTCAATAAGGTCAATCGCCTTATCCGGCAGGAATCTGTCGCTTATATATCTGTCAGACAGCGCTGCGGCTGCCTTTAATGCCTCGTCCGTTATGCTTACGCTGTGGTGTGCCTCGTATTTGTCCCTTATTCCTTTCAGAATTTCATACGTTTCCTCAACGCTCGGCTCGCCCACCGTTACCGGCTGGAAACGTCTTTCAAGAGCTGCGTCCTTTTCGATATATTTCTTATATTCCTTAAGAGTTGTTGCGCCGATAAGCTGCAATTCTCCTCTGGCAAGGAACGGCTTTAAGATATTTGATGCGTCCATCGTTCCCTCTGCATTGCCCGCTCCGACAATCGTGTGCAGCTCGTCAATGAACAGTATTACGCTTTCATCCTTAAGCACCTCGTCAACAGCACCCTTTAAGCGTTCCTCAAACTCACCTCTGTACTTTGCTCCCGCAACCATTGACGACAAGTCAAGGCCTACAAGACGCTTGTTTTTAAGCGGCTCCGGCACGCTGCCCTGTGCGATTCTCTGAGCAAGTCCCTCAACAACCGCCGTTTTGCCGACACCCGGCTCACCTATAAGACAAGGGTTGTTTTTGGTACGTCTTGACAAAATCTGTATTACTCTTTCAATTTCCTCGTCACGTCCGATTACGGGGTCAAACTTGTCCTCACGTGCCATCTGAGTGAAATCTCTGCCGTATTGGTTAAGTGTCGGCGTGTTCGGATTCTGACGCTCCGCTCTCTGCTGCGGACTGTCCGCGCTGTCGGCTGCTCCGCCCTCAACACTCCTTACCGTATCTGTATAGAGATTCGGCGGATTAACTCCGAGAGTTGCAAGAATTTTCGCTCCCACACCGTCACCGTCACGGATAATTGCCATTAGCAAATGCTCCGTTCCGATATAATTGTGACCGATTCGTCTTGCCTCGGCAGCGCTCATTTCAAGTATGCGCTTGCTTCTCGGCGTAAGCGGCAGCTCAACGTTCTCCGGCAGCGCTCCGCCTATACCGACATATTCCCTGATTTTCTGAACGATTTTGTCTGCGGTTACTCCGTTTTTCTCAAGCACCTTCGCCGCAACTCCGCTGCCCTCCTTTACAAGTCCAAGCAGCAGATGCTCGCTTCCTATATAGTTATGACCCATTTCCGCTGCGCTGTCATGCGCCTCTTTAATGGATATTCTTGCTTTTTCCGTAAAATTTGAAAATAACATAACAAACCCTCCTTTTGATATTACAGCACGTTATCATTCAAATATTTCGCTCTCTTTTTATCTCTTTCCGCAGGATCGCTGCCTCCTATAAAGGACGGAGTTACATTTATCATGCACTCAAGCGGCAATACTGCGCCTTTTTCAAGTATTCCCAGATTTTGTCCGAGAATTACATCACTTAACAACTCTCTTGCCTCGGAGCTGTCCATTGTGTAGGCATATTTCAGAAGTCCGCAGGAGCGACGTACCCTGTTGGTTACAAAATCCCCGTTTTTCTCCATCAATGCCTCTCTTGTCTTTTGCTCAGCGTCCGTAATCTGCTTTACGACATTATTGAGCTTTTCTATTATTTCCTGCTCACTTACGCCCATCGTTACTTGGTTAGATACCTGATAGAGATTCCCATACGCCTTTGTTCCCTCGCCGTACAATCCTCTTACCGCAATGCCCATTCCCGATACGGACGCTATGATCCTGTTTATGTTTTCGGTCATTGTCAAAGCCGGCAGATGCAGCATTACCGATGCACGCAGTCCCGTTCCGGCATTCGTTGGGCAAGCCGTAAGATAACCGAACTCATCATCAAAGGCATATGTCAGGCTTTCCTCGATTACATCGTCAACACGTGACGCAGTTTCATAAGCCTCGTTCAGCCTGTTGCCGCCCTCGATTATCTGAAGTCTTATGTGATCCTCCTCCATAAGCATAATACTCATGGTTCTGTCACGGTTAATTAAAACCGAGTGTCCCTTTCCCTCAGCCATCTGAGGACTTATCAGATGCTCCTCCCTAAGACGTTCCTTTTCATCTGTCGAGGTGTTGTCAAGGTCAATAAAGTCAAAATCCTTCGCCAGCGTTGAATTTGACGCAAGAATCGAATTTTTTATTTTCTCCGTCACCTCCGACACGTCCTTAAGCGCAGCCGGGAACGGTACTCCCTCGAGATTTCTCGCAAGACGTATCCTTGTTGATACCACTATATTCGCATCGTTGTTTTTATACCAAATCATATCGATCAGCCCTCCATTTCTCTTATCTGCTTATGCAGTGCGGCAGCCGTTTCATAATCCTCATGCTTTACCGCATCACGCAGCTTTTCCTTTAAATCCTCAAGCTGTCTTTTCTTTTTTAGCTCCTCGCCGGATTTTGACGGGATTTTTCCGTTATGGCGTGAGTTTGAATGAATTTGTCTGAGAGTCTCCCTCATCGCCGGGCGAAACGTTCTGTAGCACTCTCCGCAGCCGAGTCTGCCGGTTCTTCTGAACTCGGAAAACGTCCTGCCGCATACCGGACAGCGTTTTTCTTCCTTTGCTATAGTCGGAGCGCCGAACACTCCGAAATCATTCCATATGTCGTTAAATAAATCATTAAATAAATCCATGATATTTTCCTCCTTTTATTTTATGTTTTTAGGTAATTGTAAAATGCGGTTTGGAATTTGTGATGTTTATGATTGAGTTTCGGCGAGTTCCCGAACGAAGTGAGGGATGTCTGAGTCGAAATTCAAGCAGAAATATCTCAAATTCCGCGGAAATCTTGAGTTTTACAATCGCCTATTTTATGTTTTACAAATTCCAAGGTTTCCGCATGGGATTTGGGAGTATTTTTGACTTTTACGGACTCAAACATCCCTTGCGGTAACCCGTCCGTTAAAATTCCAAAACACTTCCAAATCCCTCAAACCGTTATACTTTTTAAAGAATTTGTGATGTTTCCGATTGAGCTTTGGTGAGTTCCGAACAAAGTGAGGATGTCTGAACCAAAGCTTAAGCGGAAACATCTCAAATTTCTCCATCAGTATCACTTTATAAGAATTTGTGATGTTTATGATTGAGTTTCGGCGAGTTCCCGAACGAAGTGAGGGATGTCTGAGTCGAAATTCAAGCAGAAATATCTCAAATTCTCCTCCGCAAACCTGATGTCCGTCGAAACGGGGGGTTATAGGGGGGCGGCAAGCCCCCCTAACATATTTTTCAGTATGACGGCGCGCATTTCGTCCTTCTGCGGCTGCGGTACCGATACGGAATTGTCCGATACGGCACTCAGCATCAGCCTTGCCTCTCTTTTACTTATTATTCCCGATTCGCAGAGATTCATCACATATGCCTGTGCTTTCGGGAAATCTATGCTGTTTCCTATACTGCATATTACCTGCCGCACCGGGCTGCTCCCTATTCGGCGTATCCTCAAGTATCCGCCGCCACCTCTGCGTGATTCAACCGCATATCCTCTTTCGGGATTGAAACGGGTTGAGATTACGTAATTTATCTGAGACGGAACGCAGCTGAAAATCGATGCAAGCTCGTTTCGCTTCAGCTCTACCCATTCGTCCTCCTTCATCAGCTCTGTTATGAACGCTTCTATTCTGTCACTTATCCCCATTTTAATCCTCCCTTCCGATGCTTCGGTTTGTCTTTGACTTTCTTTGACCTTTCATTTATTATTATACTCATTTTTTACGATTTGTCAATTAAAAAAGTGTATATACTTTGTGAACAATTAATTAACATGCTCTGTTTTTTAACAAAAGGGAAATTTATATTGATTTTTGCCCGTTGGTGATATATAATATATGTAGTAACATATAAAAGGAGCGTGTGACAATGGAATATCAAACGGACTACCTGCAGCTGCTTGCCGAGCAGTACCCGAACATAAAGTCAGCCTGTTCGGAGATTATACGGCTGCAATCCCGTCAAAAGCTGCCCAAGCTTACGGAGCATTTCATGAGCGACATACACGGCGAGTACGAATCGTTTTTACATATATTAAAAAACGCATCGGGTGTTATCAAGGGCAAAATCAAGGATATTTACGGGCGGACGCTTTCCGAGGAGGACAGGCAGATGCTCTGCACGCTCATCTACTATCCGGAGCAAAAGCTTGACTGGATAAAAAAGCGTGAAACAAATCTCGACGATTGGTACAAAATCACACTCTACCGCCTTGTTGAGATTTGCAGAGTCGTTGCGTCAAAGTATACTCGTGCGTCCATACGTGAGCTTTTGCCTCATTCGTTCGGCGATACGATAGACGAGCTTATCCATTCGCCGACGGACTACGGCACGGATAAGGAGGGTTATTACAATGAATCGATAAACTGCATAATCAAGCTGGGTCAGGCGGACGCATTTATCGTTGACATAGCTCAGCTTATCCAAAAGCTTGCAATAGGTCATCTGCATATAATCGGTGATATTTTCGACCGAGGTCCCAGAGCCGATATAATCCTCGACACGCTCATAGACTACCACAGCGTTGATATTCAGTGGGGAAACCATGACGTGCAGTGGATGGGTGCCGCCGCCGGTTCGCTTGCGTGCATCGCAACGGTGCTTTCCGTTTCCACAAAATACGCAAATTTCGACTGCATCGAGGACGGCTACGGAATAAATATGCGTCCTCTTACGGTATTCGCCATGGAAACATACGGCTCAGACCCATGCACGTGCTTTAAGCTCAGAAACCCCAACCACGTGCGTTTGTCACAGCATGACGGCGAGCTTTGGGCAAAGATGCACAAGGCTATTTCGATTATACAATTTAAGCTTGAGGGGCAGATTATCCGCCGCCATCCGGAATTTATGATGGACGATCATCTGATGCTTGACAGGATAGATTACAGCGAGGGAACAATTTTAATCGAGGGCAAGAAATACAAGCTGCGTGACTGCAATTTCCCAACCATAGACCCCGCAGATCCGTTCAGACTGACAAACGAGGAACAGTCGCTCATGGAGTCGCTGCGTTCCTCCTTCCTGCATTCGGAAAAGCTTCAGCGGCATGTGAGATTTTTATACTCCAAGGGAAGTATGTATCTTGTGTACAACAACAATCTTCTCTATCACGGCTGCATACCCATGACGGACAGCGGCGAGTTTCGTGAGGTCACGCTAAAAGGCGAAAAGGTCAGCGGCAGACGGCTTCTCGACAAAGCGGAGCAGATTGCAAGAGAGGGCTTCTTCGGGCGCAACGGCTCCCCGGAAAAATCCTACGGCGAGGATTTTCTGTGGTTTTTGTGGTGCGGCCGCTATTCGCCCGTATACGGCAAAAATAAAATGACTACATTTGAAAGATATTTTATTGATGACGAAAGCACGCATACGGAAATCAAAGACCCGTATTACGAACAGTCGAAACAGCTTTCCGTATGCAAAAAAATACTTACCGAGTTCGGAATAGATCCCGACTCTTTCTCGCACATAATAAACGGTCATGTGCCTGTTAAGATAAAAAAGGGTGAAAGCCCCGTCAAGGCAGACGGCAAGCTTCTTGTCATTGACGGCGGACTGTCACGTGCGTATCAGTCGCAGACGGGCATAGCCGGATATACGCTGATTTTTAACTCTCACGGCCTGCAATTGAGCGAGCATGACGCATTCGAAAGCGTCGAAAGTGCGATAAAAGAGGAAAAGGACATTTATTCAAGCCTTGACAATATCGCCGCCGCCCCCAAACGCATCCTTGTTGAGGATACGGATATGGGCAAAGCATGGCAGGAGCGGATAAAGGCTCTGAGCGCCCTCGCAGACGCATACAGAAAAGGCATAATACGAGAATAGCCAACAATATTATTGAAAGGAAAGCTCCGATAAATGTATTCATACGAAAAAGAACCGATGGAAATACTTATACCCGTCCCAAACGGAACGTATGAGATAACACTCAGCGTTACCGCCTCGGAGGACACGGTATTCACCGTACTTGCCCAGACACGGCGAATAATGCTGCGTGACGTGCAGATAAAACGAGGCGAAAAGCACTCATACACCTTTGCTGTGAGCGTATGCGATCATAACGTTCGTAAATGCGGCGTTGAAATAAGAATTTTATGCGACGGAGGGCTTACGGCTGCGGCTGCCGTATCCATGGCAAGGCTGCCTCAATTATATGTTTGCGGAGGCTCCGATGCTGCTGATTACCCTGCGGAATACCCGTATGATCCCGCCTCTGCACGATGCAGCTGGGGACAGGCTATCCCTCAGTTTTTTGATGAGGGAATAGCCGTATCAAACCGCTCTCACAGCGGCTTCACGACAGCGGACTTGGATTTGGGCGCACTTAATATTCGCTGCGGTGATGCGGTGCTTGTTCAGCTTGATTCCGACTGTTGTGCGGAGCGTTTGCGCAGGCTTGCCGATAAGGTGCAAGGTGCGGGCGGGCATATCATTTTTTTCTCGCCTATAAGCGGAATGAACTCCGATGAATACGGTCATATTAAAAGCAGCGCAGCCGACATGGATATTCCTTTTATAGATATGCATAGGATAACGGCTGAGGTTTTTGCAAAACCGCTCTTTTTATCGGACGGAACGTATACCAACGATATAGGCGGTGAGCTCGCCGCAAAGCTTATGGCAAAGGAGCTTCTCAACCTTGATTTTGAGCCGCTCGCAAAGCATATCAAGGCAGATATTCTCACAAAATAATCTATATGGATTGAGTTTGGGAAAAGATAAGCGGTGCCTTTTGCCGTCATTCGGAGCTTGAAGTACACAAAGTACGACTGCGCTCCTCATAACGGCAAGATGCTTGCTTATCTTTCCCCAAACGGGTTTTGTGAAAGCAGTTAATGGTCATAATTTTGAATTTAATTGCACCAAACTTAATCAAAAGTATATATCACTGAAAGGAACAGATTTATTATGGGAAAATTTGACGGAATACTTTTATGCACAGACCTTGACGATACGCTGTTGACGGACGATAAGCGGGTATCCGAAAAAAACGCAGCCGCACTCAGGTACTTTATGGACGAGGGCGGGAAATTTACGTTTGCAACGGGACGTGTACCTCATGGCGCAAGCCTTATGCTTGGGTACATCACTCCAAATGCGCCTATGGTCTGCTTTAACGGCGGCGCAATATACGACTGTGCCGCAGAACGCTATCTGTGGCAGGCGGAGCTTGGTATGGACGCTCTGCGTGCGGCAGAGTTTATTGACAAAGCAATGCCCTCCGTAGGGATAGAGGTCTGCACCGATGATAAAATATTTTTCTGCCGTACAAATGAGGTGGTCGAGGAGCATAAGCGTATGGAAAACTTCCCCGATAATTATCTTGATTATCATCTTATCCCCGCCCCCTGGCGCAAGGTTATGTTTATAACGGATGAAGAAAATATCCCCGCACTGCGCAAAATTATAAACGAAAGCGAATTTTACGATAAATTCAGCTTTGTGCAGTCAAGTCCGTGGTATTATGAGCTTTTGCCCAAGGGTGCGGAAAAGGGTCCCGGAATGCTGCGCCTTGCCGATATGCTGGGTATAGACCGTAAAAGAACCATAGGCATGGGCGATAATGAAAACGACATAACCCTCGTCCGTGACGCCGGAATAGGTGTTGCCGTGGCAAATGCGTCGGAGCTTGTCAAAAGTGCCGCCTCCGTAATCGCACCCGACAACAATTCCGATGCAGTGGCTGCGGTTATAAAAATGCTCGAAAACGGTGAAATATCATTTTAACGAGAAAATTAAAAAAATATAAAAAAAGTATTGACAACAGTGCGGAAATATGGTAGAATAGAAAAGCAGTCGATTTGAAACTGCTTTTGGCCCGGTAGTTCAGTTGGTTAGAACGCCAGCCTGTCACGCTGGAGGTCGTGAGTTCGAGCCTCATCCGGGTCGCCAATTTACTTAATAGACAAACAAATATATTTAATCGGATATGAGCTTCTCTATTTATCATACCTATAATATTATCGTCTATTAATCATTTAATACAAAAAAGCCGCAGAGCGTATGCACTCTGCGGCTTTTTTCTCGCTTCCCAATCACCTTACAATCCCTGTACACCACAACGCACACCCACAGCTGCATATGGTTCAGCCCAAGCGCAATATTATAATTGTCAATATAAATCTCGCCCTTTCCGCAGTTTTCTGTAATGCTTTCAATAAGCTCAACAACATTCGCCAATACCGCCGATGCGTTATCCTCCGCATCTATCCTTATCAATAAGCTTGCTGCCACATCAGCCATTTAATCACCGCCTTCATAAAAACTGCATCAAAAAAGCACTGCGTAAATTTTTCACACAATGCCTATTGACTTTATTTTGTTTTTATGATAGAATGTAAGCAAGAGGAATAACAACAGTTATTCACTGTATTAATACATTTTATACCAAAAGGCAAAACCGCTTATCAATTGCAGTGATAGGCGGTTATTTTTTTATGTAAATGATTATTAATAATACTAAAAGCAATATTATCTGCAAATCAACCATATTCAACACCTCCATTCTATCTAAGGTGCTGAATAACCGTCTATCCTCTTGCCATGAACCTATTATATCACAGCCTGTTATCTTTTGTCAATATTGCTATTACACATACGCAAAGTATAATTGCCGTAATCATCTTTATTTCCTTTCTCGCACTAAAAAAGCACGCTGATACGTGCTTTAACTTAATCTATATTATGATATTTACATCGTTTACATATTTCGCTCTCTATATCAAATTCTTTTATACCGGGCATTTCATTATCCGGAATGTTCCCTTCCGCCGCCTCACATATAAGATAACACGAATACTCATCTATCTCATTTTTTGTCAGTGGACATAATTTATTTTTAATACCCATATCTCTTTAGCACCTCCATAATAATCTCAGCGTCGCCCTTAAACTCACATTGTATGTTTTAAGTCATTCTCAATAACAACCCTCATTAAGTCCTCCGGCGGCATTCCCTTTGTTTTAACTATCAAGAGCACCTCTCCCATTCTGCTCACCCTCCAATACTTCAATGGATTTTATTTCCGTTTCAAATATGCTTACCGTACCCCCATAATATTTGAATAGCCGCAATTCTATCTGAGTTATTTCAGGATAATTATCCAATGCGTCCGTATAACCGTCAAAATACCCTTTAAAGATATCTCCATCTGTACAAAGTATTTTCAATTTTAAATCCTTATTCAGTTTATAACTATCCTCTATTTCGTTCAATCTGTCATACAAATTCATATTATCACTCCCTTTTGGGTACTATATGTACTCCGGCTTTAGCATAATGTATTTTAAACATATTCGTATCAACGTTCTGTCCTGTTCGGTTGTCAACATCCACGCCTATTATACTATCATGCGAAACAATTTCCGTATGTTTCCACTTACCATTTTTATCTCTGTCTATATTTCCTGTTCCAGCGTATTTATTAACAAGCTCCTGAGCGTCTTGCATTGACACTGTAATATAGCTCCGTCCTTCACGATAATTATTATGTCCTAAAATATGCTTGCCTTGTTTACCTTCAAGAATTGTAAGATTATATTCACCTCGAATTTTGTTCTGTAAATTTTTATCCGCATAAGACAGCTTGTATTCCGCATACTTCTCACTATCATTATACTTCAAATCCTGCCATTTGTCAAAGCTTTTCGGCATATTTTTTCTACCGAGCACCTTTTTATACTGCTCATATTACAGCTTGTCCGAGGTCTTGCGGCTGTCCTTTTTCCGTGATAATTCAAGTGCGCTACGCTGCTCCGGTGTCAAGCTCGCTATCCATTCACTGTAATTTATATCTCCTCTCACAAGCTCACTCTTGCCTGTCAGAGGATTTCTCGCTCTGCGATTTACGTAATCGGTGTTAATTGTCGTTGTGCATCTGCACCGAGGGTGCATAACAGGGTAATTCACTCCCTCACGTGCCTCCGACAGCTTAAACACCATGCCGTCAAGCGGCTGACACACGCTGCACGTTGCATAATCAAGCGTTGCAAGGTACTTGTATTCTTTCGCTCCAAGCTCCTCATATGCCGCAAAATCCGCCTTTGCCTGTATGTGCGCCGTTTCGGTATGTATAAGCGTTGTCGCATGAAACTTCTCAACCTCAAACTGCTCCGCAAGCTTTCTCGACGTTTTCGTAAGGCTTTCGCCCGACATAAACGCTTTAACGGTCAGCTCCTGCGCCTCCCTTCGGCTGTTGTGACAATCTCATCGGCGCAGTGCATGACGTTGTTTATGCGCCGTCTGCGGAAGTTGTACGGCGGGCAGGTCAGCGGATACAGAAGCAGTGCAAGCGGTACGGCCATGAACACATGGTGCAGTGATTTCTGCACCGTTTCTTGAGTATAGCCACTCGTTTGTCCTTTGGCATGATACCCCTCCTAAAACGTCACCGCCGCATTCAATGCCGCAGCGCAAAGCCGCCTCCGTGAGCTTGAAAGCCTGCGTTACCGATTAGAATATGAAATATCGGAGAAACGTTCTGCTGGCTGTCGTTTTACCCGATCTCAAATAGTAAACTATTTCAACGGATTTGACATTTCCAATACAACAACATGGCAGGAGCAACAAACAATCATACAACACATGATTGATAAAGTATACCTCCGGGAAGATAAGATACTGATACTATTTAATTTTGTGAACAATACAAATGATAATACAGATTTTGATTTTGAAAACATTGCAAAAAAAATATTAGACGGACAATATACTTGTTCGTCTAATAAAAAGCTTGGCTCGCCAAAAAGCTGTCGGTTTTCCGACAGCTTTTATTTTTTCTTAAGCCGAATTTTTATATTTCGAGATTTACGGTCACGGGGCCGTCATTTACAAGCGATACCTGCATATCCGCTCCGAAAATACCCGTCCCTACTTCAAGACCGCTGCGGCGCATACGCTCGGTAAACATATTGTAAAGCTCCTCGGCACGCTGCGGCTCCATCGCTCCGTCAAAGGACGGTCTTGTCCCCTTTTTGCAGTTCCAGTACAACGTAAACTGCGACACTATCAGCAATCCGCCGCCAACGTCCGTTACGCTCAGATTTATTTTATCATTTTCATCGGAAAACACACGCAGCTTTAAAAGCTTCTGCGCCATTTTCTCCACGTTTTCCTCCGTGTCCTCCCTGCCGAATCCGACAAGCACAACAAGCCCCTTGCCTATCTCGCCCGTTATTTTACCGTCAACCGAAACGCTCGCCCCGCTCACACGCTGCAAAACCACTCTCATATATAAATCCCTTTCTTCTATATTTAATACACGTCATTTTCCATGCCGTATTCCTCTATCGCCTCACGCAGACTTTCCCACTGCTCATACAGCTCCTCAAGCTCCGCATTTATACCGTTTATCTGTTCCGAAAGCTCGGCAACCTTTTCGTAAATCACAGCAGTCGCCGGATCGTTCATTTCCTCGGTCAGCTCCTCCGCCCTTTCCTCAAGCTCGGTTATTCTGTCCTCGGTCTTTTTGAAGTCGTTCGCCGCCTTGCGCTTTTTCGCCTCAATGCGCTTTTGCTCCTTGTAGTCCGCCGCTCCCGCCGACTGCGTTTTTGTTTCCGTTTCCGCCGTTTCGCTTATAGCCTTTACGTAATCGTCATACCCGCCGTTGAAGCTGCGGATGCCGTTTTCCGTAAGCTGAATCACTCTGTCAGCAGTTTTATTGATAAAGTATCTGTCGTGCGATACCATTAAAATCGTTCCGTCATAGCCGGACAGCGCCGCCTCAAGCGCCTCTCTCGACTCAATGTCAAGATGGTTTGTCGGCTCGTCCATTATAAGCAGATTTGTCTTTTTCAGCATAAGCTTGACAAGCTCCACTCTCGCACGCTCACCTCCCGAAAGCTTGCTTATCTCCTTAAAAACGTCCTCGCCCCTGAACAGGAACACCGCCAGGGCGTTTCTGATTTCCGTTTGAGTAAGCATCGGATATTCATCATATATTTCATCAAAAATCGTCTTGTCCATGGACAGATTTTCCTGTATCTGGTCGTAATATCCCACATGAATATTCGCTCCAAAACGACAGCTGCCCTCCGTCGGCTCATACATTCCAAGCAGAATTTTCAAAAGAGTCGTCTTTCCGCAGCCGTTGGGTCCTAACAAAAACACCCTCTCGCCCTTTGTTATCAGCATATCCGCATCGGAAAACAGCCGCTTTTCGCCGAATTTCATTCCGAGTCCCTCGGTGATTATAACGTCATTTCCTCCTCCGGGCACAGCCTTAAACTCAAAGCGTATCTCCTCATCGTCGCTCTTCGGCTTAACAAGCTCCTTTTCAAGCTTGTCTATCACCTTAAGCTTGCTTTCGGCGGTTCGGATATTGCGCTCTCTGTTCCATCTGCGCTGCTGCTCGACTATCCCCTCAAGCCGCTCAATTTCACGCACCGTATTTTCATAATTGCGCTCCTCCGTCTTTTTGTCGATTTCACGCTGCGCTGCATATGCGCTGTAATTTCCACCAAATGAGCGAAATCTCCCCGCCTCAAGCTCAAACGTTTTGTTCGTTACTCTGTCAAGGAAATACCTGTCGTGCGAAATCACGATAAAAGCTCCCTTGTAGCTTTGCAAAAACCCCTCAAGCCACTCCACGCTTTCAATATCAAGGTGGTTTGTCGGCTCGTCAAGCAAGAGAAGATTGGAGCTGCTCAAAAGTATTTTACCGAGAGCCACCCTCGTTTTCTGACCTCCCGACAGCTTGCCGACCTCAAGCGAAAATTCCTCCTCGCCAAATCCCAGTCCGAGAAGAACTCCCTTTATTTTGCTTTTGTAATAAAATCCGTCAAGCTCCGAAAATCTTTCCTGAAGTGCGGTTTGGCGGTTAATAAGCTCCTCAAGCGGTGCGCTTTCGGCTTCAATATCATATCGTATATCATCAAGCTCACGTTCAATCGAGATAACCTCATCGAACACCGTCAGCAGCTCCTCCCAGATCGTTCGCCCGCTGTCGGCACAGGCATACTGCTCAAGATAGCCTATATTCAGTCCCTTGCTGCGGAATATTTCTCCGCCGTCACAGTCAAGCTCGCCGTTGATGATTTTAAAAAGCGTCGATTTCCCGGCTCCGTTTACGCCGACAAAGCCGATCTTGTCTGCGGAATCAACATTAAAAGAAACGCCGTCAAACAGCGTTTCATCAAGGAACATCTTTTTTATGTTACTTGCGGTAAGTAATATCATTTGTCGTTATCCTTTCGGTTAATACTTTGACATGGGTATAAGGCAGCCCTCAAGTATCTTGTTTGCATAGTTGGGATCGGGACACCATTTTCCGCTCAGCTCCTCAAGCGTGCGGACGCTCCCCGCCCAATCAAGACTTTTTACGGAATAATATCTGCCGTGAGGCTCTCCCACAGGCGCAACTCCAACGTATGCCGCCATGTGATTAAAATGCGCACGTGCGCCCTCCTCAGGTGTTGCAAAGGTTTCGTGCGCCTCCTTTGCATCATCGTTTCTGCCCTTTACCTTGATTCCTGCCCAATTGTTCATATCCTCGGACACGACTCCGGTATATTTTCCGTAGCCTGTTTCCAATGCCGCCTGTGCATACAGCACCTCCGGACGTATGCCCGTAAGCTCGCCGTAGTACCAGTATGTCGGAGCAATGTTTATAAATTTCTCCGTTGCGCCCTTGCTCCTTGCCCACGCCTGAGCCTGCGAAACACTTATCTGCGCTGCGCCCAAAATCGCCGTTGACGTACTGTTAAATTCCTCTTTTGCCTCCGAGCTGCTCTGATTGGGAACACTCTGCTCCGCACTCGGCTGCTCTGCGCCGCTGCTGTCCACAGCACGCTTAATCATAGTGCAAGCCTCGGCTCTTGTGAGATATGCCTTGGGTCTGAAGCTGCCGTTTGAGCCTGTGATTATGCCGTTTGAAACTGCCTTTGCCACATAGCCTCTGTAGCCGTAATTGATTTTCGCCGCATCGGAAAATACGGCATGGAGGGAATTATCGTAATCCGACCCGTAACCCAACACCGCACCGATAAGCGCAGCAAATTCCTCTCTCGTTATGTCGTCGTTCCCTCTGAACGAAAGCTCAGTTGACGGAATGTATTTTTCTATCGCGTTTATGTATTTATAATCCCATAAATTTTTGTTGGTATCGTTAAAGCCGTTCGAGCCTGTGTCCTCAAGTCCGAAGGCAACCGAAAGCATTTTCGCCGTCTGCGAACGTGTTATGTGCCTGTCAAGCAAAAGCTGACCGTCCGAGCCTTGCAGTATACCGGCATTGATACAGTATTCAACACCCTCCGCCGCCCACGGAAATTCCGTGCGCCAGTCGTCCGCAAGTGCGGTACCGCCGCATACGGCAGCGGATAATATGATTAATGCAATTATCTTTTTCACGATTACAGTCCTTTCTGTGTAATATTTTATATCCATTTTACATTATACACAATATTTTGAAAAAAATCAATACTTTTTACAAAATTCTTTCTTTAATGTTACAAAAAAGTTACAAAATAATACCGCCGACAACCCGTATCGGCGGTATTATTTTAAAATCCCAGCTTTTCTATATTTTCACGCAGAGTTCCCGCACTTTTTTCCAGACCCTCAAGCTCCGATTTATCGAACGGCACCTCAAGTATATATTCCACTCCATAGCCGGAAAGCTTTGTCGGCAGCGACAGCGCAGCCTTTTCAAGGCCGTATTCGCCTTCAAGTACCGCCGACACAGTGAGAATGGAATTTTCCTCTCCCGCAATACAAGCGCATATCCTTGCGACAGCAAGTGCAATCGCATAATACGTTGCACCCTTTTTTTCGATTATCTCATAGGCGGCGTGCTTCACCTTTTCGTACATTTCCTTAAGCGCCGCCTCGGTGCAGCGTCCCGTGCGCCTTGCGTATTCCGGCAGGCTCATTCCCGCAATATTGCTTATGCTCCAGGCGGCAACCTCGCTGTCACCGTGCTCGCCTATGATATACGTATGACAGTTCCTCGGATCAACGTCCGTATGCCGTGACAGCATATATTTAAGACGTGACGTATCAAGTACAGTTCCTGAACCGAGAACCTGATTTTTCGGCAGTCCGGATACCTTGTACGCCACATATGTCAGCACATCAACCGGATTTGTCACGATAAGCAAAATTATATCCGGCGGAGCAAAGCGCATGATGCTTTCCGTAATGCCCTTCATTATCGACGCATTTCTCCTAAGGAGATCCAGTCGTGTTTCACCCGGCTTTTGATTTGCGCCCGCAGTAACGACCACAATATCCGCGTCCGCACATTCCTCATAGCCGCCGCTGCGGACGTTGACCGGCTTTACGAACGACACTCCGTGAGCCATGTCCATAGCGTCGCCCTCAGCCTTGTCCGCATTTATATCGACAAGCACAATATCGTTAAATAGCCCTCCGCACATGATCGTATATGCTGTTGTTGAGCCTACAAAGCCGGCTCCGATAACCACAATTTTTCCTCTGAACATAATTCCACAGCCTTTCTGCCCAATACGGGCGGTTTGTTGTTATTATGTATCGGAGGTAAAATATTTATACAAAAAACGGAGCCGCAAAGACTCCGTTTTAAAATGACTTATTTGCTGTTTTCCACGCTTAATATCGTGTCCACGTTTTTAAGCTCAATATCGTTCAGATTTTTGTTATCGTCCGTATAATCGTAATTCGGATTTACCTTGTACCACGATTTTGAGGAGAAGTAATTCTGATAAACCTCCATACTGAACTTGCGTCCGTGGCGTGCATAAATTTCGTTTCTTGCCAGTCCGAGCTTGTCCTTGTCAAAGTCCTTTATCTCATCCCTTGTGATAACTCTCGTACCGGAATCGGGTATGATATAATCTCCCGTATAGTATGTCATGCTTGTGATTTCGTAAACGGTATTTCCGTCATAACGTCCGTTCGTAGGCTCTGCCGAAATCGTTATATACTTATCCTTTACCTGTCCGGTAGTGCTGCCCTCGGAAACGTGCGCATAGTACATTGTCCCGTCCATGTTAAAGGTCATGAAATACTTATTTGACGGTGAGTCATATATAACCTCATTGCCCACAACAAGCTTTGAATTTATTCTTTCCGATACCGCACCGCTGTATTTGCCTGTATTTACAGTCGTTCCTCCGCTGACCTTGCCGCCGTTTGACGTGCCGGACGCACCCGCTGACGAGCCGCCGCCCGATGATGATCCGCCCGTGGATGATGAGCCTCCCGACGAGGACGATCCGCCTGACGATGATGTCGCACTTCCTCCACCCGATGACGATGAACCGCCCGATGAGGACGATGAACTGCCGCCGCTCGATGATGTCGATGAGCTGCCGCCGTTTGATGATGACACAGCGGATTCGCCGGTTGCGGTGCTGTTGTTATCCTCAGGCTTTGCCGTTGCGGACGCCTGAGGTGTTGCCAGAGCCGGTGTATACACCGGAGCAAGCGTCGGAATCGGCGATGATGACGGCGCAGGTGTTGCTATAACGGTGTTGATACCGTTAAACCCGCCGTTTTTGACGTAATATGTGCCAAGACCCGCCGCAGCCGCAACAAGCACACAAATAACCGCAATCAGAATTATCTTGTTGCGTTTTTGCTTAAGCTTTTTCCTGTTTCGCCTTTCGGTTATCTCCTCAAGCTGCTGCTGCTTTTCATCTATAACCTTTTCCGTCTGGCTTTTTCTCTTTCTTGCATTTTCTTCAAATATATCGTGCGTTGAGCGCTGTGTCAGATCCTCGTCCGCAGAAGTCTGCTCCGCCGGCTCTTCCGGGACTGCGTTAAGATTTACAACCTTTGTATCTCCCATATCCTCGTCCGATCGTGCCGTTTCTTCGCTGTTTACGGCGTTTTCGTCAAACACCTCGCCGCAGTATTTGCACTTAACGGAATCGTCCGCAATCTGCGCTCCGCATTTTTTACATAGCATAATCTGCACTCCTCCACTCTTATCCTTATCATAACATATATTATATAATTTTCTGTGTTTCAATTCAATATCTGTACGATTACAATATCAAAACATTTATTTCTTTTTTTCGTATGTAAATCTGCTGAATTTTTCAAGCAGATTAAAGCCCTTTGTGCCGGCGATATATCCGATTGTCGAGCATACCGGCGGCAAAATCAGAAACAACGCAGCGGAGTACCACATAATATGCCCGTGCGACATACCCATTATTCCGAAATAAGCAAACGTCCACAGACTGAAAATCATATTGCACACAATCGCTCCCCAGTTTGACAGCCCACTGTCCGTTCCCCAAACGTACCACACGATATTGTATACCGCAAACAGCACCAGCGTTATCAGGCTTATCACAACTCCCATCATAACGCCCTTGCGGTAATCCGTTTTCATCGGAGTATACGGCTTTTTGTCATATACCGCAAATACATGAGCATAGCTGTAGATCATACCTCCGTTTATCAGTATCAGAACAACCGAAAGCAGCTCCTTCAGCACCGCCCTGTCAATTGCCCAGCCAAAGATTACCGTCGCAAGCAGAAAAGCTATTCCCGCCGCCATTGCCTGAACACGAATCATGTACCTTATCTGATACCCCGTTGTCATTTTTATCCCTTCACGCATTTTTTTCCTCCAAATACACCTTTAATTTTTCCGCCGCGGCGCACCCTGCCGCATATCCAGACGACCACGCCCATTGCAGGTTATACCCGCCGCAGTCGCCGTCAATATCGAGTATTTCTCCGGCGGCATATATCCCGCCGATAAGCCTTGACTCAAGAGTGCTGCCGTCAAATTCAGACGTGCGCACCCCGCCCTTTGTCACCTGGGCATTGTTCCACGACATCGTACCGCATATGTCAAAGCTGAATTTTTTTATAATCTCCGCCGTTTTATGCAGCTCATCTGCGCTAAGCTCCCCGGCTTTTCTCGAAAGCGGAGCCGCCCCTGCCTGCTTTAATATAAGCTGACCGACCTTTTTGTTTATTATTCCCGACAAAAAGCTCTCAAGCGTTGTTTTCGGACAGCCCTTTGCCTTATCGGACAGTATTTTCACAACCTCGTCATACGTGTATTCGGGCATTAAATCAAGTGAAATTTCCTTTTGTCCGTCAAGGTATGCGGACAGATAAAATATCGGCGGCCCCGACAGTCCGTAATCGGTAAACAGCACCTCGCCCGTTTCTCTCATATCTCCGAGAACAACGTCCGCAGCGACCTTTATTCCCTTAAGCTTTCTCACAGTTTCGGGATTTGTCTTTATCTGCACAAGCGACGGCTTAAGCTCTGTGACCGTATGCCCAAACTTTTCAAGCAGCGCATATCCGCCGCCATTTGAGCCTGAGGACGGCGCAGCCTTTCCTCCTGTTGTTATTATAACCTCACAAACCTTCTCACGCTCGTTTTTGTACGAAACAAGCATAAATCCGTCCTTCTTTTTTATGATGTCCTTTACCTCAAAGCCTGTACGAACCTCTACGCCAAGCGTTTCCGCACGGTTTCGGAGTGCCTCGGACACAGCCGCCGCCGTACCGCAGTACGGATATACCTTTCCCCTGTCCTCAACACGAGTCAAAACTCCTATACTGCGGAAAAACTCAAGTGTTTCGTTTACCCATCTTTTCGCCGCAGCGCCATTTATGAAGGACGGGTTTTCGCCGTGATAATGCGATACGTCCGCATTTACGTTGGTAAGATTGCATCTGCCGTTGCCCGTTGCGAGAATTTTTTTGCCGAGCCTGTCGTTTGCCTCAAATATAACGACCTCCGCACCGTTCTCCGCAGCGGCAATCGCAGCCGCCAATCCCGCCGCTCCTCCGCCGATTACAGCTATTCTTTTCATTAATTATGCCTCTTCCGTATTTTCTTCGCCGCCCTCGGCATCGATTGCATTCCTCGCCTCACGCTCATTGATAAATCCCACCGTAAACGAACGCACTATCGCAAGCACCGGCACCGACAGCAGCATTCCCATAAATCCGAAAAGCGTACCGCCTACCGAAACCGCAAATATTATCCACAACGGACGTATCTCAAGCGAATTTCCCATAATTTTCGGCGCAAGCAGATTTCCGTCAAGCTGCTGAAGCACAAGAAGCACCACCGCCGTATACAACGCCTTAAATAAACCGCCCGTCATAATCGTTATCACCGACACAATCACCGACGAAATTATCGACCCGAAATACGGTATCATATCCATCGCTCCGATAAATATCCCAAGCACAACCGCATACTTTACCCTCAGCACCGACAGCACAAACGAACATACAACCGCCATTATGACACTGCATATCAGCCTTGAGTACAGAAAGCTTGTGAAAATCCTGTTCACACCTCTTGCATATTCCGAAATATGCTCCGCCGTTTCCTCGCTGCGGAAAATGGATATAACACGCTTTATCCCGCTTAGTATGCGCTCCTTGTCAAGCAGCATATATATCGACGCAACAACCGCAATAAATGCCGATACAACTCCGCTTGTTACATTAAACACTCCCTGCGCATACTTCGCAAACTGCGTAAAATCAACCCGCTCAAACATTCCCGAAACAGCACTCCGCAGTCCCTCGCCCACCGTTCTGTCGTGGTTTAGCTTGCGGACTATTTCCAACTCGTTTATATATTTCATCACATTGTCGAGATACGACGGCAGATTATTATACAAATCAAGCAGGTTTTTGTAAAGCATAGGCACAAGCGACACTATCATCCATATCACAATTCCGACCGCAAGCAGATACACGATAAATATGCTTATCCCATAAGCATGAGCCCTGATTTTACCATTCTTCACACCCTCAAGCCAAGAGCGTATCTTTGCCGCCGGAAGGTTTAAAATATACGCAATTATAAACGCCCAGAAAAACGGCGACACCGCCGAAAATATCACTCCTATGAATTTCGTGATATTACTGAGATTGTCAAAGGTTTTATACACCGTTATAACCGCAACGGCAAATACAAACGCCGCCGCCCATTTTGAATACTTTTTAAAAATGTTCATATATCATTTCCGTCCCGTAAAAAGGGACCGGCGCAGAAATGCGGCAGTCCCTTGAATAATCAGATTATTACTGCTCCTCAATGATTATCAGCTTCGCAGTATACGCTCCGTTTGAAACGGTGCATCTTGTATCAACAGTGTCGCCAACCTTTATATCGGAAACAGATTTCGTCACACCCTTTGAGGTAACAACCGTAACCGTCGCATTTTTGCAGAATACCGTTTCCGCAACGTCCGCACCGTCCTTCATTATCTTGATAAATCCGAACGAGCTGTTTACGCTTGTTACAACTCCGGAGATCTTCCCGTCAACAACAGCCGCCCCGCTTGAAACTATCTTTGTTATCGCTCCCGATTCCGTTGTGATTGTGACAAAATCACCTACTCTGAAATCATAAAGCGACCCCTCCTGACCGTTTATCGTTATCGAAACACCCGCCGGAACGACAAATGTCTTGTCCTCGCCGTTTACTCTTACAACCATCGACGCCTCGGTAGCAATGTTAATCGACTGAATCGTTCCCTCATACGCACGTGTTGCCGATGTTGCGCTTATTCTTGTAACCTCGCCGTATTCAAGCGTCAAATCCACACTGTCACCCGGATAAAGCGATGACATATCGCTTGTAAGAGCGTTTTTGATAACAACAACACTGTCCGATACGGGATATGTCATGTTATTGTATTCCTCGTTTGCGTGCGAAATCGTCATCGAAAGCTCATCATCAAGATTTACCTTTACAAGCTTCGCATTTGAAATCTTCTGCGTTTTCTGCTGTCCCGTAACCGATACAACCTTGCCGTCCTCAAGCTCTATCGTCATGAGATCGTCAATCGCAAAGCTTCTGAGCGTTGCCGGAGAACCCTCATACGTTACTGTCAAATCCTTTGAACAGGTGTATTCCTTAACCTTCTTTTCACCCGTCGGCAAAAGTTTTATAATTGTGTTGTTGCTTACAAGCGCATTGCCCTGGTAACGTCCCGTCACCTTTTCGTCCGGCTGCGAGGACGTTGCGTCAACGATTACCGCCATGCCATTTGAAAGCGTGATGTTCACGTTTACGTCAACAAGCATATCCGCCGCACTCGTAGCTATGCCCTGGATCTTGAACTGCGTGTTATCATCATAATAATACATATTATCTGTGCCTGTCGAGGTCTGGACGGTTATTGTCTTTGATGCGGTGTTGACCTCTCTGAGCTTGCCCTCGGCATACTCGTATGCGGTTTTGTCAACCACTCTTGAAAGCATCGTTGCCATCTGGCTTCTTAATACCGGCGAAAGCGGCTCAAACTTGTTTCCGTCCATACCCGTCATTATTCCCTGCTTTGCAACATAATTTACATACTGCATCGCATTTCTCGGAATATCGTTTACATCGATGTATTCGAGATCTATCGCAACCTCGCTCTTTGCTTCTTCCTCGCCGCCCATTGCCTTTGTTATGATAACAGCCGCCTCATAACGCTTCATCGGCTCGTCCTTTACGTCCTTAATGTATGTGTCAAGATCGCTCTTTGTCAATGCACCCTTGTAGAGCATATACACAATTTCGTCCTGTCCCCACGAAAGATAATACGGCTTTATCATATCGTCGTAAGTATCGTGAGCCTTGCTGAGTATATCCGAATTTGCGGTATCCTTTGCGCCCATGGCTCTTGCAAAAAGGGCTATGCACTCAAGCTTTGTTATGTCCTGATCCGGCTTGAAGGTACCGTCGTCATATCCGGTTATGTACCCCTTTTCCGCCATTTTTTCTATATTATCTCTTGCCCAGTCATACCTTGCGTCATCAAGATCCGTAAATGCGCTCTTTGCCGCAAATACCGGCACCGCCATAGCCGCCGCAATCGCCGCAGCCGTTACCATGCTTATAAGCTTTTTCATAATTATATCATTCCTTTCTTCCTATTATAGCTTACATATTTATATCATATCATATTTTCCGCCGATAATCAAGTAAATATTATAAATTTCATAAATTTAGCAAAAAAATTTACATTTTATTTATATATTATTTCTTTACAGCCTAAAAATAATTTCATACTTCGCCGTAAATTCCCCATGCGGCTCGGCGGTGCATATGTAATCACGCTCCGAAAGCTCAAGCCCCGAATCCACCGCATCGCATCTCCCGTACCACGGCTCAATGCAGATATACGGCGCATTTGCATATTCCTTTGACCATATCCCAAACAGCGGAGCGTCCGTCAGCACCGTCACATAAGGCGTGCCGTCCGGCATACACAGGCTTATCTCATGTGCCTGAAAATCCTCGGCTATCAGCGCATCCTTGTCAAACATCCCCTCCGTTATGTCCGCATAACCGCCGTCGAGTGCAAGCGTGTGCTTAGGTTCGGACTTGTCGATAAATCCGCTCTTGCTCACAAGCGAATACTCAAGTGAGCCGTCACAGTCAAAATGCAGCTTGTAATCGCTTTGCTTTCCTCCGTCAAACGGACACATAAAGCCCGGATGACCGCCTATCGAAAAATACATGAGCCTGTCGGACGGGTTCTCCACCGTCCACGCAACAGTCAGCTTGTCCCCCTCAAGCGTGTATGTAACCTTCAGCACAAAATCAAACGGATAGCTTTTTTTCGTTTCCTCGTCCGACTTTAACGCAAACACCACCGAATTTTCAGTTTCGGACTCAATCTCAAACTCCATATCACGTGCAAACCCATGCTGCGGAAGATGATATTTTTCCCCGTCAACGGTATACTCACCGTTTTTCATCGCACCGACAAACGGAAAAAGTATCGGTGAGGTTCTCCCCCATATTTTCGGATCGGCATACCACATATATTCCCTTCCGTTCTTTACCGCCGACTTAAGCTCCGCTCCCTCCGTGTCAAACACCAGCGAAACGGAATCGTTTTTCAAATTGTAACGCATAATTATAACCATTAACTCCTTTCACAAAACCAAGTTTGAAATAAAATCGCTCAGATTGCCGCTTTGCAGTGAGTGGTGCTGTATCCAACGGTTTTGCTTGCAAAACTCGCCAAAGGCGACTATCGGCAAAGCCGATAGCGTAAGCTACCGCCCCGAACAAAAAGCGGTGAGATGGGCGATTTTATTCAAACT
>JAXDRV010000014.1:0-59587 GCA_034090805.1 Clostridia bacterium
GTGTCGCTTGGCATTTTTGCATATGCGGCATACAGCTACATTCCGACATTCTGGGCGGTAAAGGCGCAGAAAGCCTTTGCGGCGGGCGACTTTAAAGCGGCAAAAAGACTTTATAAAAAAGCCATCGACACAAACCGTGCACAGGTTCAGATAAAAATCAGCTATGCTTATACCTTAATGCGTACGGGTGATTTTGATGAGGCGGAGAGGATACTTGACAATATAATCAGAGTGCGTGCAATGAAAAAGGAAGAATACAGATACAATGCAAAGCAGCAGCGGTGCATGGTATACTACAAGCAGGGCAGGCTTGACGAGGCTCTTGAGGAAGCATACGAGATGTTCAACAGTGGCTATAAAAATACACAGCTCTACGGAATGATAGGCTATTTTCGACTGAAAAAGGGTGACAACATAGACGATGTGACACGCTTCTGCGAGGAGGCATACGAATACAACAGCGACGACAGGGATATTATGGACAACCTTTCGCTTTGCTATTATGAAAAAGGCGAATATGAAAAGGCTGAAGAGCTTTCCGATAAAATCATTGCCGATGCGCCGAAATTTGTCGAGGCATATTACCACGGTGCGCAGATAGCCGTAAAGCGCGGCGAGTACAAAAAGGCAAAGGAGCTGCTGTCGCACGTTGATGATTGCAGGTGGTCAAACATGACTACGGTATCCCGTGAGGAAATCGCAGATTTGGAGAAACAGATTGACAGAAAATTAAGACTAAAATAAAAGGATTTATACTATGAACAAAAAACCTTTGGCAGACCGCATACGTCCGTCAACGCTTGACGAGGTGTTCGGTCAGCGGCAGCTTATTGGTGAGGGGCGGCTGCTGCGGAATATAATCGAAAAAAATGAGATCCCGAACATGATATTTTACGGTCCGTCGGGAGTGGGGAAAACAACAATAGCAAATATCATAGCCGCACGGACGGGCAAAACGCTGCGCCGCCTTAATGCGACAAATGCCTCCGTGTCCGATATAAAGGACATTACGGCGACTCTCGATTCGTTTCTTGCGCCTGAGGGGGTATTACTGTATCTTGACGAGATACAGCACTTCAACAAAAAGCAGCAGCAGTCGCTGTTGGAGTTTATGGAAAACGGGAAGATTACGCTTATCGCAAGCACGACGGAGAACCCGTATTTTTACGTATATAATGCGGTGCTGTCAAGAAGCGTTGTATTTGAATTTAAGCCGCTTGAAGCGGAGGACATAGAAAAGGCTCTTGCACGTGCCGCAGATATATTGATGAATGAGGATTATTCCGCATATGAAATAAAGATAGAAAAGGGAGTTTTGACGCATATTGCGCATACGGCAAACGGTGACGTGCGCAAGGCATTGAATGCGCTTGAGGTTTCGTTCCTTGCGGCAAAGCCTGACAGGAACGGAGCGATAACAATTACTCTCGATACCGCCCAACAGGCAACGCAGCGTAAGGCTCTGCGCTACGACCGTGACGGTGACAGCCATTATGATGTGTTGAGCGCATTCCAAAAATCCATACGAGGCTCCGATCCCGATGCTGCGGTGCATTATCTTGCAAGGCTCGTGAGTGCGGGAGATTTACAGAGCATATGCCGAAGGCTGCTTGTGATTGCGGCGGAGGACGTGGGTCTTGCGTATCCTCAGGCGATAACGGTGGTCAAGGCGTGCGTGGACAGCGCATTGCAGCTTGGATTCCCGGAGGCGCAGATACCTCTTGCGGAGGCGGTGATACTTCTTGCGACCTCGCCGAAGTCGAACAGCGCCGTATGCGCCATAGATGCGGCAATGAACGATATTGCAAGCATAGATACGGGAGATATACCGGCGCATTTGAAGGACGCACATTACGGCGGAGCAGAGAAAATGGGGCGGGGAATCGAGTATAAATATGCCCACAATTACGAAAATCACTATGTAAAGCAGCAGTATCTGCCGGATAATATCAAGGACAGGCAGTATTACAGCTACGGTCCGAACAAGACCGAGCAGGCTGCGAAGGCGTATTGGGATAAAATAAAGGGAGGACAAAGCTGATGAAGGACGGTTTTATAAAAGCTGCCTGTGCCGCTTTTGATGTTAAGGTGGCGGACACGGAGCATAATGCGGACGAAATTATAAAAATATCAAGACAAGCGCACAAAAACGGCGCAAAGCTGATAGTTTTTCCGGAGCTGTCGTTGACGGCATATACCTGTTCGGACTTATTTTTGCAAAAGCCGTTGCTTGACGGAGCGGTCAGAGGACTTCTGCGCATTGCCGAGGAAACAGCCGATACGGATATAATCATAATTGCGGGTTTGCCGCTGATGATAGACGGCGGTCTGTATAACTGTGCGGCAGTGGTGAACAGGGGAGAGGTAAAGGGAATTGTTCCGAAGATGAACATTCCCAATTACGGCGAATTTTACGAGGCAAGGCACTTTTGCGAGGGCTTTGACGGAGTGAAAACGGTAAATATAGGCAAAAACACCGTACCGGCGGGGTCAAAGCTTCTGTTCAGAGCGAAAAAAATGCCCGATTTCATTATCGGTATTGAAATATGCGAGGATTTGTGGACGGTGAATCCGCCGTCTAACGCTCATGCGCTTGCGGGAGCGACGGTTATTGCAAATCTGAGCGCAAGCGATGAGCTTATCGCCAAGGAGGAATACAGAAATATGCTGATAAAATCGCAGTCGGCAAGGCTGTTCTGCGCATATTTGTATTCGGATGCGGGATATGGTGAGTCAACGACCGACATGGTTTTTGCGGGAGATAATATTATTGCGGAAAACGGAACGGTTATTGCGAGGAGCAAAAGATTTTCAAATGAATGTGTATACGGCGAGGTTGATTTGGAAAGACTGGTAAGTGAAAGAAGAAGAACTACCACCTACAAAACGTTCGGAGCGGAAAGCTGCACATATATTGACGTTGACGTGGATATATGTGAAACGGAGCTGACAAGGCGCATTGATTCGAGTCCGTTTGTACCGAAAAATGAGGAAATGCGTGAAAAACGCAGTGAGGAGATTCTCACTATTCAGTCAATGGGACTGAAAAAGCGTATTGAGCATACGAGGGCGAGGACAGCGGTCATAGGAATAAGCGGAGGACTTGACTCAACGCTTGCGCTGCTCGTTGCGGCGAGAGCATTTGATAGCTTGGGACGCAGCCGCAGCGATATTATCGCAGTGACGATGCCGTGCTTCGGGACTACCGGCAGGACGTATAACAATGCGGTGAGCTTTGCAAGGGCTTTGGGAGTGGAGCTGCGTGAGATAAATATAGAATCAGCCGTCAGAGTTCATTTTGAAGATATAGGTCACGATGGGAAAACGCTTGACGTGACGTATGAAAATTCACAGGCACGTGAGCGCACGCAGATATTGATGGATATTGCGAACATGAGCGGCGGAATGGTTATTGGAACGGGCGACTTATCGGAGCTTGCACTCGGCTGGGCAACGTATAACGGAGATCACATGAGTATGTATGCCGTAAATGCCGGAGTGCCGAAAACGCTTATACGCTATCTTGTTGATTATGAGGCAAAGCGCACTGAGGACAGGCTGTTAAGGGAAACTCTTGAGGACATTCTCGCAACACCGGTAAGTCCGGAGCTTTTGCCGCCGTCGGACGGTGAAATCTCGCAGAAAACGGAGCATATCGTAGGACCGTATGAGCTGCACGACTTTTTCCTGTATTATATGCTGAGATTCGGGTTTTCTCCGTCAAAGATACTGCGGCTTGCGGTAAATGCCTTTGAGGGTGTTTATGAGCGTGAATTTATACTCGGCTGGCTCAAGGTATTTTACAGACGCTTTTTTGCGCAGCAGTTCAAGCGTTCATGCCTGCCGGACGGACCTAAGGTAGGGTCGGTAGCTCTCTCACCGAGAGGCGACTGGCGAATGCCGAGTGACGCCTCCGTCAGATTGTGGACGGACGAGCTGGAGAAACTGTGAATCCGTCCCGAAAGGGAAGGGTGCGCTATGTCAAACGAAAATATCAAACGAAAGGGAAATCTCTGCCTGTTTATTTCGGCATTTATTTACGGCGTTGCGCCGATTCTTGCCAAGGCTGCGTATTCCGGCGGCACAAACGCCGTAACGCTCGTGTTTTTGCGTGCGTTTATGGCTGTGCCGCTTTTGTTTGCGCTGCTTCGTGCAAATCATGTACCGCTGCACCTTAACCGCCGTGAATTGAAAAGCGTTGCGGTTTTGGGAAGTATCGGCGGAGCGCTGCCGATAATTTTACTTTATCTTTCCTATAATTACATCTCAACCGGACTGGCAACGACGCTCCATTTTGTGTATCCGATTATAATAGTGTTCGCCTCCGCATTTATTTATCACGAAAAAATAAAACGCACAACGATAATCGCTGCGCTGCTTGTCACTGTGGGAATATTTATGTTTGTTGATATAAACAGTACCGCAGATAAGGCGGGAATAGTCCTTGCTCTGCTTTCGGGTGTGTTTTACAGCTTTTATGTGCTGTATATGGATAAATCGGGTCTGGATTCCATGGACTACGCCAAGCTGACGTTTTACACTACACTGATGATAAGCGCAGGTACGCTCATTTACGGCATTGCAGTCCACAGAATCTCATTTAATATGACCCCGTCCTCGTGGATGTATTCTTTTCTTACATCACTTCTTGTAACGCTGCTTGCCCTGCCGCTGTTCCAGGCGGGAGTGAAATACTCCGGCGCAGCGGCGGCGGGAGTGCTGTCAACAGTCGAGCCGATAACCACAGTCATTCTCGGCGCAGTGTTCCTGCATGAGCCTGTCGGAGCAATGCAGTACGCCGGAGGCTTGATGATACTTGCGGGAGTGACCGCGGTTCAGCTTAAGTGAAAGCTTTCGGCGTAAAAAAGTCACTATCGTGACTGTCGTTCTGCTGCACTGCATTCCAATAGGTAGACTTTTTATCTATTAGGAAATCAAGAAATTTCCTAATAGATAAAAAAAAGCGGTCGATGACCGCTTTAAAAATATCCCAAGCTTACTGCCTTTATACAGGGTCGTTAAGACCTGTTACCAGCATATTGACCGATACGTCAAAAAGAAGTGCCAGCTTTACGGCAATTTCAAGACTGCATTCGACTCTGTCATGTTCAATATCCTGAAGAAGCTGCTCACTGATGCCTGCTGCTTTGGCAACTTCCTCAAGACTTAAGCCGTATTCTGCCCGCAGACCTGATATTCTTTGTCCCAATGTCCTTGTCATGATAATCAGTGAATGAACCTTTCTGTTATATATTTGTTCGCCGTGTTTTCAAGCTCATCATCAAGCGGAGAAAGAGATTTGAAGTCGGGATATTTTTTCTTCAAAGCATTTGAAAGTACAAAATCGCACAGCGACGGGTTTTTCGGGAAAAGCGGCCCATGAAGATACGTTGCAACAACATTTTTGTAAACAACACCCTCAAAGCCTGCCTTGTCTGCGTTCCCATTTCCGAAAAGCACCTTGCCAAGAGGCTTGTGACCGTTAATATACGTTCTGCCGCCGTGATTTTCAAAGCCGACGATTTTGTTTGCGCCCTCCGGCAGAAAATCCGCCTCAAGCACGATATTACTTATAAGTCTGCCCTTGCCCTGCTCTGTATAAATATCGAGAATATCAAGTCCCTCGATAGTTTCGTCCGTGAGCTTATAATATTTTCCGAGAAGCTGATAGCCGCCGCATACGGCAACGAGTGAGCCGCCGTTTTCGACAAAGTCTTTCAGCTCCGACTTATGCTCAAGCAAGCTTTTGCATACTATTTTCTGCTCCCTGTCCGAGCCGCCGCCCAGGAAAACTATGTCAACATCGGACAAATCAAAGCTTTTGTCCTCGGATGTAAACCCCACGACCTCACATTCAATATCTCGCCACGTTAGACGGCGGCGCATACATTCTATATTTCCCTTGTCCCCGTAAAGATTGAGTAAATCCGGGAAAAGGTGCATGATTTTGATTTTCACAGCAAAATTCCTCCTTAGACAGCCGTTTTATTCTTTTCCTTAAGCAGCTCATTAAGCACCCTTTCGGTAGAAAACAGTGCCGTATAATTCACAAGCACATAAACCGCCTCCGAATCCGTTTCAAGCGCACGTAGTACCGCCTCGCGCATATCCGAGGTTATAAAGTCGGGCATTATGTCCGCATACTTGAAGCGGAGACTTATATCCCATTTCCGTATTCCCGTCGTTGTGAGCGTATTAAGATGCTCGTCCTTTATTTTGTCAAAATCCACGTCCCACAGCCACGAAACGTCACGTCCGTCGTTGGCAAGGTCGTTGATTGCGATAATAACGTCCTTTTTTCTGTCGTCTGTGTTTACGGTCGAAATTGCCTGATTAAATCCCGCCGGGTTTTTTGAAAGGCTCAGGATTACCGGCTTTTTAAACGGAAATTCCTGCATACGTCCTATCTGCGGCTTGTATCCGGAAAGCAGACCGGCAAAATCCTCCGTGCTCTCGCCCAGAGCCTCAAGCGCACCGTAAACGGCGATAAGATTGTATATGTTGTAAAAGCCTTTGTAATTTATCTCCATAGGCTGACCGTTTATCGTGAAACGCATGGGCGACTTAAGCGACACATTTTTAACCTCGACGTCAATTTCGGGACGCTTAAAGCCGCAGGACGGACAGTGAAAATCACCGAGCTGGCTGTAGTGGTAGTAGTTGAATACCTGCTGTGAGCCGCATACGGGACAGAAACGTCCCTCCTTTGTGTCGTCAAGCTGCGGCAGAACCTTTTCGGAAATACCGTAGTATATGGTTTTGTGATTTTCGCCGAACTGCACGCACAGAGGATCGTCGCCGTTTAAAACAAGCTTAAGATTCGGAACCTTTGCGATTGCCTCCTTTAATATTGCGGAGGTTATATCGATTTCGCCGTAGCGGTCGAGCTGGTCACGGAAAAGGTTTGTTATAACCATAACGTCCGGCTTTACGTAATCGAATACGATTCTCGTGTATGCTTCGTCAATTTCAAGACAGGCATAATCAACCTCAAGATGCCCGGTAAGGCTTGCCGCCTGCAAAAACGTTGTGGCAACGCCGTTTAGCATATTTGCGCCGAGCTTGTTGCACAGCACACGATACCCCTTTGCCTCAAGAGCCGAGCAGAGGAGGTTGTTTGTGGTGGTTTTTCCGTTGGTTCCGCAGGTTACGATAACTCCCTTTTTAACGTATTTGTTCAAATCCTTAACCAAATCCGGGCAGATTTTCAATGCGTATTCGCCGGGACTCGATGAGGATTTTTTGCCTATTATTTTTCCCGCAAGGGTAAGGAGCTTTCCCACCCATACGGCAAGCAGCTTTCTCATAAATCTCATGCCTTTCTGTTATAAATTCAGTAATATATATTATACCATAATGATAAAATTTTTCAAGTATATTTTATCAAATGCCGCAAATATCCCTTACAGCCTCGGCGGCAAGCATCATTCCGGCGCAGGCGGGAACGAATACGGCACTTGCCGGTGCGTGACGGCCGTTTTCGCCGATGACGCTCTTTTTAGGCTCTTCACGTGAGTATACGACCTTTAATTTTTCTACACCGCGCTTTTTCAGCTCCCGCCGCATAACACGTGCGAGAGGGCATACGGAGGTGTCATAAATATCAGCGACTTCAAGCAGCTCCGGGTGCAGCTTGTTTCCCGTACCCATGGAGGATATTATCGGAACGCCGGCACTCGAGGCACGTACCGCAAGCTCAAGCTTTGCCGTCACATTATCGACTGCGTCTATGATGTAATCGTAATTTGAGAGGTCTATCTCGTCTGCTGTTTCGGGCATATAAAACATTTTGAGTGCGTTTATCTTAAGCTCCGGGTTAATATCCGCAAGCCGCCTTGCCGTTACCTCTGTTTTATCAAGTCCTACGGTGCTTACCGATGCGGCAAGCTGGCGGTTGATGTTTGTTACGTCAACAGCGTCCTTATCGATTATATCGATTGCGCCTATCCCCGTGCGCACAAGAGCCTCTGCCGCATATCCGCCCACGCCGCCTATGCCGAACACTGCGGCACGTGCCGAACGCAGCCTGTTAAAGGCATCGTCGCCGAGAAGCATTATGCTTCTTAAGAATTGTCCGTCCATTTAATACCGCCTTTCTTAATTTATGTGTCCCGTAAAGGTGTTGATTTTCATTGCGCAGTACATTGCCGCTGCGCTTGCCTTAACGCTTAGAGCAAGCATACGTTTGCCGGTAACAAGCGTGTCTGCCGCAAAAACGAGCTGTTTTTCATCGAAATATTCCGAATATTTTTTAAGCGTGCTGAGCTTGTCCACGTTGACCGCATTGTCAAATGCAGAGCATTGAAGTACGAGAATATCACGCAGAAACGAAATCCAGAAATCAAAAATCATCTCCGCATTGTCCTTGCTTTTTTCGATCAGATCCTCAATGTAAAACGTATCCCGCTTATCGTGGGAGATGAGCTTTGGCAGCGCCTCAAGCGAGGTGTTTCTGATTTGCTCAAAATTCGGATTGCCGAGAATTTCCTCTGCGGTGCCGGGATTGCCGTTGCAGTAGCTGACAAGAAACGGTATCCGCTCACGCATATCGGGGTGACGCTCAAGCAGTATGCGTTCGACCTTTTTACTCGGAACGGACGGAAAGCTTATCAGTACCGCACGTGACAAAATTGTCGGCAGCAGTACGGAGGAATTTTCCACCAATATGATAAATACGGCATATGACGGCGGTTCCTCAAAGGTTTTCAAAAAAGCGTTCTGTGCGTCCGGACGCAGATGACTGCCGTCTTTTATGATGTACACCTTTTTCGGAGCGTTGAACGGCTTTACGGCGCAGTCGTCTGTCAGACGGCGGATTTCATCGATAGGGATCGATGCCTTGTCCTTCGGCTTTTCTACATATATAATATCCGGAGTGCTGTCGGCTGCCGCTTCGATGCAGTTTGTGCACGTACCGCAGGGAGCACTGCCATCGGACAGGCACGTCAGCGCAGCGGCAAAAAGACGTGCGCTTTCAAGCTTCCCCAGTCCCGACGGCCCCTCAAATATATAAGCATGGGAGCTTGCGCCGGAGTTTACGGCGTTTATAAGATTATTCATAATATCCTCGTGATATGTGTTGTAGCCGTACATAAAGACTTTCCCCCGATAATAAATATAAGTATAATATATTATAACACAAAAATATCAAAAAGAAAAGGGGTAATTTAAATGAATTATGTGTGGAGCTTTATGATGATTGCCGCATTTGTGTGTGCCTGCATAAACGGCAGACTTCCGGAAACCGTTGAGGCAATGATGAACGGCGCAAAGGAGAGCGTTTTTACGCTGCTGTCGTTTGCGGGAGTGATGTGCTTTTGGACGGGGATTTTGAAGATAGGAGAGGGAGCGGGGCTTATGAAGGCGGCGGAAAGAGTGTTTTCGCCGGTGATAAGACTGCTGTTTCCGAAAGCCGGAAAACGTGCAAGGGAGCTTATGACGATGAACATAAGCGCAAATCTTCTTGGAATGGGGAATGCCGCAACTCCTATGGGAGTCAAGGCAATGGCGGAGCTTGATAAGGAAAACAAAAAGCCGGAAAGGCCGTCAAGGGATATGTGTATGTTTACGATACTCAACACCTCCTCGCTGACGCTTTTCCCGTCAACGGTTATTGCGCTGCGTGCGGCGGCGGGGTCGGCAGCTCCGCAGGAGATAATATTCCCCATATGGTGCGCATCGGTAATTCCGCTGCTGATCGGCATTTTGCTTGTGAGGATATTTATAAGAGAATGAAGCTTTACAAAGCACCGCATACATGATATAATATATGAAACTATACTACCGAAAGGAACATAATGTGAAAAATACACTGCGCATCTCACCTTCTTTCGGGACTCGGAGTATACACATACGCCGTCGTCCTTAAAGAAGGCAATCTGCACTCGCCGGCAAGAAGGGCGGACGCACGGAGTGCGGCTTTTGCAAAGCAAAAGTGATGACAAGTGTCTTTTCCGCATTATGGTTTGCCGCATGGCGGCGGAATGGAGATTATCATGAAAAGCGGCTTTATTTATTCCGATGACAACAAGCGCTATCACACGTGGAATTATCACCTGCGGCACAAATTCGGCTGCAAGGTTTTTAAGGTTTCGTTAAACGGCGGGTTTACGTGTCCAAACATTGACGGAACAAAGGGTTATGGCGGCTGTACGTACTGCTCGTCCATGGGCAGTGGGGATTTTGCGGGTGATGAGTGCGCTCCGATACATGAGCAGTTTGCAGAGATTAAGGAGCGTATGCACAAAAAATGGAGCGATGCAAAATATATTCCGTATTTTCAGGCGCACACAAACACATATGCGCCGGCAGATGTGCTTAGGGAAAAATTCGAGAGCGTCCTTGCGGAGGAAAATGTTGTCGGACTGAGCATTGCCACTCGTGCCGACTGCCTTGAGGACGATGTACTCGAATACTTGTCCGAGCTTAATAAAAGGACGTATCTTATAGTTGAGCTTGGCTTGCAGAGTATTTTTGACAAAACGGGCGAACGCATAAACCGTTGCCACACATATGCGGAATTTCTTGAGGGATATAATAAGCTGTCGGCTCTTGGTATAAACGTCTGCGTGCATTTGATAAACGGACTCCCCGGCGAAAATAAGGAAATGATGCTTGAAAGTGCGGCGGAGGTTGCTGCGTTAAGGCCTCACTGCGTAAAGCTGCACCTGCTTCACGTGCTTAAGGGGACAAAAATAGCCGCCGAGTATGAACAGGGCGGCTTCAGGCTTCTCACACTTGATGAATATGTCGATATAATCGTCGGTCAGCTTGAGCTTTTCAGCAGTGAAACGATTATCCAGCGGCTTACCGGCGATGGCGCAAGGGAGTCGCTTATAGGCCCGCTGTGGAGTCTTAAAAAGTTCGTTGTGCTTAATGAAATAGATAAGGAAATGCAGCGGCGCAATACCTTTCAGGGTGTACGCTTCAGCGGATAAGCTCCGCCATTTTATCGCAGTAATCCTCAAAGGAGGTCGTGAAGATATAATTCATCACAAGCACCTCGTCCGCCTTTTCCTCGTCAAGCACGTCCGAAAGCGTGCCTCGGTAGGTTCTTGGGTCAAGCAGAATTATTCTGCCGTAATTGTTCACGCACCAAGGCGCAAAATCACTTGCAAACGAATCCCTTACGATAATCAAGGTTTTGCCGCGGGGGATTTTTTTGTTGGTGATTTTTATATACGGCTGGTCAGATGAAAAGAAAAGGCTGTAATCCTTTTTTGTTGTGTCAAACATGGGTGATGTGTATTTTTTGACCTTGCCGTTTTTGTCAATGCTGCGCATTTCAAGCTCAAGCTCCGCCGGTTCGGCAGTATCGTACCATTCAAGCAAATCGGGATTTTCCGCTACGGAGCTGTCGGGGTGCTTACTGTAAAGATACCCCAAAAATTCTCCCTCGGAGTGCTTTTTGAAGTTGTCCGTACTCACCGGTGATTCGCCCTTTGCTTTCATAAACGCACTGTAGCCGTAGTATGAGCCGAGCATCGTCCAGTGGTGGTCGCTCCTGTAATAGATATACTCGTCCGAATGAGCGGCAAGTGCCGAATATGCGTCTGCGCAGGTCACATCGGGCGACAGCATACCGTATATCTCGTCAATGGTCTTTTTTTGGTTTGTTTGCAGACTGCTGTACAGCCTGTCGCAAAATTCAAGCTGCGTGGGAATCAGCATTGCGTATACCTTCGCCTTGCTGCCGATGCTTTCGGCGATACGGTTTATCGTGTCGGCGTATTTTTTCTCGGAAACGGGATTTTTGGTAAATATCTCCATGATTTTACCGTCGGCAATGAGCATAGCCGCCTTTTTTACCGTTTCGGTGCCAATGTCCTTGTCGGTGTATACGATTTTGCCCTCCGGCGGAGTTATTCCCTTGTGATTTTCGATAAATTGCCCGGCAGCGATAAGCTCCGAACGAAACGTTATTTTGTCGTTTATATAGCTTTCCGAATTACGTGCAAAAGCTCCCGAAAAAAAGCTGCTTTTTGTGAGCTGCGGGAGCTGTGAACGGCTGCGGTTTTCGCTTTTGAAGCTTGCTTCGTCGGCGGGAAGAAGAAACAGAGCCGCCGACACCGCAAGCAAGAGCAAAAATACCGCAGAAATAATTTTATTTTTCATAATAAATTGTCACTTTACATCAAAATTTCTAATTTTTTCAAAGGAAACAAATTTGTGCATAACGCTCAATATATATCCTCTGAGTCTCAAATTACTGCACCACAGCTTGTAATAGCACTTGTAAAGGAAATTTTCGTTGGAAATATATTTTTCGTCACGGTAAAAGCCCTTTGCAACAGCTATTATCTGATCATCCTGTATTCCGTATTCCTTTTGACACTGATGGTCGCCGCACATGGCATATCCGTCGGGACGCACCTCCAAGCAGCGGTGCATAACCAGAGTTCCGTCCGCTCTTTTGTATACGGGAAGATCGTATTTTTTCAAGCCGCCCGTGTACTTGACGAGATAGACGGTATCACGTCTGTGACGGAGCATCGGCCACATACTCGTGCCTACGGGAGTTGCGATGAATTCCCCGTGCTCGTTGATGTATTGTTCGATTAAGGTCTGCTCTACCATAAGGCAAGCACAGCTCCTTTCGTTTTGATTATTTACTTAGATAATTGCGAAATGAAAATTTCGCAATTACAGTTAGGAGTTAGGAGTGTAGAATGTGGAGTTAATAACAAAAATCCTTTCGGATTTTTAATTATTATATACACATTGTACAAACAACTCCACTCTTCACTCTCAACACTCCACACTGCAATTGCATTTCGCAATTACCTATGATTATCTGCGTTTGCCGGCTCTGAGTCCGAGGTTCAGCCGTCTTTTTATGTATGTTTTTATAATCGGCATAGGGTCGTTGCCCTGTTCGATTTTGTCACGCAGCGTCTGATAAAATTCGTATGAGCCGAGATTTAGGAAGAAGCTTGCTATATTCATTGTTGTCTTTTTTCCGGCAGCTTTCTGAGCGCCTATCTGCTTGTTTCTCCTGATAGGCTCCATACCGCCGAGCTTTTCCATTCTCCTATGCTGGCGTATTGTGTAAACTGCGTTGTCGTCGTCGGTGTAATAGCGGTGATATGCGCTTGAGTGATGGTGGTGCGAGCCGTCGGAGGAATGGTGGTGATGACTGCTGTGGTGACTGCTCTCCGAGGACTGTTCCTGAGCGGCGGTTCTCAGAGCCTTTTCCGCCTCATGGCGCTTATGCTCCTCGCGGGCGCGTCTGCGTGCTTCACGCTCCTCACGCTCTGTCTTTTCGACCTCTTTGACGTACCGCTTGTAAAATATCGGTCTGCACACAAATATCATCGTCAAAAACAGCGCCATCGAAATTGTAAACGAGATCCACAGCGGGATGCCCGTAGCCGCACCGTTGACGAGAATAAACGGCATTGTGACAATCGTAAAGACTCTTGTGTGGAAGAACATCCAAGTAAACGGATACATCCAGTCGTTTATCAGGCAGAGCGCACCGCCCGCCGTATAAACCGCAAACGTCACAAGCCACACCAAATAATAATACGATTTGCTTTTGACATCACGTACAAAACGGCGTATAAGAAGTGCGTTTCCTATAAAGAATATAAGTGTTGATATAATGCAAGTGATAAACCACGTCATGTATCCCATAAACTGCGACATCAGCAGGAATGAGATAATTGACGGCACCATGCTCAACATAAACATATCAAGTAATTTTCTGAAATAAATCATAGCTCTTTCTCCTGAAATTATAGTTACGGTATGTCCGCATAAAATATATTATATCACAAAACGGATAAAATTTCAATACAAAACGGAATTTTTTTGTGTGTAATGTAAATAATATTATTGCGATTGTCCGATCACCTATAATTACATATAAAAACGGAGGTTATTATGGACAGTATATCATTAAAGCAGGACTTTTACAAAAGATTTGACGATTCGGACGGGTATCTTAAGGAGGAGCGGTGCGGGCTTTTGTGTACGCTTTTGGGATTTCCCAACGTCAAGGGTGCAATGAGCCTTACTTATCCGCTTTCCGTTGGGGTAAAGGGTGTTTGCCGTGCCTCGTCCTCGGATAAAATAAGCCTTGAGAACACAAGCTCGGATGTTGCGTATACTCACAGGGTAAATTCCGTGAACGGAATAATTCCGATAGGCAAGCATCTTTCGGGAGGGCAGATTTTGCTTGATAACGAAATCCCGCCGTATATAAATTCCGATACGGAGATGAAATGCTGCGCCTTAAAATGCGTGCTGAGTCTGAACGGCTACGAAAATTACGACAAAACGGCTGCCGCCGCCTCATGCTGCGGTACGGATAATATCAAGCCGTATCTTGCGCTGCTTAACGCAAAAACGGGATACTGCATAAAATCGGAGCGTCTGCATACCGAGGCTCTGCCTCTGCCGCTTGCGGGGTTTAAGCTGATTTTGATGCAGCTTGCAAAGCCTGATTCCAAAAAGTCGGACTATAAGGAAATAGACCGTGCGGCGGATAAATTAAAGACGATATATCCGCATATTTCATCTCTTTCGCAGCTTGGGATACATCAGCTTGAGGCTGCAAAGCATCAGATAGGCAACAAGCTGATATACAACAGACTCTGCATGATAATTCGTGATAACGAGCGCATACGTGCCGTATCGGAAACGCTGAGGAGCTGCCGCACATCGGAGCTGTTTAATATGATGAATTTGTCGGCAAAGGATTTTCTGAGACTTTGGGGACCGGAACGGCAGGAGGCAATGCTGCTTCGGAGCGCACTGGAGCTTGAGGGAGTGAGAGCGGCGAGGTTTTGGAATAAGGGCGTTGCGGCGGTTGTTTATGAGGAAAGAGTGGATTATATTTTAAGTTCAGTTGAGCATTTATTCAAAAATACGGGAGAATATGAAATTAAGTTCTGTGTTGCAAAGTAGAAAATCTTTTAAAATATATTTGCTTTTTTTGTATTTATGTGGTATCATATAATAGATATAACAGTATTTATCCGAAAGGCAATGATTTTATGGAGAAACTTCTGATACTTGATTCAAACAGTATAATAAACAGGGGCTTTTACGGTGTTGGTTTTTTATCGACAAAGGACGGAACGCCGACAAATGCGGTATACGGCTTTTTGTCGATAATGGCAAAGCTTATTTCGGAGCAAAAGCCCGATTACGTATGCGCCGCCTTTGACCTTAAGGCACCGACCTTCCGTCATAAAATGTATGCGGAATACAAGGCGCAGCGAAAGCCGATGCCGGAGGAGCTTAAGGTTCAGATGCCGCTGGCGAGAGATATTGTGCGTGCGATGAATATACCGCTTTTGGAGCTTAAGGGCTACGAGGCGGACGACATTATCGGCACGGTTTCACGCATATGCGAGCGTGAGGGAGTGGAGTGCATGATAGCCACCGGCGACAAGGACGATTTGCAGCTTGCAACGGATAAGACAAAGGTCGTGCTTACGGTGACACGTCAGGGACGAAATGAAACGACTGTATATGACGCAGACGCCGTCAAGGAAAAATACGGTGTAACACCGACGGAATTTATCGATGTAAAGGCACTTATGGGCGATCCCTCCGACAATATCCCCGGAGTAAGGGGAATCGGAGAAAAGACGGCTATTGAGCTTATCGGACAATTCGGAAGCATAGAATATATTTATGACAATATAGACACGATCGGCTTAAAGGGCGCAAAGCTAAAAAAGATAACCGAGGGCAGAGAGGACGCATTTTTCTCGAAAAAGCTTGCGGCGATAGACACGAATGTACCGATTGATTTTGACATTTCCGACTGCCGCTTTACGTCCGTAAAGGAGCAGGCGTCGCCGGAGCTGTATATGCTTCTTAAGAGCCTGGAGCTTAATTCGATTATCAGCCGATTTGAGCTTGCTCCGTCAGAGGGGGGAAAGCCGGCGGAGGATATTTTTGCGGAGCTTAAGATAATAAACGGCATCGCCGATGTTCCGGAGCTTTCGGGTACGGCTGCGCTTGATGCGGAGCTTAACAGCGACAAAACGCTCAGTTCCGTTGCCGCTGCTGCGGGAGATACCGTCTATGTATGGGACAGGAGCAATTTTTCGGCGGCGGAGCTTGAGGAAATACTTAAAAAGCTTGCCGAAAACGAAAAGCTTGCCAAGGTTTGCTTTGACGTAAAGGAGCTTATTGTTGCGTTTGATAAGCGGATTGAATTTAAAAATATAGCCGATGATGTTATATTGAAAGCGTATCTTGCAGATCCGTCAAAGGGAAGCTACGATATAGACAGCCTGTGTTCCGAGTATTTCGGAGCGCTTCCGGAGCGCAAAGAGGAAAATCAGCTTTCTCTGCTTGAGGAGGATGACGGAGATTACGAATATTTCGGAAAGCGTGCCGCGGCGGTGCTGCGGCTTAACGAAAAGCTTGATGAAATACTGAAATCCCTCGATCAGCTTAATTTGTATCACGATGTTGAAATGCCGCTTTTGTATGTGCTTGCGGAAATGCAGACTGCGGGATTTTGCGTTGACGGAGAGCAGCTTGCCGCATTTTCAAATATGCTGAGTGAAAAAATATCGGAGCTTACCGATACAATTTACGATGAGGCGGGGGAGCAGTTTAACATAAATTCTCCGAAGCAGCTCGGAACGGTGCTGTTTGAAAAACTGGGACTGCCTGCCGCAAAAAAGACGAAGTCTGGCTATTCGACAAATGCAGATGTGCTTGAAAAGCTAAAGGATAAGCACCCGATAATCCAACATATAATCGATTATCGGACATATTCAAAGCTGAAAAGCACCTACTGCGACGGCTTGCGTGCGGTAATAAATCCCCGGACAAACAGAATACATTCAGTGTTCAATCAGACCGTTACGGTAACGGGCAGAATAAGCTCTACAGAGCCGAATATGCAGAATATCCCGACTCGCACGGAGCTTGGACGTGAAATAAGAAAGATGTTTGCCGCAGGAGAGGGCTGTGTGCTTGTGGATGCGGATTATTCGCAGATAGAACTGAGGGTTCTTGCTCATATAGCGCATGACGAAACGATGATTGAGGCATTTAAAAGCGGCGAGGATATACACGCCGTGACGGCATCGAGGGTGTTCGGCGTTCCTGTTTCCGAGGTAACCTCCGAGCAGAGAAGACGTGCAAAGGCGATAAATTTCGGAATAGTTTACGGAATGGGAGAGTTCAGTCTTGCACAGGATCTGAAAATTTCGGTTGCCGAGGCAAAGCAGTATATGAGGAGCTATTTTGAAAAGTATCACGGAGTTCGGGAATACATGGACAGAATAAAAAAACAGGCGGCGGAGGAGGGGTGCGTAAAAACGCTCTTAAACCGCATAAGACGTATCCCGGAGCTTTCGTCCTCGAACCACAATGTGCGTGCATTCGGCGAGCGTGTTGCTCTTAATATGCCGATACAGGGTACGGCTGCGGATATTATCAAGCTTGCGATGGTGCGGGTGTACCGCCGGCTCAAGACAGAGGGCTTGAAGTCAAGGCTTATACTTCAGGTGCACGATGAGCTTATAGTCGAAGCACCGGAAAATGAGGTTGACAAGGTCAAGGAAATTTTAAGGTATGAAATGGAGAACGCAATGCAGCTTGACGTTCCGCTGACGGTTGATATGCAGACGGGTCACAGCTGGTATGAAGCGAAATAAACGGCTTGTGATCGGAGGGATATAATGAAAAGGTTAAACATAACGGCGGTGCTTTTGGCGCTGATGATTCTCTGCTCGTGCGGCAATGCCGGCAAAGTGCAGAAAAGCGATAAAATTTATACAACCTTTTATGCGATGTATGATTTCACACGTGAGATTGCCGGGGATAAGCTGGAGGTCGTTCAGCTTGTGCCCTCCGGCAGCGGACCGCATGATTTTGAGCCGACTGCGGCGGCTATTGCCGATGTGACACATTCAAAGGCACTCGTTTACTGCGGCAGCGTTGATACATATATCGGCGGCATAAAGGACACTGCGGAAAAGGCGGGAGTGCGCACTCTTGATACCTCGGAGGGGATAGAGCTTGAGGACGGGGCAGATCCGCACGTATGGCTTTCGCCGGAAAACGCACTGCGGCAGTATACGGCAATATGCGGAATGCTGTGCGAAATCGATCCTGAAAACAGCGAATATTACAAGAGCCGCCTTGCTGCGGCGGGAGAGCGTATACGTGCGCTTGATTCGGAAATAAAGGAGCTTGCGGCGGCAGCGTCAAAGCATGATATTATCGTGTCGCATCAGGCATATGCGTATTTGTGCCGTGATTTGGGCATAACGGCTCATGGGATAGAGGGCAGCGTCGGCGGCTCCGACCCTACGGCAAAGCATATGGCTGAAACGGCGCAGCTTGCAAACGAGCTTGGAATAAAAATTATTTTCGCACAGAAAAACGAAAGCGACAAAACCGCAAGAGCACTTGCACGTGAAATAGGCGGCGATGTTCTGCTGCTTGATCCGTTTGAATCGGACACGGGTACGGGCAGTTACTTTGACGTAATGAATATGAACATACAGGCATTGGGAACGGCGTTAAAATAAATGGAAAACAAATCAGAAATATTAAGAATAGACGGGCTGTATTTTGATTACAGCGACACGTCCGTGCTTAAGGACGTAAATCTCACTCTTTACAAGGGTGATTTCCTCGGAATAATCGGCTCAAACGGAGCGGGAAAATCAACGCTCATCAAGCTTATTCTCGGAAAGCTGCCGTATTACAAGGGCAGCATATATCTGTTCGGAACGGATATAAAAAAGAAGCTGCCGAGGGATAAAATCGGCTACGTATCGCAGAAAGCGAACGCATTTAATACCTCATTCCCGGCAACGGTGAGGGAGGTTGTGACGGCGAATCTTTATTCCAAATCGGGATTCATGAAAAGAAGCTGTCGTGACAGCGAGCAGCGTCTTAAAAAGGCGCTTGAAAGTGTCGGCATGGAGGGTGCGGAGGATAAGCTTATCGGCAGGCTGTCGGGCGGTCAGCAGCAGCGTGTCTTTATTGCAAGAGCACTCATTTCAGAGCCGGAGCTGCTGCTTATGGACGAGCCGACGGTAGGCGTTGATTCGCAGTCGGTTAATGCGATAATGGAGCTTATTTCGGAGCTTAACCGGCAGGGGATAACGATAGTTATGACGAATCATGATACCCCCACACTCGTGGAGGCGGCGTCAAAGCTTCTGATATTCTGTTCTCATGGAAACGGCGAGTTTGTCGACAGAAAGGGGCTGACGATTGAGCAGATCAATCAGATATATGCCGGAAAAAGAAAGCATAACCATAAATAATCAGGCGAAAGGAGTTATCGCTCATAATGGACAATATATTTGCGTATGATTTTATGATACGTGCCCTGATTGCTGCGGCTCTTATAGGGATAATCGCTCCCTGTATAGGTACAACGATAGTGTTAAAGCGGCTGAGCGCAATAGGCGATGCTACGTCACATTCCGCACTTGCCGGAATTGCCGCCGGGCTTATGATAGGAATACATCCTGTTCTGGGTGCTGTGATATTTTCCGCAGCGGCGGTGCTGGGCATTGAGCTTATGAGAAAAGCGTTTAAAAATTATTCGGAGATAGCTACGGTAATCATCATGTCGATAGGTATAGGCCTGACGGCGGTGCTGTCGGGATTTGTAAGCAGTGCGGCAGACCTGAACAGCTTTATGTTCGGCTCGATAGTGGCAATTACGGATTTTGAAATGATAATGACAATAGCCTTAAGTGCGGCGGTGATAGTCGTCACGATGGTTTTGTACAGGGAGCTGTTTTACATAGCCTTTGACGAGGAGGCGGCGGAGCTTGCCGGAGTACCTGTCAGGGGTGTGAATATCGTAATAATGCTGCTGACGGCGGTGACGGTGTCGGTTGCGTCAAGAATTGTGGGTGCGCTGATGATTTCCTCACTGCTCGTTATACCGACGGCGTGTGCAATGCTTATCGGTAAAAGCTATAAAAAGACGATGATAGGCTCGGTGGTATTCGGCGAGATATTCACCATAGGTGGGCTTGCTGCATCGTTTTACCTTGACGTAAGACCGGGCGGCAGCATAGTCCTGTTCGGTGCGGCGGTGCTGATAATATTGATGATAGCCGCAAAAAGAGAATAGTCGGAATGATAAAAACGTCCCCGTCGGCATAGGTGCTTTTGCATTAATGCTGTCACGGGGATGTGTTATTGCAGGGTAAAAATGTACAAAAAGGAAACTGATGAATTAATTAGTTTAGTCATTTCAATTATTGACTTTAAATCATGAATATGATAATATATAACATTGAAAAAAGTTTTTTTGCATTAATTATATTGACAGGAGGAAAAAGGAATGGCAAAAGTTGCAATCATGGGCTTTGGAACTGTGGGCAGCGGCGTTTATGAAATCGTTGCTCAAAACAGCGAAAAGCTCTGCCGCAATACCTACGGCGAAGAGATAGACGTCAAGTACATTCTTGACATCAGAGACTTCGGCGACCATCCCCAAAAGGAGCTTTTTACAAAAAGCTTTGACGACATTTTAAACGATGATGAAGTTACAGTCGTTGCGGAAACAATGGGCGGACTGCATCCGGCATATGAGTTTACAAAAAGTCTGTTGCTTGCGGGCAAAAGCGTTGTAACCTCGAACAAGGAGCTGGTTGCCACCTACGGTACGGAGCTTTTGGCGATAGCTGCGGAAAAGAACGTGAATTATATGTTTGAGGCGAGCGTCGGAGGAGGTATTCCCGTTATCCGTCCGCTGCACCAGGATCTTACCGCAAATAAAATAACACGTATTGCAGGTATATTGAACGGAACAACGAACTATATCCTTTACCAGATGTTCACAAACGACCGTCCGTTTAATACGGCTCTTGCGGACGCACAGGCAAAGGGTTATGCCGAAAAGAATCCCGCAGCGGATATTGAAGGACACGATGCGTGCCGCAAAATTGCCATTCTTGCATCGCTTGCTTCGGGTTGTGAAGTCGATTACCGTGATATTGAAACGGAGGGTATCGTAAATATCACTCTTGATGACGTAAAATATGCGGAGCAGCTTGACAGCGTAATTAAGCTTATTGGCTATGCCTCATTCAAGGAGGACGGAAAGATATATTCGACAGTAAGTCCGATGCTTATCAAAAATTCAAGTCCCCTTTCGGGAGTTGACGATGTGTTCAATGCCATCATGGTAACGGGCAACTGCGTAGGAAATCTGATGTTCTACGGTGCGGGAGCGGGAAAGCTTCCGACAGCGTCGGCGGTTGTTGCGGACGTGGTTGACTGCGTAAGACACAGAGAGCGTGCAAAGCGTTATGTTTGGGAAAAGCAGCCGGGAAATATCATGGCGTCAAAGGACGATGAGCAATTTGCGTATTTTGTAAGAACGAACGCATCGTTTGAAGAGGCAGAGCGGGTTTTCGGCGGAATCAACACGCTTGAGCCGAGAAACGGCGAGTGCGCATTTATTACGGAAAAGCTGACCGGAACGCAGATAGAGGAAAAGCTTGCGGCTCTCGGCTCGATAATAACATCGATCAGGGTGCTTAACTGATGGTAAGAGTAAGGGTTCCGGCAACAAGCGCCAACATGGGCGCGGGCTTTGACACTCTGGGAATAGCTCTTAACCTCTATAACCGCCTTGAAATTTCCGAAATACCCTCCGGGCTTGATATACGAGTTGTCAATGAGTCGGATTACATTCCGCAGGACGAGCGCAATCTCATATACCGTGCGATGTCGGTGGTATTTGACGAAACGGGCTACAGACCGACGGGACTGAGAATTGTACAGAACAGCGCAATCCCGATGACGAGAGGCTTAGGCAGCAGCAGTGCCTGTATAATAGGCGGTATGCTTGCGGCAAACGTATTGTCCGGGAGAAAGCTCCCGTACAGCCGTATTATGGATCTGGCAGCGGAGATGGAGGGGCATCCCGATAACGTGGGACCTGCGCTTTACGGCGGCTTCTGCGTTTCGCTGATGTCCGGCGGCAAAACGATAGTTCACAGCACAAAAATACGTCCGCATATAAAATTTGCGGTGATGATACCCGATTATTTCGTAATGACGAAAAAATCCAGGAGCGTCCTGCCGCAGAGTGTTCCGTTTGAGGATGCGGTGTTTAATGTATCGCACGCTTCGATTTTGCAGGCGGCGATGATTTCGGGGGACACCTCGCAGCTAAGGCTCGGTGTTCAGGACAGACTGCATCAGCAGTACAGACGTGAATATATAGACGGACTTGACGAAATATTTGAAAAGACGTATTCCGCAGGCTCATGCGGAACGTATCTCAGCGGCTCCGGACCTACGATACTGTCGTTCCTTGACGGAAACTATGGCAGCTTCAAGGCGGAGATGGAGAGATTTTTTGAAACAAATTCCCATAGCTGGAAATGCCGTATTCTCGACATTGACAACGTGGGAGCCGTTGTGTCGGAGGTATGACAGGCGGGGAATAAAGAATATTTGAAAGGATGAGTAACCAATGGGACTGATAGTTCAAAAATACGGCGGAACCTCGGTAAGGGACGCCGAAAGAGTTATGAACGTTGCAAGACGCATAACGGATACGTATAAAGCGGGAAATTCTGTTGTTGTTGCAGTTTCCGCACAGGGCGACACGACAGACGATTTAATAGAAAAAGCAAAGGAAATCAACGAAAATCCCTCAAAAAGAGAGATGGATATGCTCCTTGCAACGGGAGAGCAAATATCAATATCGCTGCTTGCAATGGCAATAGAAAAGCTCGGTTATCCGGTAGTTTCGCTGACCGGCTGGCAGGCAGGCTTTAAGACCGATTCGCATTACGGTTCGGCAAGAATAAATACGATAGATACAGAGCGCATCAAGACGGAGCTTGACAGAAAGCGCATAGTCATAGTCGCAGGCTTCCAGGGACTGAATAAGTACGATGATATAACAACACTCGGAAGAGGCGGCTCGGACACATCGGCGGTTGCGCTTGCGGCGGCACTGAATGCGGAGCTGTGCGAAATATACACGGACGTTGACGGAGTGTACACGGCAGATCCGCGATTTGTAAAGAACGCATACAAGCTTGACGATATTTCGTATGACGAAATGCTTGAGCTTGCATCGCTCGGCGCAAACGTGCTTCATAACAGAAGCGTGGAAATGGCTAAAAAATACAACGTAAAATTATCTGTAAGATCCAGCTTAAATAATAACGAAGGAACATATGTCAAGGAGGTAGAGCAAGTGGAAAAGATGTTGGTAAGAGGCGTAACGAGAGATAACGACTGCGCAAGAGTAGCACTTTGCGGCGTGGAGGATACACCGGGAAAGGCGTTCCAGGTATTCAGTATGCTGGCAAAGCACGGAATAAGTGTTGACCTTATTATCCAGTCAATCGGAAACGGAGTTAAGAAGGATATAGCCTTTACCGTTACGGAGGGTGACCTTGACGAGGTTCTCAAGCTGATAAAAGAGCATAACAGCATGATAAAGGCTGATGAGGTTAAGTCGACAAAGGACGTTTCAAAGGTATCGATTGTCGGTGCGGGTATGGTAAACAATTCGGGAGTTGCCGCAAAGATGTTTGAGGCGCTGTCCGACGCACATATTAATATTAACATGATAGCTACCTCGGAAATCAAGGTTTCCGTTTTGGTTGACAGAAAGGACGCCGAAAGAGCGGTAGTTGCAATACACGATAAATTCTTGAAGTAAATATCGGTAAACCACAAGGGAGTGGCGAGTGGAGTCAGGTCGTCTGTGTACCCTTGTGGTTTTTAGGTTTTAAGCAGATACGGGGGATATGATGGAAGATAAAATTATAGGGCGCAATCCCGTGCTTGAGGCAATAAAGAGCGGGCGTCCGATAGATAAAATTCTTATAAAAAAGGGACGTCCCGAAGGCTCGCTTACCGCAATCATAAAAAAGGCGAAGGATGCGGGACTTGTAATACAGGAGGCGGATCACCGTAAGCTTGACGCAGTAGCGGAGGGCGGAAATCATCAAGGTATTATAGCTTATGTAAGTCCTTACGAATACAGCAGTGTCAAGGATATACTTGCTTCAGCGCATGAAAAGGGCGAGCCGCCGTTTGTGATAATATGCGACAGGATAACAGATCCGCATAATCTAGGAGCGATATTGAGGACGGCGAACTGTGCCGGTGCGCACGGAGTGATTATCCCGAAGCGCAGCAGCGTGGGTCTTAACGAAACGGTCGTAAAAACTGCGGCGGGAGCGGCGGAATATACCCCGGTTGCAAAGGTTACAAATATAGCCTCGACAATAGAGGAGCTGAAAAAAGAGGGACTTTGGATAGCGGCGGCAGATATGGACGGTACGGAGTTGTATAAGGCGGATCTTACCGGTGCTCTCGGCATTGTTATAGGCAGCGAGGGCGAGGGGATAGGCAGACTCGTCAAGGAGCGGTGCGACTTTACGGTCAGCATACCGATGACCGGCAATATAAACTCTTTGAACGCATCTGTTGCGGCCGGAGTTATAATGTATGAGGCGCTCAGACAGCGCAGAAAATAAAGCCCAAAATAGGTAATTGAGGAATGATGGTTTGGGATTTGAGAGTATTTTTGAGTTTATTCGTACTCAAACATCCCTTGCGGTAACTCGTCCGAACAAACTCAAAAACACTATTAAATCCTACAAGCTGTTATGTATTTGGTAGAATTTGTGTTGTTTATGATTGAGTTTCGGCGAGTTCCGAGCGAGAGCGAGGGTGTGTAGGGGCGGTGTCCCTGCCGCCCCGTCATCAGAAATATCTCAAATGCCTAAGAAATTTTACTTTTCGCAATAACATTAAAGATACCGAAAGGAGTTATAATTATGAAAGCGGTTGTTACGGTGGTAGGAAAGGACACGAAGGGAATAATTGCCAAGGTCAGCACGGCGCTGTTTGAGGCAGATGTAAACATTCTCGATATTTCGCAGACGATCATGCAGGATTTGTTCACGATGATTATGCTTGTGGACTGCGGAGATTCCGAATACACCATTTCCGATATAAACGATAAGCTGCAAAAGACGGCTGAGGAAATGGGAATGTCGATAAGAGTGCAGAGAGAGGATATTTTCTCATCAATGCACAAGGTATGATTTTGTGAGGTAAAAGGAGAACAGCATGATTAACCCGTTTGAAGTTATAGAAACTATCAATATGATAGACAGGGAAAACCTTGATATAAGAACAATAACAATGGGTATTTCCTTAAAAAGCTGCGCACACCCCGATGTGGACGTTGTGTGCAAAAAGGTATACGATAAAATAACATCTTATGCAAAGGATCTTGTAAAGGTCGGCGAGGATATTGAAAAGCAGTACGGTATACCTATCGTAAATAAAAGAATCTCGGTAACTCCGGCTGCGACGCTCATAGACGCACTCGATAAGCCGGATATTGACAAGGCGGTCAAAATCGCAAAGGCTCTCGACAGTGCCGCAAAGGCGTGCGGAGTGAATTTTATAGGCGGATATTCGGCACTTGTACATAAAGGCTACACAAACGGCGAAAGAATATTGATACAGTCCATTCCGTATGCGCTTTCGCAGACGGATATTGTATGCTCAAGCGTGAACATAGGCTCAACCCGTGCCGGAATAAATATGGATGCGGTAAAGGAAATGGGACTTATCATAAAAAAGGCCGCCGAGCTTACAAAGGATACTCAGGGCTTTGCCTGCGCAAAGCTTGTGGTGTTCTGCAATGCGGTTGAGGATAACCCGTTCATGGCGGGAGCGTTCCTCGGCGAGGGCGAGGGTGAATGTGTTATAAATGTAGGCGTTTCCGGCCCCGGCGTTGTAAAGTGCGCTCTTGAAAAGGTAAAGGGAGCGGATTTCGGCGTTGTTGCCGAAACAATCAAAAAGACGGCATTTAAGATAACGAGAATGGGACAGCTTGTGGCTCAGGAGGCTTCAAGACGTCTTGAGGTGCCGTTCGGAATTGTGGATTTATCGCTTGCACCCACGCCTGCCGTAGGTGACAGCGTTGCATATATACTTGAGGAAATGGGACTTGAAAAATGCGGAATGCACGGAACAACGGCAGCTCTTGCGCTGCTTAACGATGCGGTCAAAAAGGGCGGAGTTATGGCATCGGGGTATGTCGGAGGTCTTAGCGGAGCGTTCATTCCCGTTTCGGAGGACGCAGGCATGATAGCGGCTGCAAAGAGCGGTGCGCTTTCCATAGAAAAGCTTGAGGCGATGACGTGCGTATGCTCTGTGGGACTTGACATGATAGTAATCCCCGGAGATACACCCGCATCGGTAATATCGGCGATAATAGCCGATGAGGCGGCAATAGGAATGGTAAACACCAAAACCACAGCCGTAAGAATAATACCGGCTCCCGGAGCAAAGGAGGGCGACGTTGTGGAATTTGGCGGACTTTTAGGTACGGGACCCGTTATGCCGGTAAGAAAATACGGCTGTGACGAGTTTATCGACAGAGGAGGACGTATCCCGGCGCCGCTGCAAAGCTTGAAAAATTAACGGAGATATTCGTTAATTTATATATAATTTTAATTAAGGGAGGTTTTGTATCATGGAGGATCTGATATTGAAAATCATCGATATCGAGGACCGTGCACAGGAGGTCATCAAAGATGCAAAAAAAGCCCGAAACGAGCTTGACCAAAACATCGATGATGAAACAAAAAAGCTCCATCGCAGCATTAAAAATAAAGCAACAGCCAAAAGCGAAGCGATAAAGGAAACGGAATTAAAAGATGCCGATTCAAAATGCGAAGCGATAGCAGCCGATTCTCACAGGCAGGTTGAGGCACTCGACCGAAAATATGAGGAAAATAAGGATGCTTGGATTGACCAAATTGTAAATAATATAATTGGCAGTTAAGCGAGCTTAACTTTTTAAAGGAGTCATGGTCATATGAATTCAGAATATTGTGCGGTTTCGGCAAAGCTTAAGGCGATGTATGCCAAATTCCTCAAAAGCGAGGATTATGAGCAGCTTTTGAGCAAAAAAAGCGTCGGCGAAATCTGCGCTTATTTAAAGGCGCATCCCGCTTATTCCGAGGTTTTGGAAAACATCAGCGAACGTGATGTTCACCGAGGGCAGATGGAGCTGCTTATGTCGGGCGAGGTGTTTGACGAATATTTAAGGCTTTATGAATTTCTCGACAGCTCCAAAAGAGAAATTCTGAAATTCTGGTTTATAAGACGTGAAATTCTGTTTCTTATAAAGGAAATGAGATATATTTTCACGCATGAGTCAAGGAATGAGGATCAAATAAGCCGCGACCGCTTTGAGGCGTTTTTTGAAACGCATACAAAGATAGACAGAGAGCTGATGCTGAATGCAACGTGCCTTGCGGACTGCATAGAAGCGTGCAAAAACACGCCGTATGCCGAACCGTTAAGACGTGCCGAAAAACTCGGCTCGGACTTCTTCTCGGTCAGTATGATTTTGGAAATGTTTTACTACAATTCCATATGGCATACAATCGGGCGGCGGCTTGATAAGACGCAGGCGGAGCTGTTTAAAAAGGCTCTCGGAACAAAAATCGATGCGCTTAATATTTTGTGGATTTACAGAGGTAAAAAATATTTCTCGTTTGAGGATGAAATAATTTTTACCTATCTGATACCGATCCGTTACCGCCTTACCGAGGACAAGGTGAAGGAGCTGGTAAGGGCGGACAAGCCGGAAACGCTTGTAAGCATTGTATCGGAAACGAAATATGCAATGCTGTTTGAGGGGATTGACAAAGGGATATTCCCGGAGGAAAATTTCAATAAGCTTTTACGAAAAATAGATAAAACAATGTTTGTGAGTCATCCGCAGTCGCTTATTGCGGTGTATACCTATCTCGATTTAAAGGAGCTTGAGCTTAACAATATCAAGACGATAATCGAGGGTGTGCGCTACGGTAAAACAGCCGACAGCATAAGATCTCACATATATGTTGAATGATGTCTGAAAGGAAGGGAGGAATATAGTTGTCAATAGTCAAAATGAAGGCCGTTACATTTTCGGCGCAGATAAGCGACTTTGAATACGTTGCTGAAAAATACATTTACGGCAGAGATATACATCTTGAGCGTGCCATAAACGTAATAACAAACCGCAAGCGTATAGAGCCGTTTGACGAAAATACGGACTACGACCTTCTTGCAAAAAGCACATTGTCGATAATTGAGCTTGCCGGGAAAAAGCCGAACACAAAGCTGATAGCTAAGGACGGAACAACTCTGGAGAGTATGCAGGAGTTTATCGACGGTATAAATCAAAGGATAAGCAGCGAGCGTGAGGAGAGCGAGCATCTCCACAAGCTTGTCGAAAAAAATGAAAACATAATAAAGCAGCTTGATTTGATGCTTGATGTTGACGTGGATTTGCAGAAGATATTCGGAATGGAGTTTGTCAAGGTCAAATTCGGTCACATACCGAGAACAGGCTACAATACGCTCACAACGTATCTTGATACGCTTGAAACGTTTTTTGTTGTAACATCGGAAACAGCAAGCGACGTGTGGGGCTTTTACTTTGTCCCGGCGGTAAAGCAGCGCAAAATAGAGGAGGTTTTTGCATCGCTTTATTTTGAGCCGCAGTACGTGACGGCAGAGTTTCCGGGAACTCCGAGAGATATAAAAAAGCGTCTCACAGAGCAGAACAGCGAACTGAAGGAACGCATAAAGGAGCTGTCGGAAAGGACGGCAAAGCTGCTTGAGGATTCGCAGGATAAGCTTAGCATGATATACAATCTTGCGAAAAAGCGCAGTCAGTTTGCCGAGATACGCAGAAATGCGGTGCATTCGGATATGTTCTTTTACGTTGTCGGCTGGATGGACGCAAAGTCGGCGGACGCCCTTGAAAAGGAAATAAGCCAATCCGGTGATGTTGTGATGTTCTACAGCGAGGATGCCTCAAAGGTTAAGGACATGGAGCCTCCGACAAAGCTTAAGAACAACTTTATTTTCAAGCCGTTTGAGATGTTCGTCAAAATGTACGGACTTCCGTCCTACGGCGAGGTTGACCCGACGCCGATACTGGCAATTACCTACATTCTCTTTTTCGGGATAATGTTCGGAGATGTGGGTCAGAGCGCGGTTTTGGCAATTGCGGGATTTATACTTTACAAGGTAAAGAAGATGGATCTTGCGGGGATTATCGGCATGGTCGGACTTGCCGGAATTGTCAGCGGATTTATATACGGCAGCTTTTTCGGAAACGAGGAAATAATTCCGAGCCTTTTCGGAATAACAACTGTAAAGCCTATGCAGTCGATTATGCCGCTTCTTATCGGAACGGTCTGCATGGGAGCGGTTATAATAATTTTCGGAATGTGCTTGAATGTATTTAATATGTTCAGGCAGCGTAATATAGGCGAGGCAATTTTCGGGCATAACGGACTTGCGGGCATTTTATTTTATCTTAGCATAGTGCTTGTGGTTGTGAATATGCTTGCGGGACTGCATATACCGGGAGTTGTGTTCGGAATACTGTTCGGAGTATCGCTTTTGGCGATGTATCTGAGCGAGCCCTTGACAAAGCTTGTCGAGGGCAAAAAGAATTGGCTGCCGTCAAGCGGAATGTTCTTTGTTGAGAATTTGTTCGAGATGTTTGAGGTTGTTCTCAGCTTCTGTACAAATACAATTTCATTCCTCAGAATAGGCGCATTTGCGGTTATTCACGTGGGAATGATGATGGCGGTTGCGGCGCTTTCGGGCGGCGGCGGAGTCGGTGGAGCGGTAGTTAATGTCATCGGCAACATTATAGTAATGGTGCTGGAGGGACTTATCGTTGCGATTCAGGTACTGCGTCTGGAATATTACGAGATGTTCAGCCGTTATTTTGCAGGCAGCGGCAAGGAATTTGTGTCGCTTAAAAGTAAATAAGCAATTTTAAAATTTGAAAGGAAATGATTGATATGTTAATGAAAGTATTATTTGGACTTGTTGCACTCAGCGTTGCCGTTCCGGTTGCAATGTATTACAAAACCGGAAAAAGAAAGGGTAAGGAGTGCCTTTTGATGAATGTAATCGCATTTTTTGCGGTACTCGGAATAGGCGTTATATACAGCCTTGGCTGTTCTGTCCCGGCGTTTGCGGCGGGAGCGGCTGATGGCTTGAGCGTCGGCGAGGGTATCAAATACCTCGGTGCGGCTCTTTCGACAGGTCTTAGCGGCATCGGCGGCGGTATCGCCGTATCGTCGGCAGCGTCGGCAGCTATAGGCGCAATGAGCGAAAACGAAAAGATAATGGGTAAAACGCTTATCTTCGTTGCTCTTGCAGAGGGTATCGCACTTTACGGTCTTGTTATCTCGTTCATGATTTTAAACGCATAACATATACTGCAAAGGCTAATGAAAGGGTTATCATTATGAAGATGTATTTAATAAGCGATAACGTTGACACACAAATCGGAATGCGCCTTGCCGGAGTTGACGGCTGCGTCGTACATACGGCGGAGGAGGTGCAGGCTGAGATTAAGAAGGCTCTTTCGGATAAGGATTTGGGTATACTTGTTCTGACCGAAAAGGTGGGCGAGCTTGTAAAGGATTATCTGCGGCAGCTTAAGCTTACGCTGCACACACCGCTGATAATCGAAATCCCCGACCGCCACGGCAGCAGGGATATTGCCGATTCCATCAACAGTCTTGTGCATGAATCCATAGGACTTAAATTGTAAAGGAATGATTGAAAATGGATAACATAAGAGAGAAACTGAATACTTTCACTTCGCTTGTGCTTGACGATGCCGGGAACAAGCGTGACGAAATGATGCAAAAGGTGCAGGAAAAGCATGATACGATAGTAAATGCAAAGGAAAACGAATACCTTGAGGAGGCATACGAAACGATCCAGCACAGCATAACAGAGGCAAAAAAAGCGGCAAACGAAAAAATTCTCCATGTTGAGCTTGAGACTAAAAAGGAGCTGCTGCTTAAGCGTGAGCATATAATCGAAGAGGTCATGGACGGCGCAAAAGCAAAGCTCAAGGCTTACACCAAAACGGACGAATATGTTGAATGGCTTGTTGAAAAGACAAAAAAGGCAATATTCGAGGTCGGAAAAGGTCCTAAAATTGTCTATATTTCATCGGACGATTTAGGCTGCAAGGACAAAATAGAGGCTCTATCCGAGGACGGAACGCAGATTACCGTTGAGGCGGCAGGTGAAAAGGACTTCCTCGGCGGAGTAAAGGTTTCAAATCCGGCAAGACGTGTAAGCGTGGATTATTCCTTTAAGGAAATGCTTGCGGAGGAGAAAAAGCAGTTCCTCAGAAGGAGCGGACTTGTGATTGAATAATCAAGGTACGATGATTAATAAAGCTTGAAAGGAAGGATCAACATGGCTAATGCAGCAGGCCGTATTTTCGGAATAAACGGACCGGTTGTACAGGTTAAAGGCTCAAGCGACTTCGGTATGCAGGAGATGGTCTATGTGGGCGATGAGGAGCTTATCGGCGAGGTCATAGGCGTTGAGGCGGATCGCACGATAGTGCAGGTATATGAGGAAACAACGGGTTTAAGATGCGGCGAGCCGGTAAAGGGATCGGGTGCGCCCATGTCAATAACGCTTGCACCGGGAATTATATCAGATATATTTGACGGAATAGAGCATCCGCTTAAGGAGATAAGAAACCGTTCGGGAGCCTTTATAGCAAGAGGACTGAAAATTTCGGCTCTTGACGAGAAAAAGACCTGGCAGGTTACAATGAAAATATCCGAGGGCGATATAGTAAGCGGAGGTGATATAATCGCCGTAACGCAGGAAACAACGCTTATCGAGCATCGTGTTATGGTGCCGCCGTTTGTTAAGGGTGTTGTTAAGTGGGTTGCCGAAAACGGCAGCTATACGATAGTTGAAAAAATAGCCGTAATTCAAACGGAGGACGGCGAGGTTGAGCTGACAATGAAGCAGGAATGGCCGATAAAGCAGGCAAGACCGTATCTTAAGCGTCAGCCGATTTCAAAGCCGCTTGTTACGGGTCAGCGTGTAATCGATACGATGTTCCCGCTTGCAAAGGGCGGCGCTGCGGCAATTCCGGGCGGCTTCGGTACCGGAAAAACAATGACGCAGCATCAGCTTGCCAAGTGGTGCGATGCCGATATTATAGTATATATCGGCTGCGGCGAGCGAGGAAACGAAATGACGCAGGTGCTTGAGGAATTTTCGGAGCTTATAGACCCGAAATCCAACAGACCGCTGCTTGACAGAACGGTGCTTATCGCAAATACATCGAATATGCCCGTTGCGGCACGTGAGGCGTCGATTTATACGGGTGTTACGCTTGCCGAATATTACCGTGACATGGGATATGACGTTGCTCTTATGGCGGACTCGACCTCAAGATGGGCTGAGGCATTGAGAGAAATCTCCGGCAGACTTGAGGAAATGCCCGCAGAGGAGGGTTTCCCGGCTTATCTTGCGTCAAGACTTTCGCAGTTTTACGAAAGAGCGGGATACGTTACAAATCTCAACGGCAGCGAGGGCTCCGTTTCAATAATAGGAGCGGTATCACCTCAGGGCGGCGACTTTTCGGAGCCTGTAACACAGAACACAAAGCGTTTTATCAGATGCTTCTGGGCGCTTGATAAATCACTTGCATATGCAAGACACTATCCGGCAATACAGTGGCTCTCAAGCTACAGCGAATATATTGACGAGCTTACCGACTGGTATAAGGACAACGTATCAAAGGACTTTATGGATAAGCGTTCAAAGATAATGGCGATTTTGCAGGAGGAAAGCAGCCTGCTTGAAATTGTAAAGCTTATAGGTGCAGATGTTCTGCCGGACGGTCAAAAGGTAACACTTGAGGTTGCACGTGCGATCAGACTCGGATTTTTGCAGCAGAACGCTTTTCATGCCGACGATACGTACGTCCCGCTTGACAAGCAGAATAAGATGATGGACGTTATTCTCTTGCTTGACAGACGTATGAAGGAGGCAGTGGACAGGGGGATAGTATTCTCCAAAATCAATGAAACGGGCGTTGTTGAGGATATAATCAGAATTAAGTATACAATCGGCAACAAGGACATAGAAGCACCGTTCCATGAGCTGCAAAGAAAAATCAATGATGCGTTTGACAGACTGCTTGCTCAGAAAATAGACGAGGAATAAGCGGCTGTGAAGGAGAGTGAGAACTAATGGCTATTGAATATACGGGTCTTGGGAATATTCGAGGACCTTTGGCGGTTATCGAGGGAGTGAATGAGGCTTTTTATGAGGAAATGGTAACCGTCACGCTTGACAGCGGAGAAAAGAGGCTTGGCAGAGTTATAGAAATTTCCGGTGATAAGGCGGTAATACAGCTTTTTGAGGGAACGAGCGGACTTTCGCTTACGAATACAAAAACAAAGCTGATGGGTGAGCCGATGCGGCTGCCGCTTTCTAAGGAAATACTCGGCAGAACTCTTGACGGCGTTGGCAGACCGATAGACGGACTCGGCGAATATTTTGCCGAAGAGGTGCGTGACGTAAACGGTCAGCCGATAAACCCGGTTTCAAGAGAATATCCCAACAACTTTATCCAGACGGGAATTTCGTCCATAGACTGCCTTACGACGCTTATAAGAGGACAAAAGCTGCCGATATTTTCGGGTGACGGACTTCCGCACGACAGCCTTGCTATACAAATCGCAAGACAGGCAAAGGTCGTTGACGAGGACGATGTAAACGGAGATAAGTTTGCGATTGTGTTTGCGGCAATGGGCGTTAAGCACGATGTTGCGAATTATTTTAAAAAATCGTTTGAGGAAAGCGGAGTTTTGGGCAAGGTTGTAATGTTTTTGAATTTGTCAAACGATCCTGTTGTCGAAAGAATCATAACTCCGAGATGTGCGCTTACGGCGGCGGAGTATCTTGCGTTTAAGCATGATATGCACGTGCTTGTAATTCTTACGGATATGACATCGTATGCCGAGGCACTGCGTGAGGTTTCGTCCTCAAAGGGCGAAATCCCCTCAAGAAAGGGCTTCCCAGGATACCTGTATTCCGACCTTGCCTCGCTTTATGAGCGTGCCGGAATTATCAAGGACGCAAAGGGATCAGTTACACAGGTTCCGATACTGACAATGCCCAACGATGATATTACCCACCCGATACCCGACCTTACGGGATATATAACCGAGGGACAGATAGTTCTCGGCAGAGGCTTGAGCCTGACGGGAGTTTATCCGCCGGTATCGATACTGCCGTCACTTTCACGTCTGATGAAGGACGGCATAGGCGAGGGCTTTACAAGAGAGGATCACCCGGCACTGTCGAATCAGCTGTTTGCGGCTTATTCAAAGGTTGAGGACGCAAAGAGCCTTGCGTCGGTTATAGGTGAGGATGAGCTTTCGGATATAGATAAGAAATATATCGCTTTCGGAAAAGCGTTTGACGATCGGTTCCTGTCGCAGGGCAGGGAGGAAAACCGCAGTATTGAGGAAACGCTCAATCTCGGCTGGGATCTTCTCGGAATGCTGCCGAGGAGCGAGCTTGACCGTGTAAGCGACGATATTCTCGATAAATATTATAAGCCCGCAGAGGAGTGATGTTATATGCAAAAAACACTCGCACCCACAAAGGGTAATCTTATGTCGGCAAAAAATACTCTGCGCCTTTCAAAGCAGGGGTATGAGATGCTTGACAAAAAGCGTAATATTCTGATACGTGAGATGATGCAGCTTATCGAGGAGGCAAAGGATGTTGAGGCTAAAATCGAGGAAACGTTTGCTCTTGCGTACCGTGCGCTTGAGGGCGCAAACGTGCTGATGAGCATTAATGCGGTTGAGGAGCAGGCGCACAGCGCAGTGTTTGAAAACAGCGTTGAAATAGATTTAAGGAGCGTTATGGGAGTTGAAATTCCGGTGGTTCGTGCAAAGGGCTTTTCCGGCAGACCGACATACGGCTTTTCAAACACCACCTCCGCTCTTGACGAGGCGTATCTTCGGTTTAACGAGGTGAAAATGCTTACCGTAAAGCTGACGGAGATAGAAAACTCCGTGTACCGCCTTGCCATGAATATAAAGAAAACCCAAAAGCGTGCCAACGCTTTGGAAAATATAACAATTCCGCTTTACGAAACACTCGTAAAGGAAATTGCAAACTCCCTCGAGGAAAAGGACAGGGAGGAACATTCAAGGCTTAAGGTAATTAAAAATCAAAAAGGCGAATAAAATTAACAGACTTGTAAACAGAATGTTGTTTGCAGGTCTGTTTTTTCTATTGACAAAATGGAAAGTTTATGATATACTTAGGCTAATAGATTTTAGCTAAAAGATATAACAAACAGGCGGCTGCAAAATTCGGTCTGCCGCAGTAACGGAGGTTTTATGAAAAAAACAAATACAAAGGATAGGATTTTGGACGAAGCGTTAAAGCTGTTTGCCCAAAAGGGATATGAGGCGGTCGGCGTTACGGAAATTGCGGAGGCTGTGGGTATCAAAGCGCCGTCGCTGTATAAGCATTACAAAAGCAAGCGTGACATATTCGACAGTATAATCGAGCGTGTGAACAAAATGGATTACGAGCGTGCAAAGGAATGTGAAATGCCCGAAGAAACGATTGAGGATTCGGCTGAAAGCTACGAAAATATTTCGCTTGATACAATCAAGGAGTACGCAAAGGTTATGCTTCTGCATTGGACGGAGGAGGAATTTTCAAGCTGCTTTAGAAAGCTTTTGACTCTTGAGCAGTACAAAAATCCCGAAATGGGAGAGCTTTACCGGCAGTATATATCCGGCGGACCGTTACAGTATATGGCGGATATATTCAAGTCGGACTCCGAGGAGGAGGCGTATATTGACGCACTGGAATTTTACGGACCGATGTATCTTTTGTACAGCATATATGATGATACGGGGGACGGAGAGCTTGTTGTCAGGCTTCTTGAAAAGCATATTGACAGATTTAAAAAAATTAAGGAGTGATTTTAATGAAATATATTTTAAGTGAAAAATACAACACACCGGAGCTTATGGCAAAGATTATGGGGCCTAATCCCATCAAGTTAGAGGAGGAATTGCTTAACGATTGTAAAATTCCCGAAAATGCCGTAGTATGCGACCTTGGCAGCGGACAGGGCTTGACGAGTGTGTTCCTTGCAAAGGAGTACGGCTTTAAGGTTTATGCCGCAGACCTATGGAGCGAGCCTGAGGATAACCGAAAATTTTTCCGCAGTATGGGACTTGATGATGAGCAGATTATCCCGGTAAAGGCGGACGCAGTGGATTTGCCGTTTGAGAAAGAATTTTTTGACGCTGTTATCAGTACGGATTCGTATAATTATTTCGGACGTGATTCGGAATATCTTGACGCTAAGCTGCTGCCGTATGTTAAGAGCGGAGGGTATATCTATATCGCAATACCGGGAATGAAAAAGGACTGCCACGATAATCTCCCGTCCGAGCTGCTCTTGTCGTGGACGCCGGAGCAGCTTGAGTATATGCATGATGTTGAGTATTGGACGGACATGGTGAGCCGCAGCGGGGCTGAGGTCATTGATGTTTCCGAAATGGAATCAAACGATGAGGTATGGGCGGATTGGCTCAAGCAAGAAAACGAGTATGCCGTAGGCGACAGAAAAGCAATGGAGGCCGGCGGCGGGAAATATTTGAATTTTATAAAAATTGTGCTGAGGAAAAGATAAGTTTAAGAGTTTTATCAATTATAAGCCTGATAAGTGAGATAAGCGGTGCGAAAATCCGCTTATCTCACGATTTTTGTGCGGTCATATCCGCTTGTATACGGTAAAACGAAACGTAAGCGAGCCGCTTTGCATATCCTCGCTTTCGCTTTCGAGCTGCCACTCCTTGCTTTCGGCAAGATTAGGCAAAAACGTGTCTGCCTCCTTGTCGGCAAAAAATCTTGTAATATATGCCCTATCGCAAAACGGCAGAAGCATATTGTATATTTCGCCGCCGCCGATGACGAAAATTTCGGAGGAATATTTTTTTATTTCCTCAAGCAATTCATCAACGGAATGTACGGCAATAACGCCCTCACGCTCAAAATCTATGTTCCTCGTCAGAACGATATTTACTCTGTCCTTGAGCGGCTTGCCGCCTGGCAGTGAGTCAAGCGTTTTTCTGCCCATAACAACAACATTTCCCGTTGTTGTTTCCTTGAAATATTTCATATCCTCACGTGCATGGAAAAGCAGGTCGTTGTCCTTTCCGATGCCCCATGAATTTGACGCTGATGCAATAATGTTCATGTTTATAACTCCTTTTTAATCCCATGAAATTCCGAATTCGCCCTCGCCGCTGTATACGGGAACGTCAAACGAAACCGAGCCGCCGGACGCTTCGACAAGGCTTTTTATTGTTCTTGCCTGCTTGACAGCCCATGCAACGTCCGTTGCGTATTGGTGAGTTGCGGGCTTTTCCGGATTCCACTTCATTTTGTAAAGCGTGTTTTGACCGGCATTTATGTAATTTTGGCTTATCCATTCCGCACCGCCGTAAATTGCCGCATCAACGCTTGTCCAGCCGTGCTCTGCGGCATATTTTGCGCCGCCGTTTACGGGATCGCTGTCATATGCGCCTATTCCGAACAGGTTGTAAACCGTTGTGCCGTTGAAGTCCGTTCCGGAGGCAAGCTGTGATTTGCCGTTTCCGCTTTCAAGAACGGAATGAACCGTCAGATAAATCTCACTTATCCCGCTTGCCTGTGCCGCTGCGAGGAATACCTCGCCCTTGCCCTCAAGAACACCCTTGCCCTTCAGGTAATTGTTGAGAGCCGCTGCGCTTATTCCGTTTGACACGGACAGATCAAGGAACTGATACTTTGCATAGCCTGTTGTAAAGTTTTTCGGATTGAGATATTTTTCAACATCGCTTTGAGCTGCGGCTGCGGCGTTGGTGTTAAATACTGTGGGTGACGCTTTCATCTGTGCATCAAGTGCCGATTGCAGCGTGGATTTGTAATGCGTGTATTTAACGGGCATTGACAGCTCCGCAATGCGTTCCTCGACCGATTTTGAGATGTATTTGTATTCAAACGGTGTGCCGTCGTCGGGTACGCAGGAAATCGTAAAAGTATCCTCGACTCCGTTGGATGCTCTGAGTGTTATTACGGACATTCCCTCAGATACGGCATGAAGATTGCCGTTTGCGTCTATGGTTACGATTTCGGGATTGCTCGAATACCAGTTTACGGCTTTTTCACGTGCATTTTGGGGATATATGTACGAGGTCAGCTTGTAGTCGCTTGATATTCGCATTGCCTCTATGGCGTTGGTGATGAAGGCGCCTCTTACCGGAATATCGTAAATCTGAACGTAAACGGTACATTTTGCGGTAAAGCCGCCGTCCTCGGTTTCGGCGATTATGCTCGTTGTTCCCGTTCCTATGGGCGTGACAGTCCCGTTTTCATCAACGGCTGCGACCGCCTCGTTTTCGGAGCGCCATTTGACGTTTTTGTTCGTAGCGTCCGCAGGAGCAACCGCCGCTTCAATCTTTGCGGTTATAGGTCTGTCTATGTAAAACAGCATATCATTCCTTGAAAGAGAAACGCTTTGTACTCCTCGTATGATTTCGACTGTGATTTTTTGCGACACTTCACCGCAGGAAACGGTGATTTCGGCTGTTCCGGGGCGGTCTGCGGAGGTGATTGTGCCGTTTTGATCAACGCTTATAAGCGATTCGTCCGAGGAGGTGTAGGTGACAAGCTTGTCGGTGCTGTTTACGGGCATCGGACGTGCGTCGATTGAAAGGGTGCTTTCCTTGCCGAGATGTATTGAAAATGTTTCATTGTAAATGTTTATTTTGTCGCATGGTATATCGGCGAAAAACAGCGGTACATGGCTCAGGTATTCGCTCGGTGCCGCCGAAGCCTCGGTCTGTTCCTCCGCAATTCGCTCCTGCTCAAGCATTTCCTCAACCTCGCTGTAAATATCGTTTTCGGCTTTTACTCCGACAGCGGGCAAAAGCATAAGAAAAATCAAAATGAATAATCTTTTCATTCCCGTCATTCCTTTCGGTAAGGTTAATCATATTATAGCACATTTAGGCGTATTGTGTCAATTATTTTGAAACTTAATAAAAACTTTTCAAATAAACCTTGAAAAATCCGAAGAAATATTATATAATATAATAGATTATGTATACTTTATTAACGGAAAGGACGAGATACATCAATGGAAGAAAAGGAATTATCACAGCTTTTGCAGGTGCGCAGAGATAAGCTTTCGGAGCTTCAGGCGGAGGGCAGAGATCCGTTTAAAATAACAAAATTCAACCGCACGCACACCTCGGGCGATATATGCGAAAACTATACAACCGAGGAGCGCACGATCACCTCAAGGGGAGAGGAAAAGCAGGTAACGGCGAAGATTTCTCCGCTTGACGGGCAGATGGTGACTGTTGCCGGAAGAATTATGTCAAAGAGAGGCATGGGCAAGGTGGGCTTTGTTCATGTGGCGGATATAGACGGACAGGTGCAGCTTTTTGTGAAGAAGGATATTCTCGGTGAGGACGAGTATAACCGCTTTAAAAAGCTTGATATAGGTGACATCATTGGCGCAGAGGGCGAGGTGTTTACAACTCAGACCGGGGAAATATCGATAAGAGCCGACAAGATTACGCTTCTTTCGAAGTCATTGCAGCCGCTGCCCGAAAAGTTCCATGGAATGACGGATACGGATTTGAGATACCGTCAGAGATATGTGGATCTTATAATGAATGCGGACGTTAAAAAGACGTTTATCAACAGATCGAAAATTATAGCCTCGATAAGGAGCTATCTTAACGGACAGGGATTTCTTGAGGTTGAAACACCGATGCTCGTGTCGAATGCGGGAGGTGCTGCGGCGCGTCCGTTTGAAACGCATTTCAATGCGCTTGACGAGGATTTCAAGCTCCGTATATCGCTTGAGCTTTATTTGAAGCGTCTTATCATCGGCGGCTTTGACCGTGTTTACGAGATAGGCAGAGTATTCAGAAACGAGGGACTCGATACCCGCCATAATCCGGAATTTACGCTTATGGAGCTTTACCAGGCGTATACCGACTATCACGGAATGATGGACTTGACGGAGAATATGTACCGCCATGTTGCCCAAGAGGTTCTGGGGACAACGAAGATAGTGTACAACGGTATTGAGATGGATCTCGGAAAGCCGTTTGAGCGCATAACGATGGTTGATGCGGTTAAGAAATATTCGGGCGTTGATTTTAATGAGATCAAGACGCTTGAGGAGGCTCGTGCTGCGGCAAAGGAAAAGCACGTTGAATTTGAGGAGCGGCATAAGAAGGGTGATATTCTAAATCTGTTCTTTGAGGAATATGTTGAGGAGCATCTGATCCAGCCGACGTTTGTCATGGATCACCCGGTTGAGATTTCTCCGCTTACAAAGAGAAAGCCGGAAAAGCCGGATTATGTTGAGCGTTTTGAGTTCTTTATGAACGGTTGGGAAATGGCGAATGCGTATTCGGAGCTTAACGACCCGATAGATCAGAGAGAGCGTTTCAAGGCGCAGGAGGAGCTGCTTGCGCAGGGAGATGAGGAAGCGAATACCACTGACGAGGACTTTATGCGTGCGCTTGAGATAGGCATGCCGCCCACAGGCGGAATAGGCTTCGGCATAGACCGTATGTGTATGCTCCTGACCGACTCGCCCGCAATCCGTGATGTACTGCTCTTCCCCACAATGAAGCCACTTGACAAGTAAAAAACGAAAAAAGTCAGTATTTATGCGGGTTTTAGGACTTTGAAAAGTCCCAAAACTACGCCATACTACGCCAATACTACGCCAATTTGTGCAGGAATTTGTGCATTAAAAGGTAACAACGCTGACAAAGAGTTGCAGATGTATAATTTGCAGCTCTTTTTGTATATATAAATAATATGGAAGAGTGCTTTATACAGAATGTAGAGCATTCTTTTTTTGTGCAATCATACGAGGAAAGGAGGCATATTTTATGTCAGTACAATTTGAATATTTTTACGGAAGTCAAGCAGAACAGTTTTCGTTTTACCGTATTCCCAAAGTACTTTTTACTGATGAAGCCTTTATGGATATTTCCGTTGAAGCGAAAGTGCTATACAGCTTTATGCTTGACCGTATGAGTTTATCGGAACTGTGCTATATAACGGTAGAAAGCTTAAAGGCACAGAAGGCACAGATAAACTTAAAAGGAAAAATGCGTGTAATCATTATTCCGAAAGAGCTGTGCAAAATGCTTTTGCAGTATTCAAAGGAGCATAAAATAACAAATGGCTCTGTATTCGTTTCTAAAAATGGAAAAGCACTTGATAGATCAAATATCTGGAAGATGATGAAGGCACTATGTGAAAGCGCCGGTGTATCAAGGGAAAAAGTGTTTCCTCATAATCTAAGACATCTGTTTGCAAGAACATTTTACTCGCTTCAAAAGGATATAGTACGGCTTGCCGATATACTCGGACATTCAAGCGTAAATACTACCCGTATCTACACTATGGAAACAGGAGAAACCCACCGCCGGCAAATACAGAAATTAGGGCTTTTACGGCTATAAAAAGAAAAAACTACATAATCGAAATTATGTTGCAGGCAAATGATATGTTATGATAAATAATCGACAAATCTGAACATATTTAGTAAAATGCATATCCGAATTATTATAAAAAGGCATAGCAAAGCAGACCAATGTTAATTTAAGAAAAACAATATTGGTCCAAAATGTATGTCTGTTTTATTGCATAATGACGAAAAATGTAATAAATAAGGCAAATCATTGACAAACGCCTCTTTTAGTGATATAATAACTCTGTATATATTATATGTACTTGAAACTTTTTCACCACATAATTTCGATTATGTGGTAATGCCTTTACTGCATAATTTCGATTATGTTGCAGGCAAATTTTTTTACTGTAAATTAGACCATGTGTCCTGTCGATAAATAGGAGATGATGAAATATATGAGAGATGCGACATATCAAATAGACGAAGATGGAATTTTGGACAGTACATTTAATTACCTTGTAAAGCACGGACTTGAGAATACTACTGTAAGGGAACTTTGCAAATATACAGGAATTGCTAAGGGAAGTATTTACTATTGGTTTAGCAATAAACAAGATTTAATATGTGAAGCTGCTGAATACGGACTTAAGAAAGTTGTTGGAAAGATATTCTCTTATGCATTTTCCAATATGGAAAATTTGCGTGAGTTTTTTGATGACTGCTTTTCGGAAATAAGCAAGTATAAAAATGAGCTACGATTTATATATCAAATGGTAGCAAGCCCTGTTTACGGTGAAAAAATACGAAGCAAAGCACAAGACTTAAATTTTGTTTACGACAAATATGTTGAAATGCTTGCTGTACGATTACAATGCAGTGCAGAGAAATTAAAGCCGATTGTATACCTATTTGTATCTGCAATTCTTGATTATGTTATGTGGGAAGATAAAGAAAACGCACAGATGCAGCTTGAATTTATTTATTTCATTCTTGCTGAAAAACAAATCTGTTGCAGTGAAGATTATATTGGGAAAATGCAAAGGAGAAGTATAAACAGTAAAACGATGGAAAAAGATTTATTTGAAATACTAAAAGACGAAGTCGGATGTGAATATATTTCGGATTTGCACTATGGTGCGTTTAATAAAAAAGCAAAAGCATTTTTAAAAAATGCTGATATAGAGAATTATTCGCTATTTGTTCTTTCTGACGTGGCACAATACATATTCGGCAAAAAAATGAAATTTGAGTCGTTAGATGAAGCGAAAAAATTCTTTCAGTATCAAAACAACTGAAAATGATACATATTAACGGAGGTAACAGCTATTTGATAAGTAAACTAAAAAATTTAGATGTAGGACTTAGCTGTATTCTTGCTTGCATTTATTTTACGGCATTACCCCTGACAATAACGATAAATGCATCCGGCAATTCATTTTTAAAACTATTGACTATACCTATTGCCGGGTATTTAGCTGCAAGCTTGATTTTTTACAAAGGAAAATTAGAACTAAATATAATACACTTCTTTTCCGTTGTTTTTTTAATCAGCGTAGTTATGACGCTTTTTGCGGATAACAGCAGTACATCAGTACAGTATGTTCTGGGATATATTCAAACGATAGCGCTGTTATTCCTTATAACAGTAAAAAAATACAGTAAAAATGAAATGGAAGCCTTTGAAATAACACAGCTTGTTCTGCTTGTCATTTTAATTTGGCTCGGATTTATCGGGGCAGATTGGTATGGCGACAGAAACACAATGGTTTTATTTGGAGCAACATGCGATCCGAATTACTTTGCAGGATTATTTCTGCTTCCTATAGCTGTTGCTTTAAAAAAACTTAAAGAAAATAAAGTGTACATGGTTGTCTGTCCGATTCTTATTCTTTTGGGCTCATATATGGTTTTATCATCAGGCTCAAGAGGCGGATTGCTGGCTTTGGCTGTTACTGTAGTATCCTATGTATTTATAAATGCGAAAAGTGCCAAGCAAAGATTTATCGGATTGGGTGTAGCAGTTGTTATCGCAGTTATTATGTGGACAATCGTTATTCCTCTTTTACCTGAAAGTGTTTCCGAAAGATTTAGCTTGACGGAAGTCATAGAGTCAAGAGGTACACAACGAGTTGACATATGGATTTCAATGCTTGACGCAATAAAAAATTCCACATGGGAACTTTTTTGCGGAAGGGGCATCAACTCATATCATGAAATGATGAAAGACGGAAAGTTGGTGCAAGTGGTAGCACACAATCAGTTTATACAATCACTGTATAATCAAGGATTGTTCGGCTGTATAAGTTTTGTAATTATGTCTGTTTCTGCGATATTCAGAAATATTAAAAAGCGAGCATACATTTCTGCTGCTATGCTCGGCACGCTTGCTCTTGCAATGTCCCTTTCGATAAATCCAAGCATTAAGGCATTTTGGAATTTGCTGATATATTCGGCTTTTACATTAAATATAACTAATAACCAAAAGGAGGTTGATTCTATATGAAGCTTGATGACAAAGCAATAACGGAAAATCATAGTGTTGATAATGAAGCTACGGACACAGCGGAATATTTGAATGATGTATCCGAAGCTGATGACGGTCTGATAAAAATGCCGAAGGCTACATATAGCTATTCGCTTATATGCTTAATTATTATTGCGGTTGTTGCAGCTGTTTATGTTATAGCAATTAACTCAAATTCTGCATACACAACCGTTTCGGCATCTTTTTCCGAAATAGCGGACGGACACAATCCGGATGGTTCTCCTTTCGAGATTTATGAAGTGCTGAGTGATGAGGTTTTAAAGAGTGCCTGTGATAAGCTTGATAATAAGGTAGATCCGGAAACACTTAAAAAGCATATTTCCGTTACAGGCATAACTACCGACGGAACATTTAACACAATCAGACAAAAGGTACTTGACGGAAATGATACATATTCATATTTTCCGTCAAGATATACAATAACATACTCAATTGTTTCAGACTCAATTGCGGCAGACGGTGTTTTTGCTTCAATAGCAGCAGTTTTTAAGCAATTAGCAATGCCGTCAAAAACAAAAATACTGCAATGTGTGGCGGACAGCTACAAAGAGTATTATGAAAACAACTATGTATTAACAAGCGAAGTATTTGATATTGACTGGTCAAAAACCAAATCGCTTGATTATTTCAACAGAGCAAGCGAAATCAATAATATCTTAAACCGCATAAGCCGGTACTTGGGAAAGCGATACGATGAGGATGTAGAGTTTGTTTCAAAAGACGGAGTGAGTTTTGGAGATCTCAAGGATGAAGCTGCCGGAATAATGCAAAACGATATCGAATCATATAAATCCTTTGTTATTCAAAACGGTATCACTTCTGACAGGGACAAGCTTTTGAAGCAATTCAGATATGTATTAAATACAAACAATGATCAGGCAGTAAGAAGCCGCGGTGAATATGCAATTATGTTAGACGGTATTTCTATATACGATCCCAGCATAACTAAGGTTGTATTTATTCCCGCACTTGACTCTGAAAATGTGTTTTACATGAATAGAACAAAAATAGGCATAGATTATTTGACTGAAGACGCAAGCAAAGCAAATTTGGCAGGTGATGAGGCAGAGAATAATGCGCATTACTATGAATATCTTATCAGTCAATTCGGAAATGTCACAAACAGCGAGGATTGGATATTAAAAGCTGCCGATAAAAGATGTGAGGAGATTATATCAAAAGTAAACGATTTTTGTGAGAGAGCTGTTGCCGTAAATGATGAATATATAAGCAGTGTTTCCTATGAAGGAGTTGAAATAAGCAGCATAAGTTACGGTCAGGGACTTATTTCTTCTGCTGTTGCAATAGCTAAAATAACTGTAATATGGGCGTCGGTACTGTATGTATTATGGCTTGCCTGCTCTGTTTTACAAAAAAAGAAGAGAGCTTGGAAGGAGGGAAAATATACCGATGTCAATTCGTGATTTTATAAGCAGCATATTAGACCACAAGAGAATATTTGTATTTTTGATTGCTCTTTCGGTTGTACTTTGCTCAATCGGTTTAAAATTGACGGAAAGTCATACAGCAGAAATCATTATAAAATATATATGTGACTCTGCGGAAGAAGGTCTGACCGAAAACGGACAAAAGATAAATCCGTATGAGATAAACAGCTCACTTGTTGTAAAAAATGCAGTATCCGCTCTTGGTCTAAAAAACACAAATATTGAGGGCATTTGCCGAAATATTACGGTTACTCCCATTATTCCGACCTCCGAGCAGGAGAAATATGCTTCATGGATAGAAAAGTTTTCAGATTATGAGAAAAATGAAGATGCGAAAAAAAATACAGTGTATTACTCTGTAAAATATACATCACCGGTCGGCAAGGATTACGCAAAGCGTATGCTGAGTGCTGTTATTAGTCAGTACCGTTTGTTTTATGTTGGAAAATATACATATAGCAACGATATTACACAGCTCTCCGGTGAAACTGTCATGCAGTATGACTATTACGATACAGTGGATATGCTGCGCGAAAAAATCAAATCCAATATAGACTACCTTTCAAGAATTTCTTCTGCGGATAATGATTACCGTTCTCCGCACACAGGATATTCGCTTTTGGACTTGGCAGCAGAATATAAGTCACTGTCCGAGCAGGATCTGTCTGTTGCGGAACGTATGATTGTTGAAAACGGTATAACAAAAAACGCTTGGTATCTGAGAAATTCGCTTCAAAATAAAGCGACAGAATCGCAGTATGATATTGAACTGAATAATAAAAAAGCGGAAACGCAAAGAAATCTTATGAGCGTTTATTCCGAAAAAAACGAGCAGTATTTATGGGATAAAAACAATAGAAATGAAGATGAGAACAGCGAGAGCTCACAGGTGCGTGAAAACGTTGAGCGCGACAAGGTATATGCTCAGACAAAATCGGTATACGACAATCTTGTTTTGGATTATGTTAAATACCGTACCGATTCATTAAACGCAGATATTGATAAACAGCGTTACGAGAATGATATAAACAGTTTCCCGGATGGTTTTTCAAACAAAGAACTGCAAGACGAGCTTGAAAAGAGATTGGCAGACACCTGTGAGAAATACAACAATTTATATGCGCTTACCAAGAGTACAATAGAGGATTACAATACATACAAATCAGCAAAAAGCATTGAATGTATTTCGGGAGTTGTGTCCCACAAATCAACAAGCACAGTGTTCTATTATGCGGTAAGCATTATTTTAGCTCTGATGCTGGGTGTTGTATTAAGCGTTCTTTTAATGTATTTAAGAAAAAAGGATACCGACGATGAATAATATAAAACTCGAATTATGCGGTTACTTTGACAGTAACTTCGGCGATGACTATATGCAGAAAATCGTCATACATAATATGCCGGAATATGATTTTTATATAGACAAGCGCTGCATGATATCGCCCATTGTGCTTGAAGAAAGCAACGTAAAAGTAAAAGAAACTGATGAAATACGGAATTTACCCAAGCTTATGGTGACGGGTTCGGGTTTTATGGTTAACTCAAGACAGGTATTAAAGTATGAAATCCTTTGGTTTTTGACCTCAAAGCATATAGCGGATTACTGTATAGGCTGTAACATCGAACCCTTTAAAAGCAGATTATCAGAATGGCTTATTATTCAAAAGCTAAAAAAATTCAAATATGTAATATGTCGTGACAAAAGAAGCCTTGAATGGTTTAAAAAAAATTGTCCTAAGCTGGACTCTGTACATATGCCGGATATCCTGTTTTCCTTTCCGCATTCGTGGCTGCCCGAAAAAACTTCTGATAATAAGCTCGGTATTGCACTTATGCACCGAAGCGATGACAGCACTGATAACGCCTATTATAAGGCTATGGCAAAGATTGCGGATTTTTGGATACAAACAACCGGAAAGAACGTTGTGCTTATGGCTTTTGATACAGGAACGGAAGATGATGTGTTTGCCTGTGAATGTGTAAAATCTATGATGAAGTATAGGAATATGGCAGAGATTGTAAAGCACGGCAGTCACGGAGAGATATTAAACGCATATGCTTCATGCTCAAAAATAATAGGTGCAAGATTTCACTCAGCTGTGCTTGCAATAAAAATGAATATAGATTTTTATCCGATAATCTATCGTAACAAAATGCGAAATCTGATATCCGATATGCAATACCCCGTTAAGGGATGCGACATATCCGATATAGATACAGAAAGTATAATAGAGTTTTTAAACTGCGAAAGAGTTGATTTTAAAATTGATAAGGCATATGAGCTGCAAGCGGAAAACAGCTTTATGCTATTAAAAAAACATATAGAGGAAGAATCGAAGTGATACGAAATGGAAACTATGAAGATTACAGAAACCGCCTTAAATACAAATAAGGTTATAATGCCGTTTAATCGGCCGGATATTGAATATAACGTGGAGAAAATAACGGAGCTTCCGTCAAAGCCGGTATATACCTTTGTAAAACGGCTTTTTGATATTACAGTTTCTATGATAGGTATCCTGATTCTTTTGCTTCCTATGCTCATTGCTTATATCGGCATAGCGGCAACATCAAAGGGAAATCCGATATACAAACAGGAACGCCTTGGGTTAAACGGCAAGCGGTTTTACATATACAAATTCCGAACTATGTATGAAAACGCCGAAGCAAACGGCGCTCAATGGTCAAGAGGTGAAGATGACGAGAGAATAACACCGATCGGAAAGGTTTTGCGCCGGACAAAATTTGATGAGATACCACAGCTTTTCAACTGTCTTATAGGAAATTTATCCATCGTAGGACCGCGCCCTGAAAGAGAGATATTCTATAATTGCTTTGAAACGTATGTCCACGGTTTTTCTCAAAGATTGCTTGTGAAACCGGGTATCACGGGACTGGCGCAAATAAAGGGCGGATATTTTCTTAAACCGGAAGAAAAAATCATTTACGATATTGAATACATAAAAACACGTTCTCTGTGGACTGATTTTAAAATACTGTTATCAACCGTATCTGTCGTTATACGAGGTGATGGTTCAAAATAGATTAGACGAGGTTATACAATATGAAAAAAATACTCTTTATAGCAACGGTTGTGAAAACTCACATTAGCGTGTTTCACCTGCCGTACATAAAAATGTTCAAGGAAAAAGGATATGAAACTGTTGTTGCGGCCAAAAACGACTATGAAAACGGTATGCCGAATATTCCTAATTGTGATTGCTATATAGATATTCCTTTTGCAAGAAATCCTTTCAGTTTTCGCAATATAAAAGCATACAAAATGCTGAAAACACTCATAGACAACGGTGATTTTGATGTTGTTCAATGCAATACTCCCGTCGGAAGTGTTCTCGGCAGACTCGCAGCAAGAAAAGCAAGAAAAAAAGGAACAAAAGTAGTATATATTGCACATGGATTTCATTTCTTTAAAGGCAGTTCCATACTTTCATGGCTTATGTTTTATCCTGTCGAAAAGCTGTTATCATATATCACAGATGTGCTTATCACGATAAATACTGAAGACTATGAAAGAGCATTGAAAAAGTTTCATGCGAAAACTATACTCCATATAAACGGAATTGGTGTAGGACTTAATAAGATTGAAAGCTGTGTATCAGACAGACATAATATTCGAGCAGGGATAGGTATAAAAGACAATGAAATTATGCTTGTTTCTGTCGGAGAATTGATAAACAGAAAAAATCACAAAACTATTCTGCAAGCAATCTCAAAGCTTAATAATCCATCTATTCATTATGTAATAGCCGGCTCCGGCGTGCTTAAAGATGAGCTTGAAAAGACAATCGAAGAACTTGGACTGACGAACAATGTTCATATGCTTGGTTTTTGCACAAATGTAGGTGAAATATTGAAAGCAAGTGATATATTTTGTTTTCCTTCGTATCAGGAGGGACTGCCTGTTGCACTTATGGAAGCGATGGCGGCATCACTCCCTGTTGTGGTATCGAATATTCGAGGCAATACGGATTTAATTATTCCGGATAAAGGAGGATTTTTATATTCCCCCAATGATATAAATGGGTTTGCCTGCGGAATACAAAAACTTGCCCAAAATCCTCAGCTTCGTCACAATATGGGAGAATATAACAGAGAAAGTGTAAAAGCATACGATATAAATGTTGTAAAGGACAAGTTTGAAGAAGTTTATTTTCCTCATCAGAATGAAATTTCAAATGAGGAAAAATCAACAAAAGACTTACCAATATCCAAATTATAATAAGTACAAGAAATATGTTTTATAATTACATAAATAACTAAAGGAGGTTTGGCAGATGAATTGCAGTTATTACGAATACAGTTTTATAGTGCCGGTTTATAACACAGAAAAATATGTCGGCAAATGCATAGAAAGCATTTTAAAGCAAGGAGAATGCTGCGAATTGATTTTGGTTGATGACGGTTCGACAGATTCCTCGGGTAATATCTGCGATTTTTATGCCCGAAAGCATGAACGAATAAAAGTATTTCACAACAAAAACTCCGGCCCCGGAGCAGCAAGGAATTTCGGCCTTGATAAGGCGTCCGGAAACTACATTATATTTGTTGATTCGGATGATTATGTAAGCAATGGTTTAATAAAATATCTTGACCGTGGATACGCTGACAGATCAGCAGACCTAATATTTTTCAATATTATAAAAAAGTTTTCTGACGGCAGACTTGAACCTATGGCAGAAGGACTTAAAAAAGATGAAATTTACGGAAAGCCCATGAATGAAGTCTTAAAGGTAATATCTGAATGTTCAAAATTCCCTGCAAGCATCGGAGGAAAGGTAATAAAAAGAGATGTTCTGATAAAAAACAATATTAGATTTAAAGAAGGTATTGTAGGCGAAGATATAGATTGGACACTACAGCTTGTATGCAGTATAAACTCTGCCGATGTATATCCGGAAGAAAGTTATTATTATCGTATATCATCCGGCACACGGCGTTCGTATGGTAGTGTTAAAAGTATGTGTGACCACTTAGGTGTTTTAGAAGAATGGACGGAAAAAGCAAAAGAGAAAACAACCCAAAAAAATAAATATATTTTATCCTTCCTTTCCTACCAATACGCTGTTTTTTTACCGTTTTACGGTTCATTGCCGACGGAAGAAAGAGTGCCATATACAAAAAGAATAAAAAAATTGCGTTTTCTGCTTTCTTACGGAAAGACAAAGAAAATTAAACTTATAAGGCTTGCGGTTGGTCTGCTTGGAATAAACGGAGCGTCAAAGCTTCTTTACAGATATGTTATGAAAAGAGATGAAGCAAATGCATGAAAAGACCAAAATTTTATTTGTTGCACAAAATCTGTATGTCGGCGGTGTTCAAAAAGCATTTGTTAATCTTTTAAATAAAGCTGAAAAAAGCGGCAAGTATGATATAAGCGTGTTTACATTTGCCAAAGGAGCACTCGAAGCAGAGGTTCCGCATAATATACCAATCAGGGTAGGAAACAAAATATTACGTTTATCTGCAACACCTCTCAGAAGTATAAAAGCAACAGGCAATGTTATTGATATAGCAATACGCATTTTTGTGACTGTTCTTGCGAAAATAATCGGTTCTGAGAGATTTTACAGGCTGGTTTTCAGAAAACAGGCAGAAAAATACGATATAGCTGTTTCGTATTTTACTGATGTGCCGATAGGAGTATTCAATAAAGGAACAAATTTGTATGTTTCCGATTTTGCAAATGCGGATAAAAAAATAGCTTGGATTCATACCGATCCGATTCTGAGTGGTTTCGATAAAGAATACTGTCGCAGAATATATAAGCCTTTTGATAAAATAATATGTGTTTCAGACGCAGTAAGACAAAAATTTAATGAACTGCTTCCGGAATACAGTAACAAAACAGAAACAAGGCATAATGTGTTTGATGAAGAAAAAATAAAAAAACTTGCTATAGAATGCGAGCCGTTTAAAAAATCACGCTTTGATATTGTTACGGTTGCAAGAGTAGATAATGCTTCAAAGAGAATTGACGGCATATTAAATATGTGCCGAAGGTTAAAGGACAACGATATTTCCGACTTTTGCTGGCGGATTATCGGGGATGGTCCCGATCTTAACAGAAACATTGAATTGGCAAACGAGCTGGGAGTGGATGATGTTGTCATATTTGAGGGCGAAAAACTAAATCCATACCCGTATATATATAAATCCGATTTGTTTGCGCTGTATTCAGCATATGAGGGGTTTCCCCTTGTGATAGGCGAAGCGTTAATCCTTAAAACGCCTATACTCACAACAAATTATGCGGCGGCAAGAGAACAAATTCTGCCTGACGGCGGAACAATAGCAGATTCAGATGAGATATTCTTTGAATATTTAAAGGACTATATCATCGGAAATAATTAACTTTTGTATACAGCCGGGTAAAGGACGGTTTGTATAAATATTTTTATAGAAGGCGAGGTGTTTCCCGCGTTTCTATAAAGAAAAACATTCAATATTTTGTTAAAGGGATGTTTTTCAATTGGAGTATACTCAAAAAACAAAGAAAGGAGATGCTAAAAATGAGTAAACTCAAAAGATTTATTTCAACATTAATGGCTATTTGCGTATGTTCAATGTGTATCAATGTTGTTCCAGCATTGGCTGCCGCTGAAGATAATTATTCACTTCAGAACAGTGGTTTTGAACTTCCGACAGTCACAGCTCCATACGAACAGCCCCTTGCTTCCACTGTGCCGAATTGGAATACTACAGCTTATGGACAGAAAATAGAATTGCTCAGAGCTAATAACGGAACATACATTACAGGACAGGAACTAAAGCCAAAGGCCGGTCTGCAAGCAGCAGAGCTGAATGCAGACGAACAAAGCTCATTATATCAAAGCATAAAAACCACACCCGGAAGCTTTGTAAAGTGGGGTATATCGCATCACGGCAGAAACGGATACGATACAATGCTTTTGGTAATAGGTCCCAAGCAGTCGGTTGATCCGGCAAAGAAAACCAAAACCGGATATGACCAGTTTATGAAAATGGGACAGTATATCAGTGGTAATAGTGAGCTTTCTGCACTTATACCTACAGGCAGCGGTGCAAGTAAGGAATTTATCCTGTATTCACCCAAGTTTGCAGCAAACGGAGATTTTTCAACCGGTGAGACCGCAAACTTTACAACCTACAAAACCGTATCCAACACGGAAGAGTGGCATATTTGGTTTATAAGATCAAATAATGACAAGTGGTATGATTACGGTACAAATGTAACATCTGATACATCGGAGCTTGGTTATAACAATATCTACGAGGTTCCGGAGAATCAGACTGACACAACCTTTGCGTTTACCGCATACGAAAGCGCAGCGAAAAGCGATGGTAAAGTTGATTTAACCTATGGTAATATCATTGACGACATTAATTTCGGTCTTTTGTATAATGTATCTCTGCATACATTGACAGGCGGAAGCGCTGCTGTTACTGCTGAGAATACAGCAGATTTGTCGGTTTCGTATAAGGGTACAGACTTTGCTTCGGATAAATATAAAGCCGATACCGTAATTACATTAACTGCAACCGCAGATGATGCAGCCGATTATGTCTTTGCAGGTGCAACAATAAACGGAAGTCAGTATGACTTTAGTGATTTTGCTGCAAACAGTGACAATACTGTATATACGAAAGATATAACGGTAGATGAATCTAAATATATAAGGGTTGCATTTGCAAGAAAAGGTCATATCTTGTATGATCCGAACGGCGGAAGCTATAAGGGAACTGCTGATATTACAGATAAAGAGTATTCTTACTATAGCAGCAGTGTTACGGAAAATGAAACTCCGTCCCACGATTCCGCTACTTTTACAGGATGGACACTGTATACGAATGCAACCGGTTATTCAGGTATAACTATACCGGCAAATCATACCGTTGAATACAGTGCAGAGGATGCCCTGCATCCTACCCTTACTATTTCGTGGAATGACTTATCAGGCAACGCACAATCTGTTACTCTTCCTGCAACTAAGGAAGACGGTATTTTGCTTGTTGCAAACTATAACTTTAAGCATGAAGTTATTGCTTTGACAGACGGAGGAAGCGTTGATATAGAAAATTCAACGAAAGCATATACGGTAAATGGTAATGACAGTTATAAGTACACTGCCGGCGGTGAGGGCGATGTTATTACAGTAACAGCTAATCCTGCATCCGGTTACCAGTTTGACGGTTGGTTTGAAACCGAAGACGGAGAAGCTATAAGCCGCGCACTTCAGTATTCATATGTAGTGACCGGTAATTCAAAAACATATGCAAAATTCTCCGAAAAAATTCCGGAGCCCGATCCCGAGCCGGATCCTGATCCTGACCCCACCCCCGATCCGGATCCCATTCCTGAATTCGTGACAAACTTTGCGTATATCTATGGATACAATGACAACACAATGGCAGCGGACAACAATCTGCTTAGAAGTGAGGTATCAGCAATGGTACACCGTCTTGTTAAGCAAAACAACAAGCTTGGTGGATTCGTTTACAATGAAGCAAATGAACCTGCTTTCAGCGATATTGAAGGTGAATGGTTCAGAAGCGGAATAGAGTATATGAATTACAAAGGAGCTTTTGCTCAGGCAAGCAATGTGTATCCTTATGTTGCCGTAACACGAGGCGAAACCTTTAGGATTATTTGTCTCGGACTTGGATTTACAGATAAAACCGGCCTTAGCTATGATGACTATGCTGCACTCCTTTACAATGCAGGATATATTCAAGGCGATGAAAACGGTAATCTGAATGTGTGGAATCTGATTACAAGAGCTGAATTTTGCTCAATCTACAACAATATTATCGGCAGAAAGGACGCTAAACTTGTAACAGCCGATGGTACTGAAATTACCGCTGAAACTTACGGATTTACTGATCTTGATGAGAGCAAGTGGTATTACGAAACTATGCTGAGAGCAACAAGTGCATATGATGATGACGGGTATGTAGATATCGAACTTAGAAATCACAGAAATGTGCTTGACGATTATCAGTAATCATATTTATGCGCACAAATATGATTGAAACTTAGAGCGGACGAGTGGCAGCACCTTACTGCTGCCGCTTGTACTGACTTTTGGAGAGAAAGAAACGGAGATGATATTATGCCGGTTAAAATATTGAAAATCACGGGACAAATTATATATGACGTATTAGCAAAACATTTCCCTACTTCATATACAAAAATTATAGGTGGTTTTTCAAAAAGATTTCGCAGCTTTTGTGCCAAACTGATTCTTGAACAATGCGGCAGCAATATAAACATTGAAAAAGGTGCGGATTTCGCTGCAAATATAAAAATCGGTAATAATTCCGGAATAGGAAAAGACTCAATAGTCGGGTGTTTTACTGAAATCGGCGAAAATGTGATGATGGGAGAAGCCTGCTTTATATACACACGCAACCATAGATTTGATCAGTTGGATAAACCCATGTGCGAGCAAGGCTTTGATGAATATAAACCCGTTATTATATCCGATGATGTGTGGATAGGTGCAAGAGTAACCATTCTTCCGGGAACGAAAATCGGCAGAGGCTCCGTTATAGGGGCAGGTGCAGTTGTCACAGGGACAATACCGGACTATGCCATAGTTGGCGGTGTTCCGGCAAAAGTAATAAAATACAGAAATTCTGAAAGTACACCACAATAGCGAAACAAAGGTGATAAGAATATGACTCCCAAATTAAGTGTGATAATTCCGGTATATAATACCGAAAAATATATAAAAGAATGTGTAGATAGCATTATAAATCAAACATTCAAGGATTATGAAATCATTTTGGTTGATGATGCTTCAACAGACGGAAGTGGCAGGATATGTAATGAATATGCCGAAAAATATGATTTTATCAAAACTATTCATAAAGAACACGGCGGTCCGACTCATACACGAAAAGCAGGGCTTAAAGAGGCGCGCGGAGCATATGTTTCTTATATAGACAGTGATGATTATATTGAGCCTCAAATGTATGATTTTTTAATGGATAAGCTGTTAAAATATGATGCGGATATTGCTATTTGTAATATTATAATTAAAACCGAAAATTCAAGAATTCCTTTATATTTAGATTTTGAGGAAGGCTTTTATAATAAAGAAAAATTAAAACGGGATATATATCCCAATATGCTTTTTTCACCAATGAAAAATATGCCGGGTATCCACCCCAGCCTTTGCAACAAAGTAATACGCAGGTCAATACTTGAAAATGCGATAATGGACATAACGGATGAAATATATTTCGGAGAGGACGGCATTTGCACTTATCCGTGTATGCTTGACGCTAAAAGTGTATATATAACATACGATAAATTCTTTTATATATACAGGCAAACAGGTGCATCAATTTCACAGAAATATGACAAAAGACTTCTAAGAAAGCTGCCTATTTTAATATCGGTATTTGATACTGAATTTGAAAAAAGAAATTTTGACGGAAGATCGCAGATAAATTGTTATGCAGCACTGCAGCTGATGTTCAGTATACGAAACGAGCTGCTTTATAATAAAAATAAAACTTTGCGTGAGAAAGTAAAAAACCTAAAGGAATATATATCACAGCCGAGATTTCAGGAGGTTTTAAAAACTATACGGTATGAAAACATAAGCAAGCAAGTAAAATATAAAATATTTCTTTTACGCATCAAATGGATATATTTATTATATTTGCAGTTTTATTTTAAAGAAAAAATTTTATTATTAAAGGAAAAAAGCAATGAAAGACCTACTGCGTAAACATAATAACAGTGAAGCCGGTATAAGAAAACAAACACAGGCTAATATTGCGGTAGCTGTCTTATACCAATTAACTGCTGCCATATGTTCACTTATTCTTCCAAGGTATATACTTCTCTACTTTGGCTCAGATGTGAACGGTATGCTGCAATCAATAAGCCAACTGCTGACATATACAATGATTATGGAATTCGGAATAGGCGGTCTTATAACAGCTTCGTTTTATAAACCACTTGCGGACAGTGACCGTGAGGCTGTATCCGATATTTTTAATAATGCAAAAAAGTTTTTCAATAAAATTTCTTTTGCATATGTCGGTCTGGTAGTGTTACTTGCTGTCGGTGCAAAAGCAGTAATTAAAACAGATTTTGATTTTTGGTATGTATGTTCGATGGTTATAATACTCGGTGCAAACTATTATTTTTCCTACTATTTTGCCCTTGCACACCGATTGTTACTTCGTGCAGACCAAAAAATACGAATAATACAAGGCATACAAAGCATCACTCTTGTATTAAATGCAGTAGTATGTGTTGTAGCAATTAAATTAGGTGCCGGAATACATACTGTTAAAGCAATCAGTGCCTTGGTATTTTTGATAAATCCTGTTGTATTTCGGGCTTATGTAAGTAAACATTACAATATAAGCAAGACTGTATATGACAAGAACAGAGTTTTACCACGAAAGAGTGACGGAGTGATACATCATCTTGCTTTCTTTATTCATGTGAATACAGACATTGTATTGCTTTCAATATTCAGCGGAACAAAAGAAGTGTCGGTATATTCTGTGTATAATGCTATTATCTATGCCATAGAAAACTTTTTTTTAAGTGTTTCGGAAAGTATTTCGGCAGCACTCGGAAATCTTATTGCAAAAGACGAAAAGGATACACTGTTGTCGTCGTTTGAGTTATATCAGATAGTAAATGCTGCGGCTGCCACATTTGTTTGTATTGCAGAAGCGGTTTTGATAATTCCTTTTGTAAGTATTTATACAAAAGGAATTACGGATGTCAACTATATCCGCCCTGCATTTGCATATGTGATGATTGCGGCTCAGTGGTTTTATTGCGTAAGAATACCGTACAACAGTATAATAAATGCCGCCGGACATTACAGGCAAACAAAAGTTGGTGCGTACATTGAAGTTATCCTCAATGTGAGTATCTCAATTATAGTGGTAAACTGCTACGGTCTAATTGGCGTTGCCCTTGGAACTGCTATTGCAATGGCAGCGAGAACTGCATATATGGCTTGGTATCTGTCAAAAAATATTCTTCATCGAAAACTGAAATTGTTTATTAAAGACATAGCTCTTTATATTGGTTTTAGCGTAGGACTAATATATGTGTTGAGCAATATAATCAGTATCTCTGCCGATAATCTATTTTTATGGGCGGTATATGCAGTTATAATAAGCATAATTGTCATTCTCGCAGTAATTACTTTTAACTTGATAGTAAACAGAACAGCGATTGTTACGATTATAAATAAATTAAGGGAAAAATAAGTATTTTGGAGGTCATACCTATGGAAAATGTAAGTTTAAAAAAGGGCTTATTCGGGTACACACAAAGCAGTGTACAAGAGTATATTGAAGCACTTAACGGCGAATTGACGGCAAGAACAAATAAATTTGTTCTTGAAAATGAAGAATTAAAGAAAAAATGTGAGCTTTATGAAGATAAAATAAATGAGTCAAATGCAAAGCAGGATGAACTCCTTGAGAAAATAAACGATCTTTCCAAGGAAATCGAAACACATTTGTCCGATAAGTCAAAGCTCAGCGAACAAATTGATGAACTCAAAATCCGGCTTGATGAAGCATCTGCGGATAAATTTGACTATGAGAAAGGTCAAAATGAATTAGCTGATGTTATGCTTGAGGCAAAACGTTTTGCAAATGATTTAAAAAATAAGACAGAACTTGAGTTTAAACAGAAAAAAGAGGAAAACGAAGATAAGATAAGACAGGAGCAGGAACGCATAGAAAAATACATATCCGATATTGATGAATTAAGCAGCCTTTTGCGTAAGGTCTGTGATAATTTTGGGAAAGAAATAAGAAGTAAACAAGCAGAATTAAAGATTGTTTATAATAATCTTTCTGCGTTAAATGCTAAACAGGGATAATGCTTTTAAATTGAACTTAATAACCCCAGTATAATAAATATGATGAAAGTGCTACGACAATTTCTATACATATTATTATATTTGATTATATAAAAGTGAAAATTTATTATGATTATATATAATAAACATATAAGCCTTCAAAGGTGAGGGCAAAACGGTTGCAAAAGCCGCTCAACATGAAGGTTATAACCTTTATATGAGCGGCTTTTGTAGTTTAAAATTACGAAAGGAAGATTTTATTTATGGTAATAGAAATCGAATCGGCAGAGTTGTCTTTATTTGTTTTTTCATTAGTAATTTGGCGTGGCATATCTGCCCAACATAGACAAATTAGATAAATGTTACGGATATGCCGTGCGGTTGGAGCGTGATACACTGTGAAACGCAACTGTTTTGGACATATCCGCAAGGGGAAACGAAAAAAACACACCTCTGTAAAACGCAATACTGATAATTCAGATGATTATGGAGGTCAACCATTCAAGTGCAAATACCGTACAGCCAAATTTACCTGTTATTATACGGGCAAGTTTGGCTGTTTTTGTTTTAAGTTCCTTATTAAATATATCAGTGCACCGCCATTGCTCTTTGTGCAAATCTAACAAAATTTACACAAAGGAGCGAAATTATGAAATTATTTTTTGAAAGTTACAATGAGCTTGTGACATTAGGTGTTAGAATAAATTTCGGAAGGAGGTGTAACGGCTGTGGCAGATAAATTATCTACTTTTGAACGACGTATAGAAATACTGTTTTTGCTGATAAATTCAGAAAAAGTTACTTTATCCGAATTGTCAAAAAGGTATTCAGTACATAAAAATACGGTATATAACGATATTGCCTTTTTAGGTCGTTACGCTCCCATCCGTACAGAAAGCGGTGTAAACGGCGGAATATTTATTAGGGAAAACTATCACTGTGATTTGTTTAGGTATTTATCAAGTGATGAGGAAAGAGTTCTTACAAGTATTATGAACACGCTTACTCCACCGGACAGAAATATCGTGAGTAACATCATAAATAAATTTTCTATGCCTAAAACCGCACAATAAATTTATTTTACAAAGAAAGCACGCAAGATAACGGCGATGCAGCATAACAGGCAAACGGATACATTCCGGTATGGACGAGCCAAGTGACGGATACGCCAAGACGATAGTTTTGCTTCTACTTCATCCTTCTTTCTGAGATGGAAAACTATAAGAGCGACAAATATCAGCGTCATGGAGCAAGCGGCAGCTTTGCGGGCGATGAATACATATCGGTACAATGATACTTCTGCCCAGCCACAGTCCGAGCGGATAACAATTCAGGGCTCCCGCAAAAGCATAGCTTTTGTGGGAAAAGAGAGCAATCGCCTGATAAG
>JAXDRV010000015.1:0-7575 GCA_034090805.1 Clostridia bacterium
AATATTTTGAGAGCAAAATATTTATTTGGGGTGCAAGGAGTTTTTCATATTTATGAAAAAACCTTGCACCTGAACAATTATGAAACGCTTTTAAGCCGCTATGCGGCTGCGTTTCATAATTGTTCAGCAGTCATTAAATAAGCCTATTGAAAGGAATGATAATAATGAACGAAATGCAATTAAAATACGGCTGCAATCCCAATCAGAAGCCGTCAAGGGTGTTTATGGAAAACGGCGAGCTGCCCTTTGAGGTGCTGTCGGGAAAGCCGGGATATATCAATCTGCTTGACGCATTAAACGGCTGGCAGCTTGTAAAGGAATTAAAAAAAGCAACGGGACTTCCGGCTGCGACTTCATTTAAGCACGTATCCCCCGCAGGTGCGGCTGTAGGTCTGCCTCTGTCGGACACGCTTAAGAAGATATATTTTGTTGACGATGTTGAGCTTACTCCACTTGCAAACGCATACGCAAGAGCAAGAGGTGCGGACAGAATGTCCTCGTTCGGCGATTTTATCGCACTTTCGGACGAATGCGACAAAGCAACGGCTCTCCTTATCAAAAAGGAGGTTTCGGACGGAGTAATCGCTCCGGGATATTCGGACGAGGCTCTTGAGATTTTAATGGCAAAGAAAAACGGCAATTACAATATCATAAAAATAGATGCAGATTACGTGCCGGCGGAAATCGAGCGCAAGCAGGTGTTCGGCGTTACATTCGAGCAGGGCAGAAACGAGCTTGATATAAACGACGAGCTTTTATCAAATATCGTAACCGAAAACAAGACGCTTTCGGACGAGTCAAAGCGTGATTTGAAGATTGCGCTTATCACTCTTAAATACACACAGTCTAACTCCGTATGCTATGTAAAGGACGGTCAGGCGATAGGCATAGGTGCCGGTCAGCAGTCAAGAATCCACTGCACACGTCTTGCCGGGAACAAGGCGGATATATGGTGGCTGCGCCAGGCTCCGCAGGTACTCGGACTTCAGTTTGTGGACGGCATAAAAAGAGCAGACAGGGACAATGCGATAGACGTGTACATTTCCGACGAATACATGGACGTTTTGGCAGACGGCGCATGGGAGAAGATATTCAAGGTAAAGCCGGAGGTATTTACAAAGGAGCAGCAGCGTGCATGGCTTGACAAAAATACGGACGTTGCCTTAGGCTCTGATGCGTTCTTCCCGTTCGGAGATAATATCGAAAGAGCGAAAAAGAGCGGTGTGACGGTAATCGCACAGCCGGGCGGCTCAATCCGTGACGATAACGTAATCGACACCTGCAACAAGTATAACATGGCAATGGCGTTTACGGGAATCAGATTATTCCATCATTAATAGGACATTAGGAGGATTATAATGAAGATTTTGGTTGTAGGTTCGGGAGGACGTGAGCACGCAATAATATGGAAAATCGCTCAGTCGCCCAAGGTTGATAAAATTTACTGTGCGCCGGGCAACGGCGGTATATCGGAGCTTGCGGAGTGCGTTGACATAAATGTCATGGACAAGCAGGCGATGGTTAATTTTGCAAAGGAAAATGCGGTTGATCTGGTAATGGTCGCTCCGGACGATCCTCTTGTTGACGGAATGGTCGACGCAATGGAGGCAGCCGGTATACGTGCGTTCGGACCTCGTGCAAATGCTGCGATAATCGAGGGCAGCAAGGCTTTTTCAAAGGAGCTTATGAAAAAATACAACATTCCCACAGCCGGCTACGAGGTATTCACCGACAGCCAAGCGGCTGTTGAGTATCTGAAAAAGGGTACATTCCCCGCCGTTATCAAAGCGGACGGACTGGCTCTCGGAAAGGGCGTTATAATCGCACAAAACCTTGAGGAGGCGGAGCAGGCTGTTCACGAAATGATAGACGGCGGCAAGTTCGGCAAAAGCGGCAGCCGTGTTGTAATCGAGGAATTTCTGACAGGCCCTGAGGTTTCGGTGCTTGCGTTTACGGACGGCAAAACCGTAAAACCGATGGTTTCGGCTCAGGATCACAAAAGAGCCTACGACAATGACGAGGGTCTTAACACCGGCGGCATGGGTACATTCTCGCCGAGTCGTCTTTATGATGACGAAAAAGCGGCGGAATGTATGGAAAATATATTTTTGCCAACAATAAAAGCAATGAACGCCGAGGGCAGACCGTTTAAGGGCGTGCTGTATTTCGGTCTTATGATGACAGCGGACGGAGTTAAGGTAATCGAATACAACTGCCGATTCGGTGATCCCGAAACTCAGGTCGTTCTGCCGAGATTAAAAACAGACCTCGTTGAGATCATGGAGGCTGTTATCGATGAGCGTCTTGGCGAGCTTGAGATTGAATGGGAGGACAATGCGGCGGTATGCGTTGTTATGGCTTCGGGCGGATACCCGGTCAAGTACGAAAAGGGTTACGAAATAAGCGGCCTTGACAGCGTAAAGAACGACAGTGACATTGTCGTGTTCCATGCCGGCACTGCGCTAAAGGACGGAAAAACGGTAACAGCGGGCGGCAGAGTTCTCGGTGTTACGGCTGTTGCGGAAAATCTTGACGCAGCAATCAAAAAATCCTACGAGGCTGTTGAAAAAATACATTTTAAGGACGCACACTACAGGAAAGATATAGGAATAAAAAAGTATTAAGGTTGAGAGTGGTAAATGGTATCTTTAAATAAAATATGGAAGGTTGCTGTTGCAAGCGTAATAACGCTTGCACTGTGGACCTTTATAAGCGTAAATACGGGTTTGTTCGTAAGAAGCGAGGAATTTTGCACGTTTGACTATATCATGTCATACGTCATGGTTCTGGGAATATGGGGACTTGCGGCACTGAAATTTGACTTCAGTCCGGGCATGAAACGTGCGGCGGGGATAGCCGCTGCGGTGCTTACGCCGTTTTGGTGTATGCAGATCTCAACGATTTTCGCGGGGCTTGCCGAATATTCAATAGGAATGTACTTTCTTAACATACTCGCCTACACCGCCATACTTGCGCTGTTTTTCGCAATCACGAGGAGCATACGCTGGGCACCGATAATAACGGTGGCGGTAACGTACCTGTTTACGCTTTCGAGCTTTGTTTTGCAGATTCTGAGAGGAACGCCGCTCATACCGAGCGATTTCCTTGCGATAGGCACCGCCGTAAACGTTGCCGACCAGTATACGTTTACACTGCGCTATCCGATAATAACCGCAAGTATTCTTACAATATTTTTCATTGTTCTTGTATGGAAATTTTCGTACAAGCTTACGATGAAGCACAAAAATATAATCTGCCCGTCAATCGGGACAGCGGTTTTGCTTGCGATAGCCATACCCTGCGGAGCTGTTGATTTTGACAGCATCAACATGGATTTTTTTGACCAGTATCACGCAAACAACACCCACGGAATAGCGGTAAGCTTCTATATAAACGCGCGCCGCATGACGCTGCATAAGCCCGACGGCTACAACGAAACGGACACAGCGGCTCTGCTTACGGAAAACAACAAAAAAGAACCGGTCAAAAAGACACCGAATATCCTTGTGGTTATGAACGAAAGCCTTTCCGATTTGAGCGTTGTCGGCAATTTCAAAACGAACGTTGACTATATGCCGTTCATTCGTTCTCTTAAGGAAAACACTGTAAGAGGACAGCTGCTTGTTTCGCCCTTCGGCGGATATACGTGCAATTCGGAGTTTGAATTTCTTACCGGCATGACCATGGGACTTCTGCCTCAGGGCAGCGCACCGTATCTGCAATATCTCACAACACCGCAGCCAAATTCGATATGCGGTCATTTAAAGAGCATGGGTTATGAAAATATCGCTCTCCACCCGTATTACGCAAGAGGCTGGAATCGTGAGAAGGTATACGGGCTTATGGGCTTTGACAAGTTCATAAGCATGGAAAACATGGGCGATTATCAGAACAGAAACGAATTTGAATATATCCGCTGCTACCTGAGCGACCGAACATCGTACAGTGCGGCAATCAACCAGTTTGTCAAAAAGAAAAAGGACAAGCCGATGTTCGTTTTCAACATCACAATGCAAAATCACGGCGGATATAAATACAACCTCGGCACATGGAAGGATACCGTCAGCATACTCGATATGAAAGGCGAATACCCCGAAGCGGAGCAGTATCTCTCGCTTGTAAGGGAAAGCGACATTGCCTTTGCGGAGCTGATAGACTGGTTCTCGAAATGGAACGAGCCGACCGTAATTCTTATGTTCGGCGACCATCAGCCGGGAATAGAGCAGGCATTTTACGAGGAGCTTTACGGCAAGGAGCTTGATTTTGTGACAGATGAGGAGCTGTTAAAGCGTTACACAGTTCCGTTCCTTATCTGGGCAAACTACGACATCGAGGAGCGTGACGGACTTATCACAAGTACGAATTATCTCCAAAGCCTGCTGCTTGAAACAGCCGGACTGCCAAAAAGCAGCGTGGAAAACTTCACCGATAAGGTGAGAGAGGAAGTCCCCGCCATAAATGCACTCGGTCATTACGACAAAAACGGCGTATGGAGGGACAATGAAAAGTCCGACCTTGCGATTTTAAAGCAGTATCGTGATTTGGAGTATTATCTGCTTACACAAAAGTGATAGCAAAAATTGAGATTATCCCCTCACCAACTTGAAGCATACGCATACATCGGTGTTGGCGAGGGCGGCAATCTGCACTCACCGCCAAGAAGGGGGGCTTTTGCGGAGCAAAAGTGATGACAGACTTCTTTTTCACGTTGAATTTGTGCCACTGCATGGCGGCGGAATGGAGAATTAACGTGAAAAATAAGCTGCGCATCTTGCCCTTTATCGGAGCTTGAAGTATCAACATACGTCGGCACTCCTCAAAAGAGCAATCTGCTTGCTTCTTTTCCACGTTATGATTTGTGCCGCCGCATGGCGGCGGAATGGAGAATTAACATGAAACAAATTCAGATAACTCGAAACGATGCAGGGCAGCGGCTCGATAAGTTTCTGACTAAGTTTATGCCGTCACTGCCCAAGTCGATGCTTTATAAATCACTGCGAAAAAACTGCGTGCGCATAAACGGCAGGCACGTCAGGGACGGCGCATATGTCTTAAGCGAAGGCGAGGAGCTTTCGCTTTATTTCAATGATGAATTTTTCACACGCAGAGAAGCGCATATCTCGGAAAACGACAATATCAGCGTCGTTTATGAGGACGAAAATATTCTTGTTGTAAATAAGCCGACAAACCTCGTTGTTCATGCCGACGACAGAGGCAGCACCGACACGCTTGTGTCACGTGTGCAAAGCTATCTTTATAAGAAAGGCGAATACGACCCGCAATCGGAGCATTCCTTTTCGCCGGCTCTGTGCAACAGGCTCGACCGCAATACATCGGGGCTTGTCATAGCGGCAAAGAACGCCGCCGCACTGCGGATAATAAACGAAAAGCTGAAAAACCGTGAAATCAAAAAATATTATATGTGCGTAACCGAGGGACTTCCCCCTCGCGAGAGCGGACTTCTGCAATCGTCCGTCACACGTGAAAATAAGCGCACCTCAATCGGAAAGGACGGCAAGGAAATACGCACAAAATACCAGCTGATAAAAAGTGTCGGCAGCCGTGCGCTGCTGGAGATTGAGCTGCTTACCGGGCGAACGCATCAGATACGTGTGCAGATGTCGGCAGTCGGCTGTCCGCTTGAGGGTGATGTTAAATACGGAGCAAAGCGCAGAAACGGCGGCTATTCGCTGTGCAGCTTTAAGCTTGTGTTTGATTTTTCCTCGGACGCGGGAGAATTGAATTATCTGAACGGAAAGGAAATAACGATAAATCCGCCGTTTTCGCTTTAATCGGGAGGAAAATATGGATAAATATATTATGAAAATAACAGGCACCTCCTCAGACGGACGGGGCGTTGCACGGCTTGATAATATGGCGGTATTCGTCAGCGGTGCCGTAGAGGGCGACGAGGCGGAGGTTGTCATCACAAAAACAAAAAAGCGATTTGCCGAAGGGTATGCGGATAGGATAATCATGCCGTCGGTTCATCGTATACAGCCGGAATGTCCGTATTTCGGCAAATGCGGCGGCTGCGTCAGCGCAAATACCGATTATGCTTTTGAGCTTGAGAAAAAGGCGGATAACGTTGTGCAGGCAATGCGTCGTATCGGCGGCTTTGAGGATTTCAAGGTTGACGGTATCGAAAGCGGCAAATGCAGCGGCTACAGAAATAAGGCGGTGTATAAGCTCAGCGGCAGCGAGTGCGGGTTTTTCTCCGAAAAAAGTCACAGCGTAACGAATATTGATTACTGCCGCCTGTGCGATGAGCGTGACGGAGAGATAATCTCCGCTGTGAGAAGCTTTTCGGCGGCAAACGGTGATTGTATCAAGGAGCTTTTTGTAAGACGGGGAAAAAGCACAGGCATGACAATGGTTGCACTTAAGGCGGATAAGCCGATAAAAAATATAAATGAGCTTGTGGCGGTGCTTGGGCGCAAGGCGGACTCTGTGATACTTAATACCGGAAAGGAATCCGTCATGCTGTGTGGTAAAGAGCGTATAGAGGACGAGCTTTTGGGGATTAAATTTGCAATATCGGACAAAAGCTTTTATCAGGTAAATCCGGAAATGACCGAAAGACTTTACCGCTGCGCCCTGGAATATGCCGCACTCACGGGGAGTGAGAATGTGCTTGATATTTATTGCGGGATAGGCACGATTTCCCTTTGCGCCGCAAGACGTGCAGCGCACGTAGCCGGAGTTGAGATAGTAAAACAAGCGGTTGAGGACGCACGTGCAAATGCCGAAATGAACGGAATAAAAAATGCGGAATTTTTTGCCTCTGATGCAGCGGCAGCAGTTCCGAGGCTGATAGCCGAGGGCAAACACCTCGACGTAGTCATACTCGACCCGCCGAGAGCCGGTTCGGACGAGAACACGCTGAATGCGGTGCTGACGGCTTGCCCGGAAAGAATAGTATACGTATCCTGTAACCCCGCCACCCTCGCCAGAGATTGCCGTATTTTGTCGCAAAGCTACAAAATAACCGCCGCAACGGCATTTGATATGTTCCCCAGAACGGCTCATGTGGAGTGCGTGGTATTGATGTCAAGGAAAGATAAATAAGAACCTTAAAGGGGGTATGAAAAGTGAAAAAGATACCTTTTGTTTTGATGATACTTTTTACCGTATTGTTAAACACATATGCAGTATCGGCACAAACTGCTGTTTTACGGGAGAATGATGCGGTTCCGACTTTAAAAACGGCAGTGCAAAAATACGGCAATTACTCAACAGGCACCGTGAAATTAACCGCTATGCCTGACTCTTGTCATATTATAATAGCCCAATATAATAACAACATATGCATCAATGCGGAGGTCAGAAAATATCGGACCGAAACAGAAGTGTTTAACATCCCCGACGAGGTGGACATGGTAAAGGTGTTTATTTGGAGGGATCTCAGCGGTATAAAGCCTGTTACGGATGCGGAAATCATTGATATGAAATCCAGTTCTGAACTTGATAAAAAGGTTGAGGCGATAGCAAATAATCTAAGAACTGGGAAAAACCAAAATGTAATAACTTACAAAACGGAAGAAAATGAACCCCGTGCAGTGATATGGACAAAAG
>JAXDRV010000016.1:0-6807 GCA_034090805.1 Clostridia bacterium
CGTACCGCCTTTTTCTGATATGCTTTCATTATATCAGAAAAAGTGCAGTTGTACATTTTATGGCGAGAACTTGTACACTTTGTGGCGAAAACCTGTATATTTTATTGGCGAAATTCTGTACACTTTATTATACCGCTTACACACGGTCTATAACATCATCAGAAACCGAGAATTCCAAAGCTAATTCACGGCGTGTGATTCTTCGTTTGGCTGAAAGCATATACATTATTTCCATGCGTCTGTCAAACGGCAATAAACCATCGGTCATACTATCTCCCTCCTCTCAAATATATTATAAATCATAATCTCCGCAGTTTTCACGTAGTATAAAAAAATAATTTCAAAAATTTTAAACTTTTTTCTTTCCATCATTAATAACCTCCAAATTTTGATATGTTTTCTCAAAATCCGAGGTCTTATGGATACCTTATCGGCGGCATACTCCAATGAATTGATATGAAACAGCATAAAAACCGATTATAAAATTTTTTAACTGAAATTATTTGTACAGAACGAAATAATTTTTCTTGTATCCGGTCACTTGATGTAAAAACAAATAAAAGCATAGTATTATCTGTCATAAAAACACATAATACTATGCTTTTTCTCATATTCTCTTGTAATTTGTCATTTTTCGCACTGCAAATTAAAAAAGCCGAATTTGTCAATCGGATTTTTTTAACAAATTCAGCTTTTGAGATATTAACTTATAGTTTTTGAATATTTTATCCCCTTGTTTTTCTATTTTAATTTTCACTCACTCCGGTCATTATTATTTTAATTATATATTGATGATAGGCTCCTCATCACAGAATACACGGCTTGGAGAGGGAGAGAAATATCCAGCTAGGGGGAATACCGTATATCCTGAGGTGAAGAGCCTATTCATTTATATTATTTTATAAACCATATATTGTGTATTTTTATTATTCTTCAATCATCGTCATGCTCTGTATCATCTATAGCAGCTTATCTGCAATGTCGTATATATCTGTTTCCTGAGCATCAGCCGGGTATGACTTACCACTTCTTACCCAATTCCATTCCCATTCAAACAGATTGCTGTTTTCCTCAAACGGTTCATGCTTAAGCTCTTTTATACGATTATCCAGCCATTTCTTCCAACGAGGTTTATAAAAATCATTTATCAATCCCGACCACTGGCGATTTGAATAATCATGCAATCCGCCTATCTCGGACTGATTATATGCTCCCCATGTGGTAATCAATGATTTTGAGTTTATTTCATACAGATACTTTGAGAAATCATCCGCGTGTTCCGCAAGCTTTTTTGCATTTTCTATCCACCTGCCGAGTAAGGAGTGATTGTTGCCTCCGGATACATAGTCCATTTTATCAGCTATTGACAAAAACTCCTCCGCAAGCTTTTCAAAACAAGCAACATCTTTGTTTTCATAAGCTTGGGCAAGTTTTTTTCTGCATTCCAAAGCACTATTTGATAACACTTGCATGATAAGCTCCGTAACATCATACATATATCCCTCACTTTGCTTAAGAATACTGTAATCCTGTATAAGCAATCTAAGTGCCTTTTTAAGTTCGGACGCATCATAGCCTATCGTTACATTGCCCCATGAAGATGCACTTTTAATTTCAAAGGATGGTCTTGCGTTTATAACGCACTCCGGCGCTCCCTGCCCCGGTTGATTAAGCTCCGCCTTATAAACCGTTTCTTTCAGTATTGACCATGATTTTTGAGAGGTTTCGCTGTATGCACCATATCGTCTGATTTGATACTCATTTAACCACTTATCAATATCTTTTGCTGGCAATTCTTCCTCTGTGTTATCCTGCCATACGGATTCAAATAAAAAGTCGTAAAGCACAGGATTGTTTTCACTTGCTTCGGGAGTTATTCCGATGCCTCTATTCATCTTTGAGTTATTTAATGCAATCGGTACATTTTCCGCAATGCTGTCCAGATGACCGTGAAGTCCCATACGTCCTCCGAAATTGTTCAGCATACAGTAAATCCACGGTGTATTGTTAAATTCTTTCTCATATCCGTATGATTTATTTCCTGCTCCGCCCTCATTGTGATGAGGAGTTTTCTCGGCATACAAATCAAGTATAAGTGCGTGACTTTTTCCTTCCTTTACATTTTCCAATCCGACAAGCAATTCTGAGGATGGATTACCCTGCCATGATTGTATTATCCAGACAGCATTTGGATTTTCTTTAAGCATTGCATTAACAATTTCCTCGGATATATCTCTTGGCGACATATCTGAGGTCTTTCCTCCCTCATGAAAAGGATCTGTCGCATAATAAAAACTGTAATCTCCGTAGACTTCCTTTTGTGCTTTGTAGAATTTTTCCGCATATTTTTTAAAGCTGTCTGATGTTGTTCTGAACATTGACGGTCTCTCAAACGAACACCAATCCCCCTGAGGTATTATATCAACTTCACTTTCATACTTATCAATATCAACAGGTATCATTCCGCTGTAGCCCTGCAATACCGGATACATACCCAGTTTTCGCATTATCAGCTGATTACGTCTTGCAAGTTCTGTTCGTTCCTCAAACCAAGTGTCATGCACAGGTCCTCCAAAGCCGGAAAGATTAGCCATGTATGCCCACGCATAATATGCAGGTCCCGCAACAAATTTTTTAATTTCTTCATGACTGTAGCCTATGTCTTTCAGAAATCTTCTCCATACTTCCTCCTGTGCCGTAAGATCAAGTACTACATTCACACCGTTAAGAGCAAGCCAGTCCAATTCACGCCTCCATTCATCGGCACCCCAAAATGCCATTGAATATGAAAATGTGCAATAGTTATAAGCATATCTTATTTTCGCTTTTGTTTCTTTAAATACCGTTTCATTCAATAAAATAAGCGTCTGCGGCATTTTTACCTGATCCCCCACTTGTGAGATACTTACTTTGCAATAGTATTTCAGATAATGATTTAAGCCGACAGCAAGCGATACACCGCAATTTCCTTTTATTAATATTTTGCCGCAATAATCTGAAAGCTCAAAATAGTCACAATCATGTCCTTGACGCGGATTTTCATCAAGCTGCAATACAAACCATTCTTTATATTTTGTCCCGAGACGTCTTTCTATAATTCCGTAAACTTCACTGTATGTATCATCATCAGTTATGTCCGTATTATACTTCGTTTCTTTAAAATCCGAAACCTCTATTTCGGGAGCATTAACAACGGGAGTATTGCTGTTTCTTCCGGTGAATGTAAGGTTTTTAATATTTGCTTCGGCAGATAAGGAGTTATACTCCATATAAACCCTTATAATCCTCGCCTCACGTCCGTCGGCACAAAAAACATCTCCTGTTGCGGCATTGCAGCTTTCATTATTATTCTTTCTTCCGAGATATGTGAAATCGCGTCCATCCATACTTGTATAAACCGTATAATGAAAATACCCTTTTTCATCCGTAAAAACAGAAACGGTATCAAGATAATGATTTTCCTTAATGTCAATATCTATACATCTCGGATAACATAACGCAAAGTCCGAAGGCGTTCGCTCAAAAACCTCCACCTCTGAAATATATCGCTTCGGATTGGATGTAAATATGTATATATGCGATGCAGACACCGGTATATCCGGTTCAAAAACCAATTCTCGACCATTCTCAGCAGTCTTTCTGCCAAAGGTCAAAAGTTCACTTGTTATTCCGTTCTGCGCATACTTTATAACTACTTCAGATTGAAGCTCCTCATTGGTACAAATTCTTACCTTTAAAACCTCATGATTTCCGTCAAGAGGCAGAATTAACATTCCGTTCCGATATACTTTCTCATTTAATTTTATACATTCTGACTTTATAACCGTTCACTCCTCTCTAAAAAGCGTATTCTCGCCTTACTTGTTTCTGTTGCGCAATGACGCCGCCCCTATAATACCGGCATCATTTCTGAGAGACGCAAGTTTTATGTTTTTAAACGGCATCAAGCGATTAATCAATTCATCTATAATACTTTCGCCCTCATTTGACAATCCGCCGGATATAATGACAGCGTTAGGATCAAATATCTTAATAAGATTCATAATTCCTGCAGCAAGATAATCAAAGTATTCGTCAAGAACAGCCTTTGCGACTTCGCAGCCTTCCTCCGCCGCTCTGAACGCTGTTTGTCCGCTTATATGTTCTGCACACATGGCACTGAGCAGGCTGTTCGGATTTGCTTTTGCCGCCTCGGCAGTTTTTTGCTTAAGTGCCAAAACAGATTTTTATTCATAAATGTGTGGTAACTCTGCTCATCCTACTGTGCAATCAGGTAATACCCGTCTAAATTAAAGGTTGTGACACGACTGAAATCCACCTCACCGTTATTGTACATATCAACAAGTCTGCTGTACATCCACTCCAGTGTTGAGCCTGTGGCAAGACCGAGAACACATTCCGGCTTGTCATTTATCTGCTTCTTAAAAAGTTCCGCCGCCTTTGCGGATACCTCTTCGTAGTTTTTGCATACTATAACATTCATGGTCATTCACCTCAAAAAAATCTATCCATCGGTATATCTGCTTTTTCCTATACGGCAGAAATCCTTTTAAAACACATCAATGCGTCATCATTTACACTAATAAAGAATGGCTTATCACATTTACACTGACCATTCCTGCCCAATGTATACCGCAATCTTCCGCTATACGCTTTTCCTCAAGCTCCGGAATACACTCTGTTTCTCCGCCGATATAACGAAGAAGTCTATCACGACAGCTTTTTACTCTTTGTATCACACCGCCTACTCTCAGATCCTGAATGTCAAAGCCGTAGGGCTTGTTTTCCTCAAACCAATATTTTTCAAATGTGCTATGGAAATCCTCAAGCTTTTTGACAACAGCACCGCAGTCATCGGCAATCGTTTTTAGTTCCTCCGTATCGCCTGCATCATATGCCGATTTAAGCCGTATGCCCAAATCACTTTTCACAGAAAGTACATCGGCAAGCTGCCTGTACATTTTAAATATATACCCGTATTGCTCCGAAACATCCACCTTTTCAAGCTCGCAGGCAAGATTTTTGTAATAATCATCCTCTGTTCCGTCACACCTGTAATCATTAAGTCCGCAAAATACATCGTTGTACAGAAGATATTTGGACGGATTATAATTGTGCTTACCTCCCGGAGTGTCAAACTTATCAAGCAGTGTGAAAGAATCAAAATCATATCCTGTTATTTCTTTAAATCGGTATTTCATATCATCTGTGCTATCATTGCCCTTAAATTTTTGCGCTGTATACATCAGAGCAGGCAGAATGGCAAAGCATGAACATTCGGCACCGTCATCTCCCCATACTGTCATAAATACGTTTTTCACTCCGTTATCTCGGCAGGCTTTCAGTGCAGGCTCGGTATTTTTAATACTCATGGTATTGTCGGGTGCAAAGCCTTTCCATGTCCATGCGCCTCCGGCAAATATAACCTCTTTTTCAAAAGCCTGATTGATTTTTATCATATTAGCGTAATGTTCATACTCACTGCTGTAATAATCCCAGTAAACCAATGACACATTTTCAGGCAGATTCGCTTTCTCAATAATATCTGAAATATTGCAGCACTCATGATAACTTTGGGAATCCGAAGCCAATCTACAGAACATATCGCTCCAAATCATTGGCGTTAATCCATATTTTTCCGATATATCACATACGCGGTGAAGATGTCGGTTGATAATATCAAACCGTTCGCACATTCCGTACTGCTCTCTGTATTTACCCAATCCGACTCTTTCTGCCTCATCCATACCTATATGGATTTTTTTGGATGTGAAACATTCCGAAACGGTCCTAAGCATATCGTCTATAAGTTCATACGTTTTTTCCTCATCGACAAACAGAATATCGTCGCAGTCGTTTATTTGCTTATACTCCTGCCACTTGAATATTCTGCCCAGGTGTGCAAGTGTTTGGATACAAGGAACAAGTTCAATTCCTATATCATTACAATATCTGTCTATATCCTTAATTTCTGCCATCGTATATCTTCCGCGCATATAACCAAAAAGCGGTTGATTATCTATCTCATATGTATCCTCAGTATACAGCATAAGTGTATCATATCCCATTTTTCTTATAATGCCTGCAAATTGTTTTACCTTCTCCGGCTTCATAACCGCATTTCTCGAACAATCAATCATTACACCTAACATTTTAATCCTCCGTTATAATCTTCGATATCTTTAAAATTACAGCAAATCAAATCATTTTGCTTGATTTTCCCTTTTATAGTATTAGCTAAATATTTTTCCATTACTATCTAATGCTTTCAAGAGATACTGCATATTCCTGTTTCAAGCGCAAAATACAGCGCAAAATCCTGGTCGTTTGCCCAGTCGTCATAAAACTGTCCCTTTTCGCCGTTTATTCGGTACGGATATACATACGCGCATGAGCCTTTGCCGTCATCTGTGAACAGGCAAAGACAGTTTCTCATGCACTCCTCCGCCGCCGTGAGATATTTTTCATCACCGGACAGTCTGTAATAATCGTTATATGACCGCGCTGTAAGGCAGCTCCAGTAATGCGGAAACGTGTCACCCACAAGCATACTCTTTCCGAACCAGAAATCGTCCCAATAGCGTATGGGTATCTCATTTAAATGACAGCTCGGCTGATGTCCGTTAAAGCGTTCAAGTATTTCTATATGCTTTTTGGCCTCCGCTTTATATACTTCATTTTCCGTTACAGCCGCCCATTCTGATATAAATGTAGCCGCCGGACTTACTATCGTCTGTTCATAGTTCACCTCATGCTTAGGGTACGCCGTGCCGTTTAATACCATGTTGTCAACATGAGCTGTGAAAA
>JAXDRV010000017.1:0-14511 GCA_034090805.1 Clostridia bacterium
ATAGCCTAGTTTATAAAAACATAGAATGAGCCTTAATATGAAAGATATGGTAATGAAATAGAGGGATTTTTCACTGATGAGCCTCAAATTTCAAGAAATGGAATACCATGGAGCTTTGTGTTTGAAGATGAGTACAGAGAGCGATATTCGGAGAATATTTTAGAGCATCTTGAAGAATTGTATTTGCCTGTTGGTGATTACAAAAACACAAGAGTGAAGTTTTGGAAAATGGTTACGGATTTGTTCTCATCTGCATTTATGAAACAAATCTATGATTGGTGCAGTGAAAGAGGACTGAAGCTTACCGGACATTTGGTATTGGAGGATAAGCTTGAATGTCAGCTTATAACAAACGGAGCTTGTATGCCGCACTATGAGTATATGCATATACCCGGAATGGACTGGCTCGGAAGAAATATTTACAGCTGTCTTACTCCGATGCAGGTGTCATCGGTATGTGAACAGCTTGGTAAGGAACGTATTTTATCGGAAACCTTTGCCCTTTGCGGACATAATGTCAGCTTTGCGGAGCTTAAGGGTATTTATGAATGGCAGATGGTGCATGGAATAAATCTTCTGTGTCAGCATCTTGAGGGGTATTCCCTGCGCGGAATAAGAAAGAGGGATTATCCTCCGGCAATGTATTATCAGCAGCCGTGGTGGAGTGACTATGACAAATTTAACGAGGCAATGTCAAGAGAAAGCAAGATACTTTCACAGACTAAAAAAGAAGCGAAGGTGCTTGTGCTGCACCCGCAGACAACGGCATGGTCATTGTTTGATAATGAAAAAAATGAGGGCTTGACGGAGCTTGACAAGAGATTTATCCAAATTGTCGATACCTTGGAACGCAAGCATATTTTGTATCATTTCGGTGATGAAACTATTATGGAGCGCCATGCAACGGTAAAAGACGGAAAAATAATTATAGGTGAACAAAGCTATGACAGGGTAATTTGCGAACACTGCGATATACTGCTCGATAACACCGAAAAGCTGTTAAAAGAATTTGTAAAGACAGGCGGAAGGCTAATAACCGCCGATGAACTTAATGCAAATGATATTGTTGATAATGAAAACATTACATACACTAAGCGCTGCTGCGAGGACTTTACGGTTCATTATTTTGTTAATACATCGGCAAATTACGAAAAAGCGGCGTTTAATGTAAACGGAGAAATTCTCGATATTTATTCGGGAGATTTAAGAGAGTTCGGCGGTCGGTATGAATTTGAACCGTGGGACAGCCTGATGATTATTGAAAACGGTGTTAAAAACACATCAGCCGTTATTTCGGAAGCCTCATACATCAGACCGGAAGGAAAATTTAAGCTTTTATCACAAACGGAAAATGTGCTTTTGCTTGATATGTGCGATTATTATTTTGACGGCGAATTGCAGGAGAAAAACGGCTATGTTTTGAACATTTGTGAGAGAGCCAACGCTTTGGAAAGAGCGGTAAAAATACATCAGGATTATCATGTTATGATAAATTATATGCCGGAAGAATTGTTCCTGGTATGCGAAACTCCGGAGAAATTCAAAATACAGATTAACGGTGTAGACATTGATAAAAAGTATGCGGGATATTTTGCGGATAAGAGCTTTAAAAAACTGGATATTTCGGAATATGTTAAGCTTGGAGAAAACACTGTTTCTTTTGAATGTGACTTTGTTCAGTCCGAGGAGTTTTATGAAAGCAGAAGAAAGAGCTTCATATTTGAAAGCGAAAAGAACAAACTGGCTTATGATATGGAAATTGAAGCAGTTTATCTTGTGGGCGATTTTAGTGTAAAGACAGTAGGAGAATGGACAAAGCTTGATAAAAAAGCGGTGCGGTATTGCGGAGATTTTGAGATAGACGAACCGAGTGCAAATATCTCTCTTGAAAATATTGAGCAGCAGGGCTTTCCGTTTTTCTGCGGTGAAATGAAATTGGAAGGTGAAATTGATATTGTCGGGGATAATCCTGTTTTAAGCATTGACCGAAGGGGAATTAATGTTGTGCGGGTTGAAATAAACGGTACGGAAAAAACTATGATGACATCAGACCGTCTTTCGCTTAAGGATTTCGGCGTAAAAGGAAAAACGAAGATAAAGCTTACATTAGTAAACAATCTGCGTAATTTATTGGGTCCGCATCATCTTAAGGAGGGTGAATGTCATGTTGTCTGCCCATCAAGTTTCTTTAAGGAATCGTGCTTGTGGAATGAGAATGCGGAGCAGCAATGGGATAATGATTATTGTTTTGTTGAAACAGGAGTATAAATTGATATGTACAAATATGAAACGCATCTTCATACCTTTCCTGTAAGCAGATGCGCTGTTGCGGGCGTCAGAGAAACTTTGCAATTTTACAAGGAAATGAGCTATGATGGGGTATTTATTACTAATCATTTTCTTGACGGAAATATAAATGCTGACATGAATATGCCTTACGAGAAGAAGATAAATTTTTATTTTTCCGACTATGAAGAGGGTGTAAAAATAGGAAAAGAAATCGGCATAAAGGTTTTTTGCGGCGTTGAGCTGTCGTATTATGGGACCGATTTTTTAATCTATGGACTTGACAAGTCTTGGTATCTTAAAAATCCTCAGATCATGGAAATGGAAAAAACGGAGGAGCTTAAATTTATGATGAAGAGCGGCGCTCTTGTTATTCAGGCTCATCCGCATCGTGAGGCTGAATATATCGATCACATCCGGCTGTTTCCGAGATGTGTGCACGGCGTTGAGGTGATTAACGGATGCAGAACAGATTTTGAAAACTACATGGCAAAACTGTATGCCGAAAATTATGCACTGATAGAAAGTGCGGGAAGCGACAATCATAAAGCCGGAAATCAAAAACAACTTGCGGGTTTAAGCTGTGATGAACCCATTTCTGACGAGCGTGATTTTATAAACAGAATGAGAAACGGTCAAATGAAACTGTTTTCTTTTTGCATAGATGATAATAATTAGTTGACCTATGTATCAACTCAACAGTTGCTTCATTTTCGACGCTGCTGGCTTATTATAGGTTATGAATGATAATAAATAAGTAATAAACGACCGGAGTGAGTGAAGATTAAAATAAAAAAACACAAGGATAAAATAATTAGAATTTATAATACAATAACCCAAAAGCCGAATTTGTCAAAAAAAGTCGATTGACAAATTCGGCTTTTATATATTTTGGTGCGAAATTTGTTCTTTTTCTAAATAAATACTCCAAAATCAAAATATTATGTTGTTTTTCAACGAAAAGCAACAAATCAAAAGCGTTTAAAACGGCAATCGAATTTTTATTACAAAATTTTTTTAATCTCTTGTGCAAAAAATCTGTTATTAAGATTTTTAATGCACATTTTTATCTATATGTATCAGTTTCTTGGGCATTTCCGCCCATAAGATACCCATAAAACCATATTCATTTAAAAACTTTAGATTTATGGAGGAAATGAATATGGAAACAAAAAAGTTGAAAATTTTTAAAAATATTTTTTCAAACTTATCAGTTTTTGATAAGTTTGAATGCTATACTCCGGCCGAAAGGAGGGGCATGGCATGAAAGACAAGTTATGTGTATTTGAACGCCGAACTAAAATGCTGATATATATTACAACAGTAAAATATGCTACACGATTAGAGCTTGCAGAAGAATTTAATGTTTCACTTGCAACCATTAATCGTGACGTGGTCTTTCTCAGTACTATTGCTCCTATCTATACTAAGCAAGGTAATGGCGGCGGTATATACATATTACCAGAATACAGAAGCTACAAAAATTATCTTACCGACGCGGAAGAAGATTTTCTATATAACTTAATGCAGAATGTAAGCAATAAAGAAAAACGGATACTCTGTAGCATCATCACAAAATTCACAAAAAATCCCTTGCGTGAGTATAGTGTCTTTCAGAATCCAAAAACAGACGAGGAGGGATTTGATGAGGGCAGTGTTCAGAGATAACAGAATTTTTATCTATGACGCATTTGTTCAAAAGGAAAGTATCAAGGAAATACCGGGAAGGCAATGGCATCCGGAAGAAAAGGCATGGAGCATTCCTGCCGGAGCGTACAATATTGAAACGTTGGATTTGCTGGGTTGTGAGTTATCAAGCGAGCTTCGGAAAATGAAAAAGGAGTATGTATGTGAGGGGTTGGAAGAACCTCAAACATTCATTTCAGCACCGCTTAAAGTTTCACCATATGAACATCAGCTTAAAGGTTACAATCTTGCCTGCCGGAGCATGGCTATTATTGGCAACAACGGCGTGTCTCCCGGTTTTGCACTGCTCATGGAAATGGGGACGGGAAAAACCATAACTTCAATAGCCATTGTCGGGAAAGCATATTTAACAGGGAAAATAAAGCGTTTGCTTATCCTTGCACCGAAATCTATTGTTGCTGTATGGGAGGACGAGTTTTCAAAGTTCGCGGATTTCCTGTATTCGCTTTCGGTGTTGACGGGAACTTCTGCAAAAAAGACGGATCAATTAAAAACCATACCGCATAAAGGCTTAGAGGTTGCCGTTGTAAATTATGACAGTGTTCCCTTGATAGAAAAAGAGCTTACAGCATGGCATCCGGATTCCCTCATTTGTGATGAGAGCAGCAAGATAAAAAATCCTACGGCAAAAATGAGCAAGGCAACATACCGGATTGCAAAGGTATGCAAATACAGATTGATTTTAACGGGAACACCGATACAAAATAACCCGTTGGATTTCTTCTCGCAATATAAGGTATTGGATGACAGCATATTCGGCAAAAGCTTTTATGCATTTAAAAATGAATATGCGGTACTTGGCACGTACAATCAGCCGATTGGCTGGCGCAAGCTTCCGGAGCTTGTGAAGAAAGCGCACAGCATTGCATTCCGTGTTACAAAAGCCGAAGCACTCGATTTGCCTGATACAATTGATGAAATCCGACCGGTTACTTTGGAGGACAAGGCACAAAAATTGTACAAATCATTTGTGAAAAAAAGCTATATAGAACTTTCAAAGGGTGAACAGGGAGCCCCTGTGGCGGTAACTGCAACAAATATCCTCACATGGCTTCTGCGTTTGCAGCAGATAACAGGCGGATTTATTCGACCGGATGAGGAATTGGAGTGGTATGAGCAGATATCATCGGCAAAGCTTGATGCGCTTGAGGATATTATCGATACCGCGATTTCCGAAAACAAAAAGATTGTGGTGATCGCACGGTTTATACCCGAAATTAAAGAAATATGCAGAATGCTTGATCAGAAAAAAATCAAGTATGCACATATTTGCGGCGAGGTCAAGGACAGAGCGGCGGAGGTCGATGCTTTTCAGAACAATCCCGAATGCATGGTATTTGTCGGTCAGCTGCAAACGGTATCAATGGGACTTACGCTGACTGCTGCAAGCACAATGGTATTCTATTCGCTTTCATATAACTTTGCCGATTATTCACAGGCGAAAGCAAGGATTCACCGTATCGGACAGAAAAATAACTGTCTGTACATACATCTTATTGTGAAGAATACGGTTGATGAAACTGTGTTAAAAGCATTGGAACAAAAAGAAAATATAGCAACAAAAATTGTAGACGATTGGAGGTCGATTTTAAAATGAATGATATGTTTGAACTTGCCGATAAGCTCAAAGAACTGCGTGATAAAAAACAGCATCTTGCAGAGGAAACAAAGAAAAACAATGCGGAGATTGAAGAAACGGAGTACAAGCTGTCACTGGAAATGGCAAGCTCCGAAACACAGAGTTTCAATCGTTCCGGCACCTTGTTCTACCTTTGTACAAAGATGTATGCGTCAGCGGTTAAAGAGAATAAAGCTGAATTGTATGAGGCACTCAAAAACGAGGGATACGGTTCACTGATTACAGAAACAGTGAACGCCAATTCACTGTCGGCATTTGTAAAGGAACAGATGGCGGATAATGATGACCAAATTCCCGATTGGCTTGAGGGCAAGGTAAATGTATTTGATAAAGTTACGGTTAATTTAAGAAAAGCATAAAATTACGGAGGTATTGAATTATGAGTAGTGAATTAATAAAAACGAACGCCGGATATGTAATTCCGAACATGAGTAATGATGTAACCGATGGCATTATGGAGGAGCTGAACGGCTTAAACATTAGCCTTGACAAGATTAAGATTCCTGCCGGTGGTGGCTTGGCATTTGAAGTTCCGGGCGAAGATCCCGATTCTCCCGATAGTGAAAAAGAGGTTATCGGCGTCATAGTCGACCATTATCCGTTAAACAGCTTTTGGACGGAGAAATATAACGGACAGAATATTGCACCGAATTGTTATTCAACGGATAATCGTATCGGAATAGGGACTCCCGGCGGCGAATGTGCAAAGTGCCCGTATAACAAATTTGGAAGCGGCGAGGACGGACAAAGTAAAGCGTGCAAAAATGCGCATAGGTTATATATTCTTCGCAGCGGAGAACTGTATCCGGTGGTTGTAACAATACCGCCGACATCGCTGAAATCGTTATCGGATTATCTTGCAAAGCGCATTGTAACAAAAGGACTGCGCTCATATGGGGTTGTTACAAAACTTACGCTTAAAAAAGCAACAAACAATACCGGTATCGCATATTCACAGGTACAGTTTGCGGTAGTGGAGAAACTGTCACCGGAAAATGCCGAAATTCTAAAAAAATTCGGAGAAAGCATAAGACCGATTACAAGAAATATTGATTTTATGGATACGGAAGAACCGGCGCAGCCAATAGTCAATACAGAAACCGGCGAAGTTATACAGCCGCTTGAATAAATAAACAGTGAGTACATGGGGCGAATATACCGCCCCGATACACTCACGGAAAGGAAAATACAATGTCTGAATATAAATTAGCAAAAAGCACAGATGATGTAAAGAAGTATTTAAAAAATGCAGATATTATCAGCTTTGACTTTGAAACCGCACCAAATGATGAATATAGAGAGGAACCTATGGCGGCAATCGATCCACACAAATCACACATTGTCGGAGTATCGTTTTCGGTGAAAGTAGGCACGGGAATCTATGCACCGATTGCGCATAAAAATACAAGCTTAAATATTGATATGTTTGGAATATTGAAAGAATTTGCAAAGAGCAGCGCCGTAAAAATTGCACACAATCTTGCATTTGAAACAATGTTTTTATACGCAAACGGAATCCTCATAAAACCGCCGGTGTATGACACCTTACTTGCGGCGATGATGACGTTGAAGTCAAAAACAGAGTTCCGTACTCTTTCGGACAGCGGACTTAAAACGCTTGTTCCGCAGCTATTGAAGGTTGACCTCCCCAAATTTGAAGAAGTCACCACCGGTAAGCATTTTGATGAGCTTAACCCGGAGGATTACGAAACAATACGCTATGCCTGTGCCGATTCCGATTATGCGCTGCAATTGTACAAGCTGTTTAATTCATGGTTTGATAAAAATCTTCCAAAACACAGAAAAATCATAGAAAATATTGAATCTCCGACAGCTGTGTTTGTGGGGATTATGAAATATCACGGCGTGAAGGTCAATAAAGCACTGATGTATGAGAAACAGTTTGAAGCAGAAGAAAAAATCAACGAAATACGAAAGAAAATACATAAGTTCGCGGGCACGGAAATTGACCTCGGAGCAAATGCGTCAACCGATGCTTTTAAGAAATATCTGTATGAGGATTTAAAGCTTCCGGTTATGAAAACCACGGCAAAGTATCAAGCGGCCGCGGACGAAGAAAGCCTGATACTTTTAAAGGATTGGTGCGAAAAAAATAAGCCGGAAATATTACCGTTTTTAAATCTAATACATGATTATCGAAAATGGAACAAGATAAAATCAACGTATATTGACGGATTTTTAAATGCGGTAAGCAGTGCCACAGGCTGTATACACACTTCATTCTTTCAGCTTGGAACGGATACCGGACGATTTGCATCAAGAAATCCTAATCTTCAAAATATGCCGAGAAAGGATAATGACCCAATCGGTATCCGTAACTTTCTGATACCGAATGAGGGACACATATTTATTGATTTTGATTTCTCACAGATAGAACTGCGTGTCGGTTCATGGTATTGCAGGGACGCTAAAATGCTCGAAACATACAAAAATGACGGGGATATTCATGCACAGACGACGAGTGTAATATATGGCATTCCCTTTGAAGAAGCCATAGACAAAAACGCTCCGCACTATAAGGAGCGCCGCTCAATTGCGAAGAACTGTAATTTTGGTGTGTTTTACGGATTGTTCCCGAACGGGCTTATGCGAAATCTCAAAAAAGCCGGGATTGAAAAAACAAAACAGGAGTGTACAGACATTATCGAAAGTCTTAAAAATGGTTATCCAAAGTTAGCCGAGTGGCAGAAGAACACAAAGCAAGACGCGTCAAACTGCGGATATTCGGAAACTGCATTCGGCAGACGGAGAATTTTAAAAGGCATATATTCACCGGATATAGGAATGCGTTCCTACTGGCAGCGGTGTGCGTTGAATACTCCGATTCAGGGAACTGCCGCAGATATCTTAAAGCTTGCAATGGTACGAATCTTATCAAAGCTTGAGGAATACCCGTACATAAAACCGCTGCTTACGATACATGACGAAATCTTGTTTGAAGTGCCAAGAAACAAAGTCGATGAAGCTTGCACAATCATAAAAGAGTGCATGGAACAGCGGCCTTTTCCGGAATTTGATGTGCCACTTAAAGCAGAAGGCGCAAAGGGGCACAGTTTCGGGAATATGGAGGAACTGTAACATGGCAAATTACTTTAATTCAGAGAAATATCCCGACCCTACATCATATGCCGTTATGCATAAATTGGAACTGGAAGAAAAGAAAAAACATAAAATTGCAAACGGTGAGTGGTTTATGAAATGGATATACATAGCAAGTCCGTATAAGGGTGATATAAAAACGAATGTTAGAAATGCAAAGCAATATGCAAGATTTGTTTCAAAGCAAACAGCTGTACCGATAGTGCCGCATTTGTTTTTAACACAATTCTTAAATGATGAAATCGGCGAAGAAAGAGAAATGGGACTGGCTCTTGGACTGCAGATGCTTAAACGGTGTCATGAATTGTGGGTGTTTGGAGAAAAGATAACCGAGGGTATGGCAAAAGAAATAGAGTTTGCTGAAAAAAGAGGTATTCCAATAAGATATTTTAATACTGAGTGTAAGGAGGCAAAATGATATGGATATTAAAACATTTTTATCTGCATTTTATTCGGAGAATGACGAGGCTTGCATCCGTGTATTTTCCGACCGCAAGGCAGAAGATCCGGAATACAAAGGGAATAAATATACGGAAAAACTAAAAAACATTGACGTTTTGCTCTCGACACTTAAACAGCACAACAAAAAACACCGTGGCATATTCTTTGTTGTAAATTCCGGAGGGCATACCGATGAGGAAATAACAAGAATAAATGCGCAGTTTGTTGAGATGGATACCGGGAGCTTTGAGGAGCAGCAGGAGAAAATCAATGCATTTGCTCTCCCGCCGTCAATCATTGTGAAAACAAGGAAATCACTGCATTGCTACTGGCTGATGAAGAATGCGGAAGTATCAAAGTTCCGTGAAATACAGCTTCGTTTGGTAAAACAATTTGCCGGTGATTCAATGTGTCAGAATGAAAGCCGGTGCATGAGAATACCGAGATTTTATCACTCGAAGCAGGAGCCGGTATTGGTTGAATGCATAAAGTTTGAACCGCAAATTCAGTATACGCAGGCAGAATTGACCGAACACTTGCCGGAAATTAAAATGCTCGATTACAGTGAAGGTTTACGAGCAGAGTTTAACGGCGAAGTCGGCAGCGGTCAAAGGCTTATGGATAAATGTGCGTTCTGCAAATACTGCAAGGAAAATGCAGCAAGACTTTCAGAACCCGAATGGTATGCTTTTGTTACAAATATGTCTCTTACAAAGGACGGAGCGGAGCTTGTACATGAGATTTCAAAACCGTATCCGAGGTACAGCAAAGCTGAAACCGATGATAAAATCCGTCATGCAATAAATGAGCATAAACCGCATACCTGCCTGTATATACAAGAAAGGCTCGGCTTTAAGAACTGTAAAGATTGCAGTGTTAAAGCGCCGGTTGCCTATGCCGTTTTGAGTATGGCAGAACAAGCAGAGGAGCTTGCCGGCAGTGACATATCTGAGGATATGATTTTTGATGATAAGACAGTTGAGCTTATGGCATATGCAAAGAAAAACGCTCCTGCGGCATACGGGAAATTCAAGTTAAAGCTTAAAGGCAAATGCACGATAAAGGACTTTGAGGCGGCAGTGAATTTTAAAAATAAATCATATACGGTGGTTGAGGACACCGCTATGCCCTTAAATCTTGACGGAATCGCTTTAAACGGTGCAGTTCAGCCTGCAAACTGGAATGTTACAATGGAGCATGGGATACAGAAAATTGTATATTCAAAGGATGGCAATACTGTTGTCACGGTGTGTCCATCTCCTGTGGTTATCACAAAGAGATTTAAAAATGTAGATGCGTGTTCGGAGAAAGTTGAACTATCGTTTTACCGAGATAATGTGTGGACAAGCATTGTGGTGACGAGGTCTGCGGCTTTTAATAAATCGTCCATCATAAGCTGTGCGGACAGAGGATTTCCGGTGGCTTCAAAAAACTCCTCGGATATGGTGGACTATTTATATGATTATGAGAATGCGAACGTTAAAAATATTCCGCTTATGAAATCAACCGAGCGGCTCGGGTGGATTGATGATACATCATTCTTTCCCTATACCGCAAAGAATAACATCTGCTTTGAAACGGATTTTGAAGATTCAAATGAAATACATAAAAGTCTTGCAGAACAAGGCAGCTTTGATGTGTGGCTTGAATATGCCGCAAAACTCCGAGAGAATCATTACGGCAGATTTATGCTTGCGTCGTCCTTTGCATCGGTGCTTCTGAAACCGTTATCACATCGTGTGTTTTTCTTGAATATCTGGCATGATACAACAAGCGGTAAGTCGGCAGCGTGTAAGATGGCGGTGTCTGTCTGGGGTGATCCGTTAAAGCTTATGGGCAGCTTTAATGCAACGGCGGTAGGTTTGGAAAGAAAAGCTGATACTTTAAGAAATATTCTCTATGGACTTGATGAGAGGCAGCTTGCGAACGAGAACCGCCTGCCCATGGCACAGATTGTTTATGGTTTATCGAATGGGTTCGGAAGAATCAGAGGCAGCAAAGAAGGCGGCATTCAGAGCATGACAAACTGGCGGCTGATAGTTTTATCAACGGCAGAAGAACCTCTTCTTTCGGACGATTCGCATGACGGAATGAATACCCGTGTTATGGAGATACACGGAGTCCCTGTTGACGACAAAGGTTTTGCGTCCGAGCTGCATAATATCAGTGAAAAGAATTACGGATTTGCAGGGCGAAAATTCGTTGAAAGGCTGTGCAATGAAATAAGCTTAAGAAAAGATATGGTGCAGCATGATTTTGAAAGAATTAGGGCGGCAATTAAGGACAAGCTGTCCTCTGCTACACACCTTGACAATGCTGCGGTCATCGCACTCGGTGATTATTACTCAGATATGTGGATTTGGGAAAACAATGAAGTAAAGGCCTTTAGCGATGCTGTGAACACAGCTGCGTTGATGCTTGAAAACAATGCATCACTCGAAAAAGAGGATATAATATCTCGTGCCTGGCAGTATGTAACCGACTGGTGTGTGGCAAATGATAAGGCGTTTGGCGAGGATGCGAATGTTAGATTCGGTGTAAAAGAAGATGCCGGCACTTATTATGTAACTAAGTTTGCTTTAGAAGAAGCGCTAAGTAAAAAGAATTATCCAATAGAAAAATGTATGACGGGATTCTTTGAACGGGGTTACATGAAAAAATGGAACGGCAAACGCCAGAAGCAAAAACGTGTTAACGGAGTGCAAAAAAGATATTATGTGGTGCAGTTGGAAGTTGAAAATGAAATAAAACCATTGGGGTGATGGTTTTTAAGTGTTACAAATCCCAGTTCAAAAACCGCATAACAAAGCCAAATACGGAGATTTGTCACAACCGCACACGGCGCACACGGTTTTCACACACCCTCATATAGATATATAAATATATATTATAAAAGTGGGATTACCTCACATACGCGAGGAGTGAAAACCATGTTACATTGTTACAGTATATATAAATATAGTTACAGTATAGGTTTAAGCGTATCACCGACTGTATGAAGGGCGTAACACGCAGTGTTACTTACAAGAAAGGATAAAAACCATGCTTGAAAAGAATATAACCAACAAAATATTAAAGTATCTTAAAAGCCTTGACAAATGTTTCTGCTTTAAAGAACACGGCGGCAGTTACGGAAGCTCCGGCATACCGGATATTATCTGCTGTTATCACGGGCATTTCATAGGATTTGAGGTTAAAACCGACAAAGGCAGAACCACAGCGTTGCAGGAAGTTCAGCTAAGAAACATTAACCGTGCCGGCGGAACAGCTACGGTGGTCAGAAGTTTGGAAGATGTAAAAAATATATTAAACGAAATGGAGGAATTATCATGACTGCTAAAGAATATTTAAAAAGTATTTCACTGCTTTATGATGATATTAAAAGAAAGCGACAGCGATGCAGAACATTGAGAGACGTTGCGATGAATACATCCATAAAGTATTTGGGAGATGCCGTACAGCAAACGAGAGATAATAATCCGCTTGAAAAAATCCTGGCAAAGGTTATTGACCTTGAACGGCAGATTGAAAATGAAGAGAGCAGACTGGTGGATTTAAAAGCAGAAGTATGGGAACAGCTGGACAAGCTTGAAGATGAAACGCAAAAGAGAATACTTTGGCTGAGGTATGCCGAAAATAAAACATGGAAAATGATTGCCAAGGATATTTGTTTTTCAGAACGTTACATACGAAAGCTGCATGCCAAAGGTCTGATTAAACTGGATGAATTATTAAAAAAATAAAAAAAGACCATGTAGTTCCGCTTAGTTCCATACAGTTCCTTATTGCAACCGCTTTAACTTTGTGATATTATATAATCGACAGAAAAATAAAAAAATCACTCCGAAAGGATGAGGTGGTAAGAATGCCGATGAAACCGTTAAAACCTTGCCGGCATCCCGGCTGCCCGGAACTGACAAGCGATATGTACTGCACAAAGCACGCACCTCTCTATCAAAGGGAAAGCGCACACAGCCGCGGCTACAATTCCAAATGGCGCAGACTCTCAAAGCTGTACTTAAAAGCTCATCCGCTCTGCTGTGAATGTAAACGGCAAGGCAAGCTTACTCCGGCAACGGTGGTTGACCATATCGTTCCCCACCGCGGCAATCAAAAACTGATGTGGGACGAAAGCAACTGGCAGAGCCTGTGCAAGCGGTGTCATGACAGAAAAACCGGAAAATTTGACAGAACACCAACATATGGGTATCAGACCCCCTGCCCCAGGGGGGTCTGAATCTCAAAAATGGCTTAAAACCAAGACCGCGCCCACCCTTCGTGTGAATTTTCGCAAAATTAGCGAGGGGGGACCCCCTGCGAAATAGCGCAAAGCCTTGTGCCGACTGTGTTTAAAGGCATTTTATTTTGCCAAAAGGTATAACGCAAAATAACGGTAAAAACCTCTGAAAACCAAGCTGCTATGCGGTTTTCAGAGGTTTTTAAATTAAAAACTTAAATTTCCAAAAAACACTCAAAACTATGCGTTTTTAATGCATTTTTGAGTGTTTTTTATATGTTTTTTTGAAAAACATTTCACGAAATGAGGTGAGCTGATGACAGAATACGAAAAAATGAAAATCCCCGAACTGCGGGCAAGCGGTATGGGATATAAGGCGATTGCGTATGTTCTTGGTCTTTCACGCGATGCCGTGAGAGGCTTTTGCAGAAAGTATGGCTTAAACGGAAATGCAGAGGTTATGCAGAAAAACATGGAACTCAAAGTTAAAAACGGAGTGCTGTGCCTTAACTGTTCAAAGCCTCTTGAATCTAAGCATCACGGACGAAAACGGAAGTTTTGCTGCGATGAGTGCCGCCGAGAGTGGTGGAAACAAAACGCAGATAAAATCAATCGCAGCCGTGACGCAATGTATCAATGCGAATGCAGTTACTGTCATAAGCAATTCATTAGTTATGGGAACAGGCACAGAAAATTTTGCAGTCATGAATGTTATATAAAAGACCGATTTGGAGGAACTAAGTTTGAATAAAATTGCCCATATCACCGCCTTTTGCTCGGGGCAGTACCCATGTACAGCACCACTCGCTGCAAGACGGCAATCTGAACGATTTTCTTGCAAACTTAAAGTGTTGAGAAAGGATTTAATATAAAATGGAATTTAAAAAACTGAAAATTAACGCACTCATTCCTGCAAGCTACAATCCGAGAAAGAAATTAAAACCGGGTGATGCGGAATATGAGAAGATAAAAAACAGCATAACGGAGTTTGGATATGTTGATCCTATCATTGTAAATTCGGACATGACCATTATCGGCGGACATCAGCGGTGGTCGGTATTAAAAGCTCTGGGTTATGATG
>JAXDRV010000018.1:0-8129 GCA_034090805.1 Clostridia bacterium
AAATCCGCTTGACCATGAAAGTCATTCCGGTGCGGCTGCAAAGGCAGCATATAAATATTCGCTGTTTGGATTTAAGGGTATAGAGTTTCAGTTCTATGTGCAGGACGCCTCGATAACAATGGATGCAAAGAGTAATGAGGATATTTTAAATTATGATTCGGTTGTTATCGCCTTTGACTCAAACGGAAACGGCAAAGCCGAGGAGCGTGACGAATTTCATATAGGCATGGTAAACGGCAATGCGGTGCTGTATAAGGCGCATGCCGCCGAAACAGGCTCCTCAATCACCTCCGGCAGTCCCTCGGGGACTGTGCTTGACAGCAGCTATGTTACCGTTTCAACTGCCAATAACAGCAGTGAAAAGAGAATAACATATACGGTGAAAATTCCGTTCAGCGAGATTGCCTTTGCAAGTAATTCAAGCAGCAGAATTAAGATGTCAATTGCGGTAATAAACCGGGATGCAAACACCATATACGGCGCATGGACGTTCGGAGGAGGCTTGTATAACTGCAATCCGAATCCGGCGGAGTACGGAACACTGTACAAGAATGCGCAATAATTCATATAGGAGCAATAACAATGAGATTAAAGCAAATAAATTTAAAACAAATCTCGGCATTTGTGTTATCGGCAATAATGCTGTCCGTAAACTGTATTACGGCATTTGCCGACACTCCGTCTTCGGCATCGGATACCGAGCCGCAAAACGTTACGGCGCAGCTTTATGAAAGGCTTAAGAATGAGTCTGTTCTTCTGATGCCGGGAAAAGCGTTTTACTATAAAAACGGCGAGAAAAAATATTTCAGCACCGTCAATAATGAGTATTTTCCAAAATACTCCGAGGACGAAATCTTCCTCATGCCGAATATTGCTGCGGCTATGCTTGATGCGGCGGTCAGCTATAGCCAAGACAGCGAAACCTTTACCATAAAAAAGGATGATATAACCGCTTCCATACGCATAGGCGAGGACGCAGTGTATGTAAACGGTGAGGGCAAATATATAGAAAATTTTGCCGAATATAACGGTAAAGGCGTGTTTTTGCCGGCAACAATAACGGCGGAGGCGGTGGGTTATGACGTTGAGATTGTAAACGGAATTTATGTTTTCAACAATACGGGACTCATAGCCCAAAAAGACAATATCAAGTCACTTGATGAACTGGAAAAGTCAACGGAGCTTAAAGATGATTTTACAAACCTTAAATTAAACACGAGAAACGGGGAACATTATATACAAAACTGGGGCTTCTATGACTGGGGCCCGATAGATTTATATAAAATGGAAACCGGCTTTACAGATGAAACCTCGGTGACGGGAGCGGGATATGCGGCATATATGGCGGCAGTGCCTCGTTCGTTTGTCGGACTTCATCAGACAGGGACGGCAAGAATAACTCTTGATAAAACGAAATACGCCTATAAGATAGATTTCAAGGCACGATGCAGCGAGGATTATGCCGGAAACCGTCCCGTAATAGTCGTGCTGTACTATTCGGGTGATACATATATCGGTTCGGACTTTTTCAATCCGGAACAGCAGGTGACAACCGAATGGCAGGATTTTTCCGTAACGCTTGACAGTGAAAAGTACAAGGACAGAGATGCGACATCGATAAGCATTGTACAGGGAACGTCATTTAACGGCGAAAATCGTGATGACGCAAAGGGTTATCTTTATTACGGAAACTTAGAGGTAAGCTCATACGCATATTTGAGCCGTGAGTTAATAAATGCGGTAAACCTTGTCGATAATCTGTTTTCGGAATATATCTATACATACGGCTTTGAGCAAAGTGAAGGAGGCACAGGCTTTTACGACTGGGGATACGGCAGAGGCTACAGCATTACACCTGAGTACATAACAGACAGCTCCGACAATTCCTTTGAGGGCAGCGGATGCGGAGTGATACCGGCATTTCCGAATTCGTACGGAGGATTCATGTCAAAGTCTATACCGGCACCGATGACAAAGCAGCGGATAAGGGTTAGCTTTTACGCTAAATGTTCGGAGGATTTCAGCAATAATATTGCAATGGCAAAGGTCAACTGCACTCAGGACGGAAAGTATATATGCCAGCGAGGTCTTCAGCCCGATAAGACAAATGTTTTATCAACAAAATGGTCAAAGCAAAGCTTTACTCTGCCTTACAGAGATTGGGATAACTCGACATTTGTGGCGGGTGAGGACTATAATCTTCTGACAATAATAGTCGGAGCGTCTGCTCAAAACACATCAGATACCAATCCGGCATCGGGAAAGATATATATCGATAACATAACCGTTTCGGTAGAGGATTATATGACAGGCTATGCAGAGGCACAGTTTGCATATGACAAGGAATATTCGATATATGAGCTTGGCGACCAGGTGACATATACCCCGGAAAAACCCGAACAGCTTGCACCGTATGCAAAATTTAATGCAACGGTCTACGATATTGACGGTAATGTTATAAAAAACGAAACAAAAAACAAGCAGGAGGTCATAAAGGAGGGCTTCAGTGTAAAGCCTGAGCAGACGGGATTTTATGAATATGAGATAAAGGCGGAAAGTGATGACGGATATGTATATATAACCTCATCAACCTATACGGCGCAGCAGGGAAATACCGTTCTTGATGTTCCGTCACCGAGAAGAGGATTTTTGGTTACGAGAGGTACGGCTAAGCCTATGGAGGACAGGAGCGACTACCTCATGATTTCCTCAAGCGCTTTTGATGCCGGCGAGATACAGATTGCCGCGAAGCTTGGCTATTCGGGAGTCAGAATACATCAGGTTCGCTGGGAGTCTTCCGGAGGCAACAGAAGTACAAGACTTGGATTTAACAGAGAACGAGGAAAATACGACTGGACAAATTCGGATATTCAGATAAATAACTGCATAAATGCAGGAATGAAGAATATAACAGCAAACATCATGGGAACACCGAGATGGTCAGTGCCGGAGGAGCATCAAAACGAAACCGGACTTGCAACCGGCGGCTTCCATTACAGTCTGTATGCGCCGGAGGATATGAGCATTGTTACAGAGTCAATGACTGCCTTTACCGAACGATATAAGGACAAAATAACCGCAATAGAGTTTTTCAATGAGCCTTATTACGGAAACGCAAGAACAGCGTTTTGGTACGATACGGAGGAAAAATTCACGGAAATGTCACTGACCGCCGCAAAGGCAATAAAGGCTGTTGATCCCGATATGGAGTTCTGGACGGCGGGACATCTTGCGTCATCGGGCGGCGCACAGTTCTTCGGCGATACAATGAAAAACGAGGAATTTAAGGATATTATAGACGTTGTGTCACATCACGGCACATATAATACCACCGATTGGTTCCAACAGGTTATGGAGGCAAATAACGTAACCGGTAAAAAGGTAATAAATTCCGAGGCATACGCTTATTCGGGAGCGGCGACATCGGGACAGCCCCGTGATTATGGCGACTCTAACATGAAAATCCTCATGCACAATCTCTATCAGCTTAAGCGCGGCTTATATGCGGACTGCCATTTTGAGGTTGGTGCGGTTGACGACAGTCTTATACCTGCCGGAGTTAAGAATTACTCGACATACGGATTTTACAGAACATATCCGTGGTATGAGCCGTATCAGGGCGCAAGCGTTGCGTTTGCGTTTAATAAAATGCTCGGCAAGGAATTTATTCACGAGGGCGAATATGAGTTCGGCAGCGTTAAAGCGGTAAGGTTTAAAAATGACGGCAAGCCGCTTGTTATGTTCTGGAACAGCGCAAAAGAGGATTTTGCAATGCCTGAGGAATTAAAGGCACTCTTAGGTGAAAATACAAAGCTTTATGATTTTGAGCTTAAGGACAACATTGACGTAAACAACCTAAAGGCTAAAAAGCTGTATTACATTGTAGGTGCTGATGAAGAAAAGCTCAACGGTATTAAATATACCGATGATGCGGCGCTGGCGTCGGACTATAAGGAACCGTATTATACAGCCGAATCGCAGAGGGTGATTGTTCCTAAGCTTGAGGAACTGAGTGATACGCTTGTAAGAGTGGACAATTCAAAGAGCAAGCCGTTTGACGAAAAGACGTTTGCGTTAAATGACGATATAGAATGGATAACGGACGGCTGGAAGTGGGCTGCAAGAGGTGACGGAGTTGAGCCTACAAATTACAGTGTTCGCCATGCTATTCACATTGATGATGACGGATTGTATATTGTAATCGATGTTGAGGATCCGCATTTCTATCAAACAGCAAAGACTGATCAAATCGCAAATATGTGGAGAGGTGACTCTGTTCAGCTTGCGTTTAACACAACTCTCGCAACATCGGGAACAGACAGACTTGAATGTCAGCTTGCGCTTACGGAGGACGGAGTGTTGTTCTACAAGCAGGTTTCACAGGATATAGGCGCAATGCTGCCGACGCAGTTCACAAGAGCTAATGAGCTGTATCCCAAGGATTATGCTACTGTCGTTCATACGGATAAGGGTGTTATGTATAAGATATTCATTCCTATGGGTGAATTGTTCACATATGTATATCCGGGACCGAAAAATTATATACGAGTTTCTCTGCTTGTAAACAATACCGATGATGAGAGCGGTTCACAGGGATATTATGAATGGGGCAGCGGTATAGGCGCGCAAAAGAGCGTTGAGCCGTATGCGATAGTCGTACTTCCCGAATACGATGAGGTAAAAGCAGCAAAGGAAAAAACCACAGAGTCCGATACCGAAGATAAAAAGTCCGAGGAGAAAGAGGATGACAAGAAATAATATAAGAACGTTGTTATGGATTTTGTTGCATAACAACGTTCTTAAAACAAGGCAAATAAATTCGGCACTGCGAATTTAGGAGGAGGATACGATGTATAATATTTTTTCACTGCATGATTTTAAACTCCCGGAAGGTTTCCTATGGGGATCGGCAACTGCGGCACAGCAGATTGAGGGAAATAACATATACAATCATCATTATATAGCGGAGCAGAACGGCGAGTTTGAAGATAAATGCGGCATGGCTTGCAACAGCTATGAGATGTACGAGGATGATATAAATCTTCTTAAAAAATTAGGTCACCAAATATATCGAATGTCGGTTGAGTGGTCAAGGATGGAGCCTGAGGAAGGGAAGTGGTGCGAGGAAGCGATTTTACATTATGTAAACGAGCTTAAGCTTTTGCAGGCAAACGGAATAAAGGTTTGTCTTACGCTTTTCCATTTTACGGAGCCGGAGTGGTTTTATCAAAAGGGTGCATTTCATAATCGGGAAAATATCAAATATTTTGAAAGATATGTTGAAAAGGTTGTCCCGTACTTTGCACCGTATGTTGATATGTGGAACGTGCTTAATGAAATCAACGGTACGGATTTTACCGTAAATGCCGTGATCGCTCACGGGAAGGCTTATCACATAATAAAAAAATACAGCGACCGCCCCGTAAGCACAGCGCATTCGTTTGTGATGCAGTATCCGCAACGACCGTATGATAAGCTTGACAACATCATGGCGCAGTACAGGGATTTTAAGATAAATGAGTTTTTCTTCCATGCGGTAAGAACGGGAGAAATAATTTATCCGGGACAGGATGCCGAATACATACCGGAGGTAAAGGATTCCGTTGACTTCTGGGCAATAAATATATATACGAGGAATATGGTCGATTCAAGAAAAGCAGATTTACACGGAAAGCGTTATTCGTCAAAAAAGCTTGATATGATAAACAAGCGGTTTTATCTTGACGAGATGTATCCGGAGGGGGTAACGGCTTGTCTGGAACGATTAAAGGATAAACCCGTATATATTACGGAAAACGGCTGTTCATCATATGATGACGATTACAGAATAGTGTACATAGCACTGTATCTTTCGGCAATCAAGGAGGCGATAGACAACGGTGTTGACGTAAGAGGTTATATGTACTGGTCATTGATGGATAACTGGGAATGGGGCAGCTATGCGCCCCGGTTCGGACTTGCGGCGGTAGACCGACAAACATTTGAAAGAACTGTAAGACCGAGCGGATATTTTTATAAGGACATAATCGAGGCAAACGGATTTTCACAGGAGATATTAAGAAAATATCTCACTAAGCTGCCCGACAGTGTACTTGATATAAACTGAGCATACCATATATTCGGAAAAACAGTATAACTTTGTCACTCAATGCGGTGGTGCAAATTGGGTATAAAATTTCCCCATTATCAATACTGCATTTATGTGATATAATTACATTATCAAAAAATAAAATAGGAGGTTACTACTATGAAACGGACAAAGGAAATTATGAAAAAACTTATTTGCGCAGGCTTATCCGCTTGCGTGATACTGCCGGCGGCGGGTATTACGTCATTTGCCGCAGACAGCGATTATTGGCGGTATACCGTAACGTACGGTGACGACAAGTGGAAAACTGCTGCTGAGACAGATGACAGTAGAGTCCATATAGACTATACAAACATCATAAGCGGCTTGAACACAGCAAAACAATATTTTGATGTTACAAACGAGACTGTGGGCAGTGTTTCGGACGATGTGAGCAAGCATACGGTTGTTTTTGAAAAAAAGCTTGCCAATACCGATACAGCTCCAAATGTAACAAATGGCACGATAAGCATTTCGGATAAAAGTATAAGTAATACAGATGGGATTGTAAGATACAATTTTGATTTTAAGCCTTTGAATCATATAGATAACTGGAATGTCAGAACACTTAAAGTCAGATTTAATCCCGGTGGCAGTACAAATCCTTTGTATCATTATTCTCTTCTGGTGGATTGTCTTGGAAACACAAACAATGGTGACAGCCAGGTTACTTTAGCGGTCGGCAATTTCGATAATGGTGCGGGTCAAGGATATAATGACGATATTACATCAGGGAAGAACGGTGGATGGCACAGCTTAAACAAATGGTATCGTTATTATGTTGAGGCTGAAACCGCAAGCAATAAAATAACCGTAGGTATAAAATGCCTTGATGATGACAGTACCGTTGTCGAAAAAGTTATAACAGATGTAGCGGAAGGCGGTATGCCAACAGCAAATGCAAGTATTCTGGCAACAGTGCAGTCTGATGCGGTAAGCTTTGAGTTTAAAGAAAGTGATAAAATTAAATATACATTAACAGAGACAGGCGAGCCGTTGTTTACTCAAAAGACAAACACAAGCTGCACAGACTCATATTTGAAGCTTACGGCAAAGGATGCTTATTCTTCCGCAACGGGGGATTCTTCCAATTATCTTACTGTTACAAGTGGCGGCAAGAGCTTATGCTATACCTCCGGTGTTTATGATTATTCAATGCTGTTTAAGGTGGGCAAGCGTACCGATGATATAAGCAATAAATTGCTTATGTCTGCAAGAATGGCAAACAACGTGACATGGAATTATGCCCTTAAGGTCGTGGGACTCAACAACAGTCAAAGAGAAAATTCCATGTGCATAGGCTTGGGCGGTGTTGACAGTGATAATGAAAATATGCAGACCGGATACAATAACTGGACAACTGCCGATGCATGGTATAAGTATCATATCAATATCAACTATTATACGAATACGGTTACAGTCGGAGTAACAAATATGTCAACAGGGGAAGAGGTGTTTACACCGTATGTAACAACCTTTGACCCGGTTAAATATCCTGCTCTTAGTACAGCTGTAACTACGAGTATTCACAGATACGGCGCTGACTATGCGATAGATGATGTTACAGACAGCAGAGATATATTCATATATAAGGATGCCGCAATAACGGCGGATGATACGAATGTTACCGCAACAGTACAGTTTGCAAACGATGTTTTGGGAGGTGCTTACAACCCGCCGTACAATGGTACGGGACATGAGCCGATGCTCATCCTTGCAACATATGACAAAGACGGCAGGCTGATAAATGTAAATTCAGTAAAGCCTACCATTACCAATACAAAAGGCAGCACAGGAGCTGTAACATGGAATGAAGTCACCGTATCGGTTAATAAGGAAGATAACTACAGCTATGCCAGGGCTTATCTTTGGAAATCACTGACAGACGGAATAATCCCGTTCTGTAACGAGGTATTCACCACAGTACAGGAATAAAATAAGAAAGGGTGTCGCCCCGAACGTATATCGTTCGGGGCGGTATATTTGGAAATGGATATGAAAA